>DASVVJ010000254.1:0-2555 GCA_036389955.1 Myxococcaceae bacterium
GGTCGTCTTCACCCTTGAGCAGGACTGGGGGAGCTTCAAGCAGGGCTCCTTGCTCTCCTACGAGCTGGCCACGCTGCGGGCCCATCCCGAGAAGGCGCAGCCCACAGTGGTGCTCCAGCCCACGCCCCGCAAAGCCATTGAGGGCGTGGCGGCCACGCGCAGCAAGCTCATCGTCAACGTGTACGAGGACGTGAAGGGCGCGGTCGACGTCTACACCTGGGCCAAGGGCCGCTGGAGCAGCAAGCGCCTGGCGCTGCCGAAGAACGCCTCGATCTGGATCAGCGCGGCCTCCTCGGCGCACGAGCAGCTCTTCGTGGAGGCCGAGAGCTTCCTCGAGCCCAGCACGCTGTGGCACGCGGATGCCGCCTCCCTCAAGGTCAAGAAGGCCAAGGAGCTGCCGGCGCGCTTCCAGGCATCCACCCACAAGGTCGAGCAGTTCTGGACGAAGTCCAAAGATGGCACCCGGGTGCCCTACTTCGTCGTGCGGCCCAAGGCCCCGAAGCCCGCCGAGACCACTCCGGCGCTCGTGTACGGCTACGGTGGCTTCCAGGTGTCCAAGCCGCCCATCTACCTGCCCGAGGTGGGCAAGCTGTGGCTCGAGCAGGGCGGCGTGTACGTCATCGCCAACATCCGTGGAGGCGGTGAGTTCGGCCCCTCGTGGCACCAGTCAGTGCTGCGCGAGAACCGCCAGAAGTCGTTCGATGACTTCGCCGCCGTCATCGACGACCTCGTCCGCCGGAAGATCAGCACGCCGCGCCGCATTGGCATCTACGGACGTTCCAACGGCGGCGTGCTCACCAGCGTGTCGATGATCCAGCATCCCGAGCTCATCAACGCGGTGGTCATCGAGAGCCCGCTGATCGACATGATGCGCTACCACAAGATGCCCGCGGGCGCGTCGTGGGTCAGTGAGTACGGCAACCCCGAGGTGCCCGAGGATGCCGCGTTCCTCTCGAAGTACTCCGCCTACCAGAACCTCAAGCCCGGCGTGCGCTACCCCAAGCCGTACATCACCACCAACACGAAGGACGACCGCGTCCACCCCGGCCATGCACGCAAGTTCGCGGCGCGGCTCGAGGCCATGGGGCTGCCCTACCTCTATTACGAGAACACCGACGGCGGGCACTCCAACGACGCGGACCCGGTGATGACCGCGCGGCGGTGGGCGCTGCACTACGTTTATCTGATGCAGCAGCTCAAGGACTGACGCGCCTCACTTCGGCCAGAGCGTCACCGCCCGGGCCGTCTCCGAACTCCACACGAGCTTCTTCCCGCGGTACATCCGCGGGTGCGCGCCGGAGTCCGCCAGCGACACCAGCAGGAACTGCCCCCGTGTCCGCAGGCTGATCGCGTCATTCGGCTGGAACGGGTACGAGGGCAGCGCGACCAGCTTCCCCTTCTCCAGCCGCCGCACCAGGCCGGTGGCCAGCATGTTCGAGCCGAAGGGCGTGCCCCAGATGGCCAGGGTGTGCCCTCCGCTCCGGAACTCGGTCCACTCTCCCTCGGGTTGCTCCGGTGACAGCTCGTACAGCGAGTCGAGCACCGCGTCGTCCTCGATCTCCAGGGCGTCGTAGCGCGGATCCAGCGCGCGGTTGGATCGCTCTCCCAACTCCTTGCGGTGCTTCAGCACGCCCGTGCCAGCGGCCTCCGAGGAGCCCTTCGTCTCCAGCCGGAGCCACTTGCCGCCCAGGAAAGTAAACGTGTGCGCCACCAACGGACGCCCCCGGCCGCTCAACGTGAAGGGCACCTCCACCCCGTCGATCTCCACCATCCGGGCGCGCTCCTGATCCGGCCGGAGCGCCTGAATCGACAGCCCCAGCAGCCGCCCTCCCTCATCGTAGCCGTACTCGATCAGCTCTCCCGCCGGAGGCAGCGGCAGTTCCTCCACCGCCCCCGTGGCGAACTCCACCTGAAACAGCCGATCCCGGAACGCCTGCGACGGGAACGGCTCGGGGAACGTGGGCTTGCCCACCACGGGCATGCTCACCGCGCCACGCCAGAACCGCACCGCGCCGCGCTTGCCATCCCGGCTCAACGCGGTGCTGCCGCCCTGGCAGTCCGCCGCGAGCCGCGCGAGCACCTGGCGCGCTGACGTCTCGGGCTCCACCCGGACCCACTCGCACTGGCCCTCCACCGGCTCGAGCAACGAGACCGTGGCATCGGTGGTGACGGGGGCCGGTTCCACCGCCCTCGCCGGAATCACAGGGGTGCACAGCGCCAGGGCCAACAGGACGGAACGAAGGGTCTTCACGCGGCGGCCATTGTTCCACACGGCTTCGGCCTGCCGCGGTAGCGCTACCACCTTGTGGCTCAACCCCTTGGAAACACAGGACTTCTCGGCGTGAAGCAACTTTCACCCCACATGTCAGATAATTATTCACAGCACACCACAAAAACCGACGGGAGCCAGGTTCATGACTCGCAATGCCGGCATGCTGCTGATCGTCGCGATGGTCCTCGTGTCGGGCACCGCCTGGGCGGGCCCGATGTCCCTGGCGCTGGGCGAGACGAAGTTCCTGGGCTTCACGGCCCGCTCCAGCAAGGTGGAGCTGTCG
>DASVVJ010000255.1:0-8363 GCA_036389955.1 Myxococcaceae bacterium
GCCGCCCTCGTCCCTGTCGAGCCGCGCTTCCACCCGGACGTGGCCCCGCTGCTTTCTCGCGTGCTGGACTACGAAGCCATCAGCCAGCGCCAGCGGCGAATCGCGGAGTTCAACGCCTACCAGCCTCCGGAGCCGGACGAGTGGCTGCCCGCCAGCTCCGCCCTGCCCCCGGACGTGCCAGACACCCAGGCGGCGCTGAAACACTATTCCCTGCTCGCCGAACACCTGGTCGCCATGCGTCATGTCGAGGTGCCCTCCCTCTTTGAGCAGACCCCCGAGTCCCTCACTGACGTGGACTTCTTCTTCTGGTTGGAGAACTTCCCGGAAGTTTTCGAGCGCCACAACATCGATCAGCGCGCGGTGCCTTCCGTGGGCGCCTACCTGGGCCAGGTGCTGGTGCGCCACCTCGGCGGGCAGTGGATCCCCCGCAAGAAGCTGGAGGAAGCACAGGTACGAATCGGTCAGCGGGTGTGGCTGCCGTTCCTGCGCGCCCACCGGTACCTGCGCTCACGGCAGTCGCTGCTGGATTTCTCTCTGGGCCAGTTGTACCGCGTGGCCGAACGGCACAGAGGCTGACCCGGGGTTAAGGCACCACGTTGAAGTCAATGAACGCGTCGCGTTCCCAATAGAAATTGAAGGCCTGTACGAGTTCGGCTGGGCCGACGTCCGGCCGCTGCGCCCGGGCGTTCTCGACGATGTCCATGACTTGCTGAACAGACAGCGTTTGCCGCAGGCCGTGCTGCTGGGCCAGAGCGGGCAGGTCGTCCGAGTAGACGTCCCTTGCCAGCACCAGAGCAGGGGTCTTCACGTCCAGAGGGTGGCCACCCTCCACATAGAGCGCATGCCCGCGGCGTGGGTAGGACTCGATGCGGGAAAGAATGTTGCCGAGCCATTCGAAGGCCGCCATGCGCCCCTCGTATCACGCTCTCTGGAGCGCGGACTCGTACACCGCGAGCGTCTGCTCCGCCGCGCGCTTCCAGGTGAAGCCCGCTGCCTGGCGCCGGCCCTTCTCCGCCCAGTGCCGCCGTTCCTCCGGTGAGCGCAACAGCCGGTCGATGACGTCCGCCAGGCCCTCCGCGTCGTCCGGCCCCACCGCGGGCGCCGCGTCCGCGCACACCTCGGGCAGTGAGCCCGCCGTGGAGACAACGGTTGCCGTCCCCAGCCGCATGGCCTCCAGCGGCGGCAGCCCGAAGCCCTCCCCTCGGGACGGGAAGACGAACACCGCCGCGCGCCGCATCAGTTCGTAGAACACCGGCGCGGACTGGTAGCCCAGCGGGAGGATCTCGAACCCCTCGGCCCGCATGCGCCCCACCCGCTTCTCCACCGCCCCCGAGCCGAACCAGCTCTGCCCCGCCATCACCAGCGGCGCCTTCTTCCCCCGTGCCCGCAGCCGCTCCAGCGCGTCGAGCACCAGCCCCACGTTCTTCCGCACATCGAGCGAGCCCGCGTACAGCACGTAGTCCTTCGGCAGCGCCAGCGCCCGCACGAAGTCCTCTCCTGTCGCATCCAGGCGCTCGGTGTCCACGTGGTCCACGCCGTTGTGCACCACCTGCGTGCGGCCCGCCGCCTCGGGGAACCCAGCGAGCAGCTCGTCCCGCGTATGCGCGCTCACGCACACCACCCGGTCCGCCAACATCAGGCTGCGCGTCAGCCACAGCCGGAACTGCCACCGGAACGCCGTGGACACCGTCTCCCGCATCGTGAGCGGAATCAAGTCGTGCACCGTGAGCACGTACGCCTTGCCCGGCAGCCGCGTCAGCGGCAGGTTGAAGTTGCCCAGCGCATGGAACAGCCGCGCTGTCGAGCCCCTCAAGTCCCGGGGCAGCCGGGCGAGCGCGTAGCCCGTGCGCCCCATGTGTCCCCTCGGGTGCTCGCCAGAGACCCGCGCCCCGAAGCGCTCCAGCGTGACGCCCTGCCCTTCCAGGGCCGAGGCCAGACAGCGGGTATACAGGCCAATACCCGTGGTCGGCTCGTCCCAGAGCGTCGCGTCGAAAGCGATGGGGCCGGTGGACACGGGGCGCCTCATACCACGGGCCTGTGATAGGCAAGCCAGCCCATGGCGGTCCATCAGTTGATTCCCAGCTTCGTCGCGGGCGACGCCACCGGACAGGCCGCCCTGCACCTGCAGCACCTGCTGCGCCGCATGGGCCACTTCGGTGAGCTGTACGCCAGCGAGGTCGCCCCCGGTCTGGAGTCCCTCGCGCACCCGGTGTCCGCGCTGCGTCCGGCTCCGGAGGACTGGGTCCTCTACCACCATGGCATCGCCTCGCCCCTGAGCAGCGTGCTGATGCACCTGCCCTGCCGCCGCGGACTCGTCTTCCACAACATCAGCCCCGCGCGCTTCTACCCGGGCACGCCCCTGGCCGAGGCCCTCGTCTCCGGCCGGGCCCAGCTCGCCGCCATGGCCCCTTGCGTGGAGCTGGCCCTCGGGGTCTCGGACTTCAACTCCGCGGAGCTGCGCGCCGCCGGCTACCGCAACGTCCACACCGTTCCCCTCTTCATCGAGCCCGAGCGCTTCTCCCTGGCCAACGTGGACGCCGCCATGCGCCAGCGCCTGGAGGGCCCCGGCCCCGTGGTGCTCAGCGTGAGCCGCGTGGCTCCGCACAAGCGCTTCGAGGATCTGCTCGCCCTGCACACGGAACTGGTGCGCATCCGCCCCGACGCTCGCCTGCTGCTGGTGGGCGGCTACGAGCCCGGCGGGCGCTACTTCAAGTCCCTGCGGCGCACCGCCCAGAAGCTCCCCGGTGTGCACTTCCTGGGGCGGCTGAGCCACGCGGAGCTGGTGGCGGCCTACCGCTCCGCCCAGGTCTTCGTCTCCATGAGCGAGCACGAAGGCTTCGGCGTCCCGCTGCTCGAGGCCATGGCCGCTGAGGTGCCGGTGCTCGCCTTCGGCGCCGCCGCCGTCCCGGAGACGCTGGGTGGCGCTGGCATCGCCTTTGATCAGAAGCACTTCGCCTTCCTCGCCGAGTTGGTGGCGGAGGTAAGCGAGAGCCCAGAGCTGCGCGAGCGCCTGCTCGCGGGCCAGGCCCGGCGCCTGGCGCACTTCTCCGCCGAGAACAGCCAGCGGGCCCTGGCCAGGGCACTCGGGGACACCGAGGCCCCTGGCCCCCGGCGCTCCGCCCGGAAGCCCAAACGCCCGCGCGTGGCCATCGTGGTGCAGCGTTATGGCGAGGTGACGGGCGGCGCCGAGCGCCACGCCCAGCAGCTCGCCGAGCACCTGGCGCCCCACTTCCAGCTCACCCTGCTCACCACCACCGCGAAGAACCACCTCACCTGGGAGAACGCTTTCCCCGCCGGGCCGGACGAGGTGGACGGGCTGCCCGTGCTGCGCTTCCCGGTGACGCGCACGCGCAACATCCGTCCCTTCAACCTCCTGTCTCGCGCCGTGTTCGACAAACCCAACGAGCGGCTGCGCGAGGAGCACTGGGTGGCCGAGCAGGGCCCGCTGTGCCCCGGGCTGCTCTCGCACCTGGAGACGGCGCGCGACGCCTACGACGGCTTCATCTTCTTCACCTACCTCTATGGGCCCACGGTGTGGGGGCTGCCCATGGTGGCGGACCGGGCGCTGCTGGTGCCCACCGCGCATGACGAGCCGCCCATCCGCTTCGGCGTGTACGGGGACGTCTTCGAGCGGCCCCGGGCGCTCATGTGCAACACGCCCGAGGAGATCTCCCTCATCGAGCGCTTCTATCCGAAGCACGCGCGCGCCCGCGTCGTCGGCGTGGGTGTGGACCGGCCCGAGGCACGGCCCGACCGCTTCAGAGAGAAGCACGGGGTGCACCGGCCCTACCTGCTCTACGTGGGCCGGCTGGAGGCGGGAAAGGGCATCCCCGAGCTGCTCTCCCACCACCGGACGCTGAAGTCGCGCTACGAGGACGCGCCGGACCTGGTGCTCGCGGGCGAGGCGCACATGGAGCTGGCCGGCGAGGGCGTGCGCTACGTGGGCCGCATCAGCGAGCAGGACAAGCACGACGCGCTGGCCGGGGCGCTGGCGGTGGCGGTGCCCTCGCGCTTCGAGAGCCTGTCACTGCTCACGCTGGAGGCCTTCGCGCAGTCCACGCCGGTGCTGGTCAACGGGCACTCGGAGGTGCTGCGCGGCCAGGTGGAGCGCAGCGGCGCGGGCCGGGCATACGAGAGTCTGGACTCGTTCATCACCGGGCTGCGAGAGGTGGGCGAGCAGCGCGCGGCCATGGGCAAGAAGGGGCTGGCGTACGCGAAGCGGCACGCGTGGCCGAAGGTGGTGGCCGCCTACCAGGAAGAGCTGGAACGTATTCTCGAGGAGAAGCGCCGATGAAGCTGCTGGGACGGGACATTCCCGCGCGCGAGTTGATCGCCCGCATCGAGGAGCGCCTGCGCGTGCGGGAGCTGCCGACATCCGAGCCGGCGGACGTGCCCGAGGAGGGGGTCGAGCCCCGGGTGGATCCGCTGTCGTTCAACCTCCGAGCGATGGAGGAGCACGCGGATCCGACCCAGCCGCTGCCGCTGCACACGCACCGGGGCGGAGCGGGCCAGCTGGTGCTGGTGGCCAAGTGGGCCTTCCGCAAGACGTGCCAGGTGCTGATCAACGAGACGCTCGGCCGCCAGCGCGTCTTCAACGGGCACGTGCGCGAGTCCTACGCCCAGCTCTCCGCCGAGGTGCTGCGGCTGAGGCGGGAAGTCGAAGAACTCAAAGCCCAGCAAGCCACCGGAGCCCCGCCGCCCGAGCCGCCAGTGGTGCCGGTGCGTCCCCGGCGGCCCAAAGCAAAGCAATAACCCCTCTCCCCTCGGGAGAGGGACGGGGTGAGGGTTCCTTCGCCCCCACCCCGCCTCACGGGCCTACCCGCGAATCGGGATGCCCACGAAGGGCGCCAGCTGCGCGGCGGTGCTCGCCGAGGTGCGCGCGGCCTGCACCAGCTCAGGGTGATCCTTGAGGAACTGGTCCACGCCCTGGCCCGCCTGGGTGGCGGTGCCCTTGAACTCCCACAGGGGCTTGTCCGCCATGTCCTGGCGAACCGCCTGCCCCTCGAGCCCGACCCCGAAGCCCATGATGCTCACCTCGGGCGACAGGCTCACGCCGTGCTTGGAGAACGGGGTGAGGCTGGCCTTCACCTCGGTCTTGTCACCCGCGGCCTTGAAGGCGCCCTCGAAGTTGCCCGCCAGCGCCTGCTGAATGGCCCCGCTGCGCAGCAGGTCCGCCGGCTTGGCGCTGAACTCCACCTTGGCCTCCATGCCGCCACCGGTCCCCAGAGCCTGGCCGTTGCCCTCCAGCGTCACGGTGACCTTGTTCTGCGCCGAGTTGCCCATCTCCACCCCGGCCGCCTTGAGGGTGCCCAGCGGATCCTTCTTCAGGTTGTCCACGTTGATGTTGCTGGGCAGGGTGATGCGCGACTCCACCGACACGGTGCCCTTGGCCGAGCCGCCCAGGCTGGGCAGCAGCGAGGCCTCGTTGGGGTTCTTCTGCGCGCCGTTGCTGTAGTCCAGGCCCGCCTTGAGGCCGGCGGACACCTCGCCGGTGTAGTCCTGCTTGTAGACGAGCGTGGGCGGCTTGCCCTTCTCGAACTCGATGCGGGCAGCGGCCGTCGTCTCCACCTTGGCCTCGCCGAACGCGCCGGCCACGGCCACGCCCCGCTCGCCCAGGCCCAGCTCGCCGCCGATCTTCGCCGCCGCCTCGCCGCGCAGCTCCACCGCGGAGATGTTCTGGCCCAGGAACTTCAGGTCCTCCGCGGACGGGCCAATGGCCTGCTGGGCCACCGGCGCCGCCGCCGCGCCCACCGGGCTGCTGGCCACTGCCGCCACCGCCGCCTGGCGCAGCAGCACCTCGGTGGCGCGCTTGGCATCCTCGGCGTTGGCGAACTTGAACTCCACCTTGCCGCCCACGCCCAGCGTGGCCTCGCCCGAGGCCTCGGCCTTGCCGCCCACCGAGGCGCCCAGCTGCCCGTAGATGCCGGCGCCCACCTTGCCGTCCACCGCGACGGTGTACGAGCCGTCATCTCCCTTGGACACTTCGATCTGCCCCGCGCCGTACACCTTGGCGCCCTCAACGCTCGCCGAGCCGCCCAGGCCCAGGGTGTACTTGTCCCCCGTGCCCAGCTTGTCGATGTTGGCGCCGAAGTCGGTGGCCTCGGTGATGCTCTTGAGGAAGCCGGTGACGCCGTTCTTCACCGTGTCCAGACCCGAGCGCACGTTGTCCAGGCCCGTGCGCAGCGTCTCCACGCCCTGGGCGATCAGCGGCTGAGCGGCGGTTTCCGCGCGCTCGTACAGCTGCTGGCCCTGCTGCACCAGGTTGTTGACCTGGGTCTGCACCGCGCCGGCCGTGGCCACCGCCACCTCGGGCGCGTCCTGGATGCCGCGGCCCACCTGCTGCGCCGTCTCACCCAGCTCGCGCAGCTCGTGGCCTCCGGGGACCCGGCCCTCGAGCATCTGGCCGCCGCGCTCGATGAGCTGGCCGCCTTGGCGCACCGCGCCGCCAAACGCGTCCGCCGCCCGGTTGAGCATTCCAAAGGGGCCGCTGTCCTCGACCTTCGCCTTGCCGGTGGCCTTGGCTCCGACCTGGGCCTGACCCTGAATGCCGAAGGTGTCCTTGAGCGTCTTGGCTTCCGCCTTGACGATCTCGTTCTTCTTGGCCGTCTCTACCGGCTTCTTGGGGGCCTCGGCTTCCTCATTGCGAATCTGGGGGCGGGACGACTTTCCGCCAATGCGATCAACGGACATGGGGGCTCTCCTCTGCGGTCGAAAAATCCGATTTCCGGATTATCGGCTCAGCGCGAGGACCGACGCACTCCGCCCATTGGCCGTTGCGGGCCTGTCACACACCGCCTCTTTATTACAGACTCAGCGGATCACCCGCCCCAGCAGCACCAGGATGCCCCCAATGAAGAAGAAGGTGACGCCCAGCCCTCCGAGCACGATGGGAAAGAGCCACAGTTGGAGGAAGGAGTGGATGCGGACCTCCTCGGGGCGGGCCGGGTCGTACAGGATGGTGACGGTGTCCCCCGGCTTGTAGGG
Source organism: Myxococcaceae bacterium (assembly GCA_036389955.1). Taxonomy (GTDB): domain Bacteria; phylum Myxococcota; class Myxococcia; order Myxococcales; family Myxococcaceae; genus DATHBR01. The sequence continues at coordinate 6,985 of DASVVJ010000255.1, forward strand.
CGAGGGGGTAGAGCCCACGGGGGAGACCACCTCGTGCTCGGCGCCTGCCTGCGTCTTGAAGCGCAGCACGGGGTGGTACAGCAGGGTGTTCTGGTTGCCGCGGCGCTGCTGCAGGCCCGTCACCTGGGCCTGCGTCTGGAGTGCACTCTGCACGAAACGCTGCGTGCGCGAGCGGGAGACGAGCGCCCCCACGCTCAAGCCCAGGCCCGCCAATAGCAAGATGAAGCCGATCGCTGACACGAAGCGCCTCCTCATGGTCCACCGCCAGCAGACCCCAGGAGCGCGCTCCGCGCAAACTCCGCGTTAGCCCAGCCGCTCGGCGGCCTCGGTGGCTCCCATGGCCTGTGCATAGTCCAGCGCGGTGCGCCCCGCGGCATCCTGAAGGGCCTTCGATGCGCCCCGGGCGAGCAGCAGCTCGAGCACCTCGAGCTGGCCGAACATGGCCGCGTACATGAGCGCCGTCTTCCCGTCCGGCCCCGCCCCATCCACCCGGGCCCCGTTGTCCAGCAGGAGCTCGGCGAGGCGGGCATCACCCTTGAAGGCCACGCCCGCCAGCGGCGTCTGCCCGCGGTCGTTGGCGCGCTCCGGGTCTGCCTTGCTCTCCAGCAGGAACCGGGTCAGCTCCTCGTGGCCGTAGTAGGTAGCGAGCATCAACAGCGTGTCCCCCTTCTCGTTGCAGAGGTTGACGGGCAGCCCCGCCGCGACGAGCCAGGCCAGCCGGCCCGTGTCGCCCGTCCTCGCATGCCGGAACGCGGCCTGCGCCATGGCCACCACCTCGTCGTCCGCGTCGATCGTCTTCGCATCCTGGTTCAGCGTCTTCATGGGGAAGTCCTCGTCTGGAGAAGGGGGAAAGGGGGGCTCAGCGCGAGTGACGCAGCTTGTGGACGGCCGCAGCCACGCGCGAGCCGTACTCCTCGTCCGCGCTGCGGAAGTGGGCCACGCTGCGCACGATGATGTCCTCGCGGCTCACCTGCGACAGGCTGCCGGCGATGTTCGCCACCAGCCGCTCGCGCGCCGCCTCGTCCATCACCCGGAACAGGGCGCCGGCCTGCACGAAGTCATTGTCCTCGGCGTGCCGCACCGGCGTGTAGGTGCCCGTGGAGCCGGTGAGCGTCACGCCCAGCCCCGAGGCCTCGTTCGTCTGCGTGGGGCCGTCGAAGCTGTTGGGCTCGTAGTTGCGGGTGCGCCCGCCGTTACCATCGAAGCGCATGGCGCCGTCACGGCCGTGGTTGCGCGCGCCGCCCTGGACGCCCTTGGGGGTGTTCACCGGCAGGCGGGTGCCATTGATGCCCAGCCGGTAGCGCTGCGCGTCCCCGTAGGCGAACAGGCGTGCCTGCAGCATGCGGTCCGGCGAGGGGCCGATGCCCGGCACGAAGTTG
>DASVVJ010000256.1:0-2115 GCA_036389955.1 Myxococcaceae bacterium
GAAGCGCTCGATAAAGCGCTCCACGGGCTTCAAACCCACGAGCACCAGCAGGGCAAGGCCGGCGGTGATGGCGGCGCCTGAGAAGAAGCCCAACCCCGCCGCCATACCGATAGAGGCGGTGAGCCACAGGTTGGCCGCCGTCGTCAGCCCCTTCACCTGGCCGCCATGGCGCAGGATGACGCCCGCGCCCAGGAAGCCGATGCCCACCACCACCTGGCTGGCAATCCGGGTGATGTCCGCCTCGGCCCCCTGAGGAATGCCGCCATTCAACGGGAGCGCGGCGTAGACACTCGCCAGGGTGAACAGGCACGAACCCAGGCTCACCAGCAGGTGGGTGCGCAGCCCGGCGTTCTGCCCGCGCAGCTGGCGCTCCAGGCCCAACACACTTCCCAGGAGGAAGGCCAGGCCCAGGCGCAGCGCAACGGTGCGGACGTCCATCCAGGCCTACTCGCCCAGCTCGATCTTCTCGTCAATGTCCTGATCGTTGAGCTGTGGGTTGGGCAACGCGTCCAGCGTGGCCTGCAGCAGCTTGTACGAAGGTACAACGTAGGGCTCCACCTCGGCCCCGAACTGCTGCACGTACTGCGCGGCGCGCTCGCGGAACTTCTCGTCCTGCGAGTCCCAGCCGCCCGCGGCCTCGGCAGTCCACACGTCCTCGCCGTCCGCGCAGCGCATCAGCCGGGCGCGCACCGCCACGTCCGCGCTGCCTTGATTGAGCTTCACCTGCGGCACCAGCAGCAGCACGCCCTCGATGCCCTCGACGCACAGCCCCTTGAGGGCTGCGTCGTCTGTGGCTTCAGCGCGGGTGGTGTGCTCCTTCACCAGGAAGTCGCGGTTCTGGTTCACGTACTGGCGGGCGATGAGGCTCCACATGTCGCCCAGCGCCTGCTTGCCGTCGGGGAGGGGCGCCGTCACCACCACCAGCCGCTTCACGCGCTGCTTGTCCACCTGCTCGTAGTCAGGGCGGGTGAAGCTGTTCTTCACCGTGGCGCAGCCGGCGAGCACCGCGAGGCTCAGCATGAGCACCAGTCGCTTCGTCATCGTCGTCTCCTTGCCCCGGGGTCTAGGCCAGGTGACCGCGCGCTTGCAACGCCGGATTCTGGCTTCACAATCCCGCCCCGAAGAAGGCGCCCCGCATCCGCGCGGGGCCAGGGGAGATTCCGAATGCGCATCCTGTCGCTCGTCGTGGCTTGCCTGTGGTCATCGTCCGTCCTGGCGGCCCCGCCGGCAGAAGAGTTCCAGAAGCTGCTCGACGAGCACTGGGCCTGGTACCTGAAGACGAACCCCATTCAGGCCACCAGCCTCGGCGTGCGCGACTATGACCGCCAGCTGGGAGACCCCTCGCTCGCGGAAGCCGACCGGCAGGCGGCCCAGGCCCAGGCGTTCATCACCCGGCTGGACAAGATCGACACCGCGCAGCTCTCCGAGGCGGACCGGCTCAACCACGCCATCCTGCGCCGGGATCTGCTGCGCGAGGTCGAGAGCAACCGCTTCGGCCAGCGCACCATGCGCTTCAGCAACCGGGGCGGCTGGCACACCTTCCTGGCCAACCTGCCGGACCAGCTGCCCTTCTACACGAAGGGCGACTACGAGAGTTACCTCGCCCGGCTCGAGGCCTTCCCCGCCTACAACAAGGCCTCCATCGCGGTGTCACGCGAGGCACTCAAGGGTGGCTACGTCCACGCCTGCGCGCCGATGCAGGGCTTCGAGAAGACGATCGCCGCACACATCGTCAGCGACCCGGCCAAATCGGTGTACATGCGCCCCTTCGCTACGAAGCCGGCGAGCATCTCGGACGCGGACTGGGAGGCCCTCAAGAAGCGGGCACAGGAGATCATCCGCACCCAGCTGGTGCCCGCCTACCGCGAGTTCCAGACCTTCTACACCACGCAGTACGCCTCGAAGTGCCGCAAGTCGGTCAGCGCCTCCGCCATGCCCCAGGGCAAGGAGTTCTACGCCTGGCGCGTGAAGCTCAACACCACCACGGACATGACGCCCGAGCAGATCCACCAGCTCGGCCTGTCCGAGGTGAAGCGCATCCACGCCGAGATGGCGAAGGTGCAGCAGCAGCTGGGCGCCAAGGGGGACTTGCAGGGCTTCCTGCGCCAGATGGCG
>DASVVJ010000257.1:0-6648 GCA_036389955.1 Myxococcaceae bacterium
CGCGCGCTTCGCTCCGTTCTCGGTGCTCGAACTTGTCACCCAGGGCCAGGTTCGCCCGGACTCGTTCGACGTGGTGCAGCCCGCGCTGTTCGCCATCCAGGTGTCGCTCGCGGCGCTGTGGCGCTCGTGGGGCCTGGAGCCCGACGCCGTCGTCGGCCACAGCATGGGGGAAGTGGCGGCCGCGCACGTCGCGGGCGCGCTGTCGCTCGAGGATGCGGCGGCCGTCATCACGACGCGCAGCCAGCTCATCCGGCGGATGCAGACCTCCGGAGCGCGCGGCGGCGCGATGGTGGTGGAGCTGCCCTTCCAGGAGGTGCCGCGAGTCCTCGAGGAGCTTGGCGTGTCCGCCACCGTGTCCGTGGCAGGGGCGAATGCGCCGCGGCTGACAGTGCTCGCGGGGCCTCCGGTGGAGCTCGAGAAGGTCCTGCAAGCGCTCAAGTCCCGCAACGTGTTCTGCCAGCGCCTGGCCACCAACGTCGCAGGCCACAGCCCGGCACTGAACGCCGTGCGAGGCGACATGCTCCGCCAGCTCGAGTCGCTGAAGCCGCGACGCCCACGGGTGGCGTTCTTCTCGTCGGTCGAGGGGCAAGGCGCCGAGCCGGTCTTTGATGCGGCGTACTGGGCGAGCAACCTCATCCAGCCTGTCCACTTCTGGCCGGCGGTGGAGCGCTTGCTGAAGGAGGGTGTGGACGGGTTCCTCGAGCTCAGCGTCCATCCCTCGCTGCTTGGCCCCATTGAGCAGGGGCTGCATCAGGTGGGCGTCAAGGGCGTGGTGCTCCCGTCGCTGCGCCGGCCTGACGACGACCGGACCGTTCTGTTGCAGAGCGTCGCCCAGCTGTTCGCGGCGGGCGCACCGGTGGACTTCCGGGCGCTCTGCGGCACCGGAGCGCGGGTGGTCGATGCGCCGCACTACCCATGGCAGCGCAAGCGCTTCTGGGCCGTGCCGCCGAGGACGGGGGGCGCAGCGGCGGTCCGCGAGGAACAGGCTCGCGCCCACCCGCTGCTCGGCGCACACGTGAAGTCCGCGCGCGCCTCCGGCGAGCACTTCTTCGAGCTGTCGTCACGCGTCCAGGAACTGGAGCTGTGGCGCGAGCACCGGGTGTCCGGCGTCGGGCTCCTCCCCGCGACCGCGCTGCTCGAGGCCGTTCTCTCTGCCGCGGCCGAGGCACTCGGTACGAGCATGCTGGTGCTCGAGTCGCTGACGGTGCACGAGCCGGTGCTGCTGGGCGATGACGCGACGTTGTCCGGGCAGCTGGTGCTGATTCCGCCGGGTCCCGGCAAGGACCAGACGGGTCCGGTCCTGTTCGAGCTCTACTCCGGCGAGGGCGGTTCGCGGCTTCGGGTTTCCGGCTCGATCCGGCGTGGGCCCGAGAACGCCGTCACGCCGCCCTCCGTCGACGTCTCTCAGGTCCGCGCGCGCTGCGTGAGCGAGACCGGGGGCGCGGAGCACCTCGCCCGCTGGAGGGAGTGTGGCCTCGAATACGGCGACAGCTCCTCCGGGCTCGAGCGGGTCTGGCAGGGCAAGGGCGAGTGGCTCGCGCTGTTCCGCCCCACGGAGGCTGCGTCCGCCCGGGCCTTTCGCGTTCACCCCTCCCTGGTGGAGACGGCCCTCCGGCTTGGCGCGGGCGACATTCCGGGCGAGGACGCGCGGATGCCCGTGCGGTTCGACGGCGTGCGGCTGCACCGGCGCCTCACGGGTGGTCACTGCTGGCTGCACGCGCGCTCGCTCGGGGAAGGCCGTGTGGCCTTCAGCGTCCTCGACGAGGGCGGCCGGCCTGTCATCGAGGTCCATTCCGTCCAACTGGCGGACGGTTCCGCGCCACTGGCGAACGCCGCCGCCGACCGGGCCTCACGCGAGTGGTTGTACGAGGTCTCCTGGCGTGCCGTGCCACCGTTGAATCCGGGCGCGGTACAGCCGGGGGGAAGCTACCTGCTGCTCGTGGATCGCTCCGGGCTCGGGGAGCGGCTCGCCGCCCGGCTCGTCAAAGCGGGCCAGCACGTCATCACCGCTACTCCTGGCTCGCGCGGGGAACTCGCCGCGGGTTCCTTTAGCGTGGACCCTTCGAGCGACGAGGACTGGAAGTGGCTCCTCGAGCGGGCGGGCGGTGTCCGTGCAGTGGTCCACCTCTGGGGCCTCGATGCGCCGGGCGGAGCGGATTCCCTCAGCGCCTCTGCGCTCGAGGAGGCACAGGGCGTTGGTGTGGGCGCCATCCCTCCGCTCCTGCGCGCACTCACGGCCACGCGGGCGAAGGAGCTTGCGCTGTGGTTTGTCACGCGCGGCGCGCAGTCCGCATCCTCGAGCCCGGAGCCCGTCGCTGTGGCGCACGCGACGCTGTGGGGCATGGCGCGCGTGGTGGCGCTCGAGCATCCGGAGCTGTGGGGCGGCATCCTGGACCTCGACTCGCGGCGCGCGCCGGAGGAAGCGGAGCACGTCGCGGCGGAGTTGCTGTACGCGGACGGCGAGGACCAGGTGGCCTACCGTGACGGGGGGCGGAAGGTGGCGCGGCTCGTCCCTACCGGGGGAGGGGAGCTGCCGGACGCCGTGACTTTCCATGCAGACGCGACGTACCTCATCATCGGCGGCCTGCGCGGACTCGGGTTCGATCTGGCGCGGTGGATGGTGGCGAGGGGGGCGCGTCACCTGGTGCTCACTGGAAGGACGCGGCTGCCAGTGCGCTCCGAGTGGGCGGCGCTCGCTCCGGAGTCGGAGTCACACCAGGCCGTGCAGGCAGTTCGCACGCTCGAGGCCGCAGGTGCGGAGGTGAGGGTGCACGCCGCGGACGTGGCGGACGCCGCGCAGATGCAGGCGCTGTTCGCCACGCTCGGACGCGAGGGCCCGCCCGTGCGCGGCGTCATCCACGCGGCCGGAGTCAACCGCGCCGCGCCGCTGACCCAGGTAGATGCGGCCACGTTGCAGTCCGTGCTCGCGTCCAAGGTGCGTGGCGGCTGGATTCTCCACCAGCTCACCTCGGACCTGCCGCTGGACTTCATGCTGCTGCTGTCTTCGGTCGCGGGCACGTGGGGGGCCGCCTCGCTCGGCCCATACTCCGCGGCGAACCACTTCCTCGATGCGCTCGCGAGCCACCGCCGCGCGAAGGGGCAGGCGGCGACGAGCGTCGGGCTCGGTACGTGGGCAGGCGGCGGAATGGGAGCCGCGCTTGCCCAGGACCCGAAGCTCAAAAAGCTCTTCGCGCAGATGGGCTACGCGGTGATGGCGCCTGCGCCGACGCTCGAGCTCGTCGGGCGCTTCATGGGCTCGAAAGCCACGCAGCGCGTGCTCACGAACGTGGACTGGTCGCGCTTCAAGCCCATCTTCGAGGCCAAGCGCAGAAGGCCGCTGCTGGACCTCATCGTGACCGGAGGAGCCGCAACACAGTCGGGGGCTGGGAGTGCCGAGCTGCTCGCGCGGGTGACGGCCGCCATCGCCCCGGACGAGTGTGCCGCCCTGCTGGAGGCACACGTGCGGCGGCGCGTCGCCGAGGTGATGGGCTACGAGGATGAGAGCGCGCTGCAGCCTGGGCAGGGCTTCTTCCAGTTGGGCATGGACTCCATCATGAGCGTGCAGCTGCGCTCGCGGCTGGAGGCGGACCTGGCACGGCCGCTGCCGCCGACGATGGTGTTCGAGCACCCGACGGTCAAGGCGCTCGCCGCGTATCTGCAGAGCGCCGTCGCGGCGACGCCGCCCCCTGGGCCGGCCCACGCCCCCCCTCATGTGGCGGCGAGCGCCGGGGAGACGCAGGCGCAAGCGCCACAGGTCATCGAGAGCGGTCCGTCCGAGGACGAGCTGGTGCGCCAGCTCGCCGACGAGCTTGCCGCATTGGGAGTGCAGGTCGATGAGCGAAACCAAGCCTGAGCTGAACCGTCAAGAGGTGCTGGCGAAGGCGCTCGCGGAGATCAAACAGCTCCGGGTGAAGGCCCAAGCAGCCGAGCGAGAGAAGCGCGAGCCGATCGCCATTGTCGGGATGGCCTGCCGCTTCCCTGGCGGTGCCGACTCGCCAGAGGCGTTCTGGCGCCTCTTGCGTGACGGCGTCGATGCCACGTCACCGGTGCCGAAGGAGCGCTGGGACGCGGAGCAGCTTTACGACGAGAACCCCGAGACCCCCGGCAAGATTTATGTGCGCCGCGGAGGCTTTCTCGAGGGCGTGGACCGCTTCGACGCCGGGCTGTTCGGCATCTCGGCGCGAGAGGCTGCCGCCGTGGACCCGCAGCACCGGATGTTCTGGGAGCTGTGCTGGGAGGCGATCGAGAGAGCGGGCCATGCGCCGCTCGGGCTTGGAGGCAGCGCGACCGGCGTCTACGTGGGCATCAGCAACCACGAGTACCCGCCGGGCGGTGTGGAGCCCACCGAGGCGGACCCACTGATGATTGGCGGCAACGCCACGAGCTTCATCGCGGGCCGGCTCTCGTACATGTTGGGGCTGCGCGGGCCGAGCGTGGCCCTGGACACCGCGTGCTCGTCGTCGCTCGTCGCGGTCCACCTGGCCTGCCAGAGTCTTCGCTCGCGAGAGACGGACCTCGCACTCGCGGGTGGGGTGAACCTCATTCTGTCGCCCAACGGGACGCTGCTCCTGTGCAAGGCGCGGGCGCTCGCGCCTGACGGGCGGTGCAAGGCGTTCGACGCGTCCGCGGATGGGTATGGACGCGGGGAGGGCGGTGGCGTCGTCGTGCTCGAGCGGCTGTCGGACGCGCTTGCGCGGCGTGCCCCCATCCTCGCCGTCATCCGCGGCTCGGCGGTCAACCAGGACGGCCACCGCAGCGGGCTCACAGTGCCCAACCCGAAAGCGCAGACGGAGCTCATCCGTGCAGCGCTGGCCAACGCCGGCGTGCGCCCTGCGGACGTGCAGTGCGTCGAGGCGCACGGGACTGGCACCGCGCTCGGAGACCCCATCGAGATGCGAGCGCTCGGGGAGGTCTACGCCGAAGGGCGCACCCTCGATCGCCCGCTGTGGGTGGGCTCCGTCAAGACGAACCTCGGGCACCTCGAGTCCGCGGCGGGCATCGCGGGGCTGCTCAAGACGGTGCTGGCGCTGCGCCACAGGCACCTGCCGCCGCACCTCCACTTCGCGCGGCCGAACCCGGACATCCCCTGGCACGCGTTGCCCCTGCAGGTAAATGACGCCCTGCGGCCCTGGGAGCGCGACGGGGGGCGGCGCATGGCCGGAGTGAGTTCCTTCGGCGGAAGCGGTACCAACGCGCACGTGGTGCTCGAGGAGGCGCCGGACGCGCCAGCCACCCCCGTCCTGTCTGGCGAGGAGCGCGCGCAGGTGCTCACGCTCTCGGCGAAGCAGGAGGAGACGCTCCGTGCGCTTGCTGCCAGGTACGAGGCGCACCTGGCGGAGAACCCCGCGCTCTCCGTGCCCGAAATCTGCTTCACCGCGAACACCGGACGCGCGCACCTGTCGCACCGGCTTGCGGTGGTGGGACGGAGCGCGTCTGAACTGCGTGCGCTGCTCCAGGGCGCCGCGCAGGGCCGAGAGGAGGCGGGCGTCGTCTCAGGCGTGGTGCGCGGCGCAGCGCGGCCCAAGGTGGCCTTCCTCTTCACCGGCCAGGGCTCGCAGTACGTGGGGATGGGGCGGGGCCTGTACCAGACCCAGCCGGTCTTCCGCCGCGCCCTCGAGCGCTGTGCGGAACTCTTCGGCCCATGGCTCAACCAGCCACTCCTCTCGGTCATGCATGCGGAGGAGACCGGTGGGGAGAGCCTCCTGAACGAGACCGGGTTCACGCAGCCCGCGATCTTCTCCCTCGGGTACGCGCTCGCGGAGCTCTGGCGCTCGCTCGGCGTCGAGCCGGCCGCGGTGCTGGGGCACAGCGTCGGCGAGCTGGCGGCAGCGTGTGTCGCGGGAGTGCTGTCCCTCGAGGACTCCGTAACGCTCGTGGCCGAGCGCTCGAAGCGGATGCAGGCGCTGCCCCCGGGCGGCGCGATGTTCGCCGTGACGTGCGGCGAGGAAGCGGTGCGGGCCGTGCTCGCCACGCGGGGGCCGGACGTCAGCATCGCCGCGCTCAACGGGCCCGCGGAGACCGTCCTGTCCGGGGAGGAGCGGGCGGTGACCGAGGTGGTCGACGCGCTGAAGTCACAGGGCATCCAGGTCAAGCGCATTCCCGTGTCCCACGCGTTCCACTCGGCGCGGATGGAGCCCATCCTCGAGGACTTCGAGCGGGCGGTCTCGAAGCTTTCGTTCCAGGCGCCTCGGCTGAAGCTGGTCTCCGGACTGACGGGGAGGCTCGACGGCGGAGCGGCCACGGGTGCGCCCTACTGGCGCAAGCAGCTGCGCGAGCCTGTGCGCTTCTCGGACGGCGTGAGGGCGCTGGCCGAGCTTGGTGTGGACACCTTCATCGAGCTGGGCCCGTCGCCCACGCTGTCCTCACTCGCGCGCACCTGCCTGCCCGAAGGACCGCACCGCTGGCTCCCTTCACTCAAGAGCAGGCGCGACGACGCGGCGACGTTCCTCGGCAGCGTGGCGCGGCTCTACGCGAGCGGCGCCGACATCCGCTGGGAGGGACTCTCCCCGGATGGGCTGCGGCGGATCGAGCTGCCGACGTATCCGTTCCAGCGGCAGCGCTACTGGATGCAGGGCAGGGCTCCGGCGGCGTCAGCCCGGCGCGCCCGGGAAGGGCACCCGCTCCTGGGGGCCCGCACCGAGACGCAGA
>DASVVJ010000258.1:0-13889 GCA_036389955.1 Myxococcaceae bacterium
TAGAGGGAGGCCACCTGCTCGGCGTAGCCATTGAAGGGCAGCGTGGGGCGGCGGCTCAAGTCACCGATGCGGCGCTCGGTGGCCTGGCTCCAGCGCGGGTGATCCACCGCGGGGTTCACGTTGGCGTAGAAGCCGTACTCGTTGGGCGTCGCGAGGTTCCACGTGGTGGGCGGCTGCTGCTCGGTGAGCGAGATGCGGACAATGGACTTGATGCCCTTGAAGCCGTACTTCCAGGGCACCACCAGCCGCAGGGGCGCGCCGTTCTGGTTGGGCAGCGCCTTGCCGTAGAGCCCCACGGCCATGAGGGTCAGCGGGTGCTGGGCCTCATCCAGGCGCAGGCCCTCGACGTAGGGCCAGTCGAGCACCTGGCGCTTCTGGCCCGGCATCTGCTCGGGGTCCACCAGGGTGGTGAAGGCGACGTACTTGGCGCGGCTGGTGGGCTCCACGCGTTTGATGAGCTCGCCCAGCGGGAAGCCCAGCCACGGGATGACCATGGACCAGGCCTCCACGCAGCGCATGCGGTAGACGCGATCCTCGAGCGGGAACCACTTGAGCAGCTGCTCGATGTCCACCGTCTGGGGCTTGTGGACCTCGCCGTCGATGACGACGCTCCAGGGCCTGGTTCTGAGCGTGTGGGCGTTGCGAGCGGGGTCGTTCTTGTCGAGCCCGAACTCGTAGAAGTTGTTGTAGGTGGTGACGTCCTCGAAGGGCGTGCGCGGCTCGTCGGTGTCGTAGGGGCTGGGGCTCTGAGAGTTGGAGCTGGGCAGCGAGGCCAGCCCGCCGCCATCCGGAACGAAGGCGTCCATGGGGCGGGTGCGCTTCATGCCCAGGAGGTAAAGCCCGCCGCCGACGACAGCGGCCGTGCCGGCAAAGAGGCCCGCGTTCTTGAGGAACTCCCGGCGGCGCAGGTACTGCGACTCGGAAGTGATTTCTGAGCTGGGGGGCTCGGGGGCCTTCTTGTCGGACATGGTCTCTTCTCCATACGCGGTAACCCGGCGCGGGGTTACACCCAACGACGCCACGCCCCCTCCCCCGCTCTACCGGGAGGCTTCCGTCCCGGCCGGGGCGGCCACGGCGCGAGCGCGAGCATCCTTCATTCGCCACAGAGCCCACCAGGGGGTGGAGGGCGACTCATGATGCTCCCAGTGGTAGCCGAAGAAGTAGCAGGAGAGCATGGCGGCCAGGTGGTTGCGCGGCAGGGTGCGCGCATGGTGGGGCGCCATCTCGGGGGTGTCCGGGCGCCGGTGAGGAAGGTAGGTGCCGAAATAGAAGAGCTGGAGCGTGCCCAGCACCGCGGGGATGACCCAGAAGAGCCACACCCGCCACGGGGCCACGCCCAGCCACAGCAGCGCGTTGAACTTCAGCGCCATGACGGCGAGCTGCGCCAGCGTGGTGTAGCGGGCCATGAAGGTGCCCAGCCATGGCCAGAAAGAGCGGAAGCGGGTGGAGAAGTCCGGGTCGTGCTCTCCGGTGGGGTCAGCGTGGTGGGCGCGGTGGTTGATGACGAGCCGGCGGTAGGACAGCCCCGCGAAGAGGAAGCAGGCAACCGAGCCCACGGCGGTGTTCACCCAGCGGCGGCGGCTCACCGTGCCGTGCATGGCGTCATGGCCGGTGATGAAGAGACCGGTGCACAGGTAGGCCTGTACCGCGACGTGAAGCCAGGTGAGCGGGGAGGCCCACGAGAGGCTGTCCGCCGTCAGCCCCCAGGCGAGGTGCCCGGCCCAGGCGCCGATGATGATCAGCGCGAGGGGGATTCCCCAGGGGCCGTGGTGTGTGCGGGTGCTCATCCGTGGGGATTGTGTGGCCGAGCCCTGCTCCCGTGCATGGAAAAGTGACGCGCGGTGGGCCGAGAGCCGAACGGCCACTCACCGCTTCCTACGGTGCGAGGACCTTGCGCAGCCAGGCCTCCAGGGTGATGAGCAGCCAGATCTTCACCCCGTGGCGGGGCCTCAATCCTCCCAGCCTGCCGTTGAGCAGCCGCTCCAGCCAGGCCCGGTCGAACAGCCCCCACGGCTTGAGCCCGTCCAACACCCGCGCGCGGGCCTCCGGCAAGAGCGGCCCCTGGAACCAACCCTCCACCGGCACCAGCATGCCGCTCTTGGGCCGATCGATGATCTCGCGCGGCAGCGCGTCCTCCACCGAGCGCTTGAGCAGGTACTTCTCCACCGAGCCCTTCAACTTGAGCTGTGGCGGCGCGTTGAAGGCCACCTCCGCCACCCGCTGATCGAACAGCGGCGCCCGGGCCAGCATGCCGAATGGAGCGCTCACCTCGTCCACCTTGTGGAGGATGTGGTGGGCCCCCTTCAGGAACAGGTTGAGCGCCATCAGCTTGCCGACGAAGGTTCGCCAGCGCGGATCGGCGAAGAGCGGCGCCAGCGAGGCCTCGATCGGCTGAGCCGCCACCGCCGCCTTCATCTTCCCCGAGAGCGCCTGCTCGAAGTCATCGAAGCACTTCAGGTGTGCCCGCAGATAGCTGCGCTCCCGCGCCAGCCGCTCGTCCTCCGCACCGGCCACGTCCCCGTACAGCTCCGCCAGCAGCATGGGCAGGTTCTTCGGCCCGCCGAAGCACGGATCGCCCCCCTCCCCGTTGAGCACCACGCCCACTTCCGCGCTCGCCTCGCGGAACAGCAGCGAGTTGGGCACCGTGAGCGGGTCACCAATCGGATCCGAGTGCAGCGCGATCGTCTCGTCCAGGTGGTGGAGGATCACCTTCGGGGACAGCTCGACGATCCGGTGCGTGGTTCCGCAGTGCTCCGCCACCATCGTGCTGAAGGGCAGCTCGTTGCGGTACTCGGGGCCGAAGGAGACCGAATAGGTGATGACCTCCTGGTCGTGCATCCGCTTGGCCAGCGCGACCACCAGGCTCGAGTCGAGCCCTCCTGAAAGGAACGCGCCCACCTTTTCGCCTCGGGGCAGCCTGCGCCGGACGGCGCCCTCCAGTTCTCGGCGCAGTTGCAGGCGCAGGGACTCCTCTGCCTCGGGAGGCAGCGGCGCGCTCGCGTCGGCCTCGGGAGGCACGGACCAGAACTGCTCGTGCCGCGGATTGCCACCGCCGAGCGGCAGGTGCACCACCGCGCCAGGCAGCACCTCCATGACGCCCTCCACGAGCGTCTCCTCGCCGGGGAGGTAGGCATAGCTGAGGTACGTCGCGACGCCGCGCAGGTTGAGCTGCCGCGGCACGAGCCCGCTGGCGAGCAGCGCGTGGATCGTCGAAGCGAAGAGCCACCCCTGGGGCACCCGCGCGTAGTACAGCGTCCGCTCGCCGATGGCGTCCCGCGCCAGCTTGAGCTCCCCCTGCTCGAACCAGGCGAGGGCAAACGCTCCGTTCACCTCTTCCATCCGGCCCGCCGCCACCAGCGTGCTCCACTCGGCGAGCGCGTCAATGCGCCTGCCGTCCAGCCAGCACGCGTCCCAGTCCACCACGAGCGATGCGCCCTGCCCGGGGGCGAGCAGCTGGGCATCCGGCCCCAGCGAGCGCACCATGGCCTCGGAGACGCTCCGCGCCTGCTCGGGAGCAGAGGCGGTGAACACCATCCCTCCCACGCGGCCCGTGGGGCGGCGGCGGGTGACTCCCGTTCCAAACGGTGGCCCGGGGACGGGCTTGAGCAGCAATGGCTCCGCCATGGCTACCCGAAGCTATCCGCGCCGCCGTCCGAGGCGTCCGCGTCCGCCGAGAAGGACTCGGTGTCCACTTCCCAGCCTGAGCTGGAGCCGGCGCTGGTGCCGCCATCTCCGCCGCCGCTCGTCCCCTGCGCGGCCTGCTGCTGCTGCTTCTTCTGCTGCTCCAGTTCCGCGGGCGTCATCTGTCCGGAGAGCGCAGCGGTAGGAGCCAGCATGGCGGCGCCCGCGGCTCCGGCGGCAACGGCCCCCGTGGCTCCCGCGGGCAGACGGGTCCGCGTGCCCCGGCTCGCCGGAACGGCCGTGGGCGTACGCGCCGCCTGCTGGCTCTGGCTCATCGCGCGGAAGAGGCGCTTCACGATCTGCTCGGGACGGATGACGGCCAGCTCCAGGCTGTAGCGAGACAGCCACTTGGCCTCCTCGGCGGAGATGCCTCCGCCCGTGGGAACCTCCCGGCCAACGTTCTCGTACAGTCCCTTGAACGGCCCGGCGTGAACGGGCCGCAGCCCCACATCCACGATCCGGATGCCCATGCCCTTGAACCACTCGGGATCATTGGCCAGGCGGTGGGCCAGCCGGCACCCCTCGACGGTGATGTCGTGGAGCACGAACACCTCGAGCCGTGGGTTGCGCCGCAGCATGCGCCGCACCGTCTCGAAGGCCTGTCTCGGGTAGCCGCCCACCGACAGGACGGCGCAGTTGTTCTCGAAGTGGAAGTTGTTGGCCAGCAGCAGGTCCACCGTGCGGGCCCGGTCGCAGATCACCGCCCGGTCGAACGAGTAGTCGCCGATGTCCGGCTCTGGCGCGCGGACCGGCTTGCTCTCGTCCTGGGGCTTGCGGGCAATCACCCCCTTGGGTTTGCCGTGGACCACGCCCCAGTGATCCCACATCCGCTCGAACTCTCCCCGGGGAAACGTCTGGAACTCCCGATGATTGTACGCGAGCACCAGCAGCCAGATGAGCACGGGCGCGACGACCACGACCGAAGGCAGCCAGATGACCACCGCCGCCACTCCGATCAACGGCAGGAAGATGGTGGCAAGCACCTTCGTGACCACGCTCTTCCGCCTGCGCATCAGCTCGTAATAGAGGTGCTCCACCCCCCACTTCACCTGCCCGGAGGCCGAGACGCTGTCGATGGCCTTCTGGAAGGCCATGTCGGTGAAGCGATCGTTCGCACGCGGCTCGAAGGCGAAACGGCCACCGCACTTGGAACACGACCTCGTGTCCTTGCGCTCGGGGAAAGTCGAGTCAGCCTGGCAACGGATGCAGATCATGCCGCACCTCCGGGCCTGCGCCCCTTGCCGTCCACGAACACACGCATCCACGCCTCCAGCATGGCCAGCGCCCACAGCTTCTCGCCGATGCGCCGGCGCCGCGTCTCATCCGCCTGGTCCTGGCCCTGCCGCAGGCGCGCGACGTAGTCCTCGCGGAACATGCCGCGCTTGCGCACCGCCGCGGGCCCGAGCAGCTCCTCCATGAGCGGCGCCAGCGGGCCCAGCACCCAGTCCGTGGCGGGCACGCTCATGCCGAACTTCCGCCGCCAGACGATGTCCTCCGGCAGCTTGTTCTGCAGCGCCAGCTTGAGCACGTACTTCTCGCACGCCCCGTGGAGCTTGAGCTGCGGCGGCAAGGCGAACGACAGCTCTGCCAGCTCGCGGTCGAACAGCGGCACCCGCATGTCCAGCGCCCACGCGTTGGCGATGCGCTCGGCGCGCGGGAGGATGTTCTGCGAGCCCTTGAGCGCGATGTCCGCCAGCCGCACCCGGTTCAGGAAGTGGGGAATCTCCGGGCTGCCCAGGTAGGGCCGCAAGAGCGCGCGGCGCTGGCCAGGGCCGCCCACCTGGGCACGGAACTCGGGGGTGTAGAGCGCGTCCTCCAGCCCGTAGAAGCGGTGGTACGAGCGCAGGTAGATCTCCTCCGGTTCCTGCGGCGAGTCCTCGTACAGGCCGCCGTACACTTCCGCGGCCACCATGGGCTTGGAGGTCCACCCGCCGAAGAGCTGGTCGCCGCCCTCGCCATTGAAGACCGCCGAGAAGCCCGCCTGCCGCGCCGCCCGCCCCAGGAGGAAGTGCGGCCCGGTCACCGCGTCGCCGAACGGCAGGTCCAGCTTCCACACGAGGTCCATCAGCGCGGGCCCCACGTCCTCGCCCGCGGACTTCACCCAGGTCAGCGGGATCTCCAGCATCTTGGAGACCTGCTCGGCCTGCTCGCGCTCCACGCTCCGCTCGCCGAAGTCGAGGCTGAAGGCCTGGACCTTGACGCCCGCATCCTTGAGCCACACGGCCACGCCCGACGAGTCGATGCCGCCCGAGAGGTAGAGCGCCACCTCGGGCTCGCCGTTGAGCCGGCGCTCCACCGCCTTGCGGCAGGCCGCGCGCACGCGCCGTACCGCCGTGGGCTGATCCTCGAGCGCGGGATCGAGCTGCTCGCGAAGGGTGAAGTACGGCGTGGAGGAGAGCTGGCCGCCCTCGAAGACGCCCAGGTGCCCGGGCAGCAGGCGCTTCACACCGCGCAGGGGCACGCCCTCGCCCGGGACGAAGGAGAAGGTGAGGTACTTGTGGATGGCGGCGGGCTCCAGCACCGCCTCGAAGCCCGGGATGGCGAGCAGCTGCTTCAGCTCGCTGGCGAAGTACAGCACCCCGCCCTGCACCGTGTAGTAGAGCGAGCGGACTCCAAACGGGTCTCTGGCCAGGGTCAGCCGCCGCCGCGCACCGTCCCACCAGGCGCAGGCGAAGGCCCCATCCAGCTCGTCCAGCGCCGAGCCTCCCTCCGACAACCGCTTCAGGAGCGCCTCCGCGGGAGAGGCCGCGGCCGGAGCGAGCGTCCCGGCACAGGCGACGAGGTGCGGCCCCTGACGAAGCACGGAGGCGGACTTGCCGGGCCGGCCGCCCCACCAGCGGTAGCCGAGCCCGATTCCGGGCTCGTACGCGGTATCGGTCCGGTCCCCGCGATAATCGATCGCGTTGAGCATCGCGGTGAGAACTTCGGGAGAGGCATCTCCGACGTAGCCACAGATTCCGCTCATACGTCCACCTGGGTGGCGAGGAGGTCCGCGAAGCTCTCGCGGCGAGTGGTGAGGTGCACCTGTCCCTGGTCGATCACCACCTCAGCGGGCCGGGGACGATTGAGGAAGTGGCTCGACATGGCGTAACCGTAGGCGCCCACATCCCGCAGGGCCAGGAGATCTCCCGGCGCGAGCGGTGGAAGCTGGCAGTTGCGCGCGAGGAAGTCCCGCGAGTGGGTGGTGTTGCCACAGACGTCCGTGGGCAGCTCGAGCTCGGAGCCGCGCGGAGCCACGGCCTCGACGCGGTGGTGCGGGTAATAGACGCTCTCCACCACGACATTGCCCACCGTGGTGTCCACGCCGACGTAGCGCCGTCCACCGCGCTCCTTCACCGAGATGACCCGGGTGAGCAGCGAGCCCGCTTCGGCCACCAGCACCCGGCCCGGCTCGATCACCAGCCGGATCCGCCGGCCCCGGCGCGCGGACAGCTCCTCCATCCTGCGGGCCACCTCGCGGCCCAGGGTGGGCAGGTCCAGCGGCTCCTGGCCCTCGCGATACGGCACGCCGAAGCCGCCGCCCGCGTCGAGATCCTCCAGGTCCGGCAGCAGCTCTGCCGCGGCCAGCATGCGGTCGAAGCACTCCAGGAAGCGCTTCAGGGAGCGGTTGTTGGTGCCCGCGTAGATGTGCAGCCCGATGAGGCGCACACCGGCCGCCCGGGCAATCTCCAGGGCCGTGGGCAGCTCGTCCGGGCTGACGCCGATGCGATTGGGCCGGGTGGGCTCGTCCACGAGGATGCGCAGGCCCACGGCTCCGCCTGGGCTGCGCGTGGCGAAGTCCCGAAGCTGATCGACCGAGTCCAGATTGAGGCGGATGCCGTGGCTGAGCAGGAACTCCAGGTCCGCCGCGTCCAGGTTCGTGCCGCTATAAACGATGCGATGCGCGGGCACACCGGCCTTCAAGGCCGCGAAGGCATCGCCGGGGGTGTTGGCGTGAATCCCCGCGCCCAGCGAGTGCAGCAGGCGCACCAGGTGCTGGTTCTTGTTGCAGACGATGGCGTAGTGAAACTCCACCGGCGCGTAGGGAAAGGCCGCGGTGAAGTCCCGGTAGGCCTCCCGGACCCGCTCGGCGTCGTAGACGTAGAGCGGGCTGCCATACTTCTCCACCAGGAGCGCGGCGCGGTCCGCCGTGGGCTCTCGGACGCTCATTGCTGGATCTCCGGTTTCACATCAGAACAGCAGCGTGTGTCCCAGCACGAGAGCCAGAACGGCTCCCAGCAGCACCATGAGGAGGGCGAGCGCCACGGGCCCCCCAGGGGACGGATCGATGGGCTCGCCGCGCGTGAGCGCCCGGTGGTTGCGCAGGAAGCGGTGGACCGCCAGGGAGGTGGAAGCCATGCCGAGACCCACCATCAGGATGCCGACCACCATGGAGGCGGAGGCGCCCTGCGTTTCCGGCAGCACACCTGGCGCCGAGAAGCCCAGCGCACGCAGGAAGGCGCCGAAGCGGGCCACCACGAAGCCGAAGCCCATCATCGCCAGGCCGGTGCGAATCCACGCGAGCAGGGTCTGCTCGGCGGCCCAGTCGTAGCGCGCATCTCGCGCCGGCCGGGCGGCCACGGGGGCAAGGGCGGCGGACTCCGGGGGAGCCACCCCCTCGGTGGGGATTTTCGGCGCGGGAACGCTCACCCGGTGATCTCACACCCTGCCCCCGCACGATGCAAGCCAGGGGGTCGAGGGGGCTACTTCGCCTTGGGCTCCGGGCCGCCGTCCTGGCGCAGAATCTCGTCGGCGGTGACGAAGCGCGGCTCAATGTCCACGGGGACATTCTTCAGGCGCTCCAGGACCCGCTGCACCTCGGGGCGCACCACGCCGAGCTTCGCGAGCATCGCCTCGGCCTGAGCGCGGTCCCCCCGGCCCTGCAGCTCCATGAGCTGGCGGGTCAGGTCCGTCACCGAGCCCTGAATCTTCTCCGGCACGACGGAGAAGGTGCCATCCGGGTTCACCTTCACCGCGCCGGTGTCCAGGAAGTGGTTGAGCTGCAGCGCCACGCCCTTGCCATGGGCCTCGTCCACGCCGAAGCGGATGGAGCGGAACATGGACGCCAGGAAGGTGGTGTACATGGTGCGCTCCATCGCCTTGTCGATGGTGCCCTTGTTCACCAGTTGCTGCAGCGCCCACAGGCCGGAGATGTCCGCCTTGGCCTCCTCGATGGCGCTGGAGGAGGACTGGAGCGCCTGGCGCACCGAGGTCTCCTTGCCGCCCACGGTGATGTTGTGCGGTCCCAGCCCGTGCATCAGCTCGTGCATGAGAATGTGGGTGAAGAAGGCGTCGAAGGCGACGTTCCCCCGGTCCTTGGCGGGCAGCGCCACCTTGGCGATGGGCTGCAGCACGCGCTGGAACTTGGCCTCCTGCACGTTCTTGAGCATCACGCGCTTGTTGCCCTTCTCGGCGCTGACGCGCTCGTCGTTGGGCAGGTTGAAGGCGGCCGTCTGCACACCCCGGTTCGCGTCTCCCGAGGAGAACACGCTGTTCACCACGCGGATGGGCGCCAGCGCGCCGAGCTTCGGGTTGCGCATCTTCGGGTCGATGGGCAGCGCATTCTCCAGCCCCTGGAGTTCGCCGCTGAACTTGGCCAGCTTCTGCGTCTCGGCGTCATCGCGCAGGGTGATGAAGGCCTCGAAGGCGGCCTTGTAGTTGAACCAGTTGTCCTCGTAGACCTCGTAGGGCCCGATGGTGGGCTCGATGGTGGCGTCCAGCTCCATCCACGCCACCTCGCTGGCGTAGTAGTCGTTGGAGAGGAAGGCGTCCGCCCGGGCGGTGAGGAAGGCCTTGAGCGTGGGCTGCTGGGTGAGCGCGGCGGCCTCGCGCAGCAGTTGGGCGGCCTCGGCGAGTTCTCCCTGGTACTCGACGCTGTAGGGCACGACGATGAGCTTGCCGTCCGGCGCGCGGCGCAGGGTGGTGTAGAAGCCGGTGCCCTGGCGCTGCTGGGCCTCGGGCAGGGCCTTCACCCAGCGCTCGATGTCCTCCTTGGAGGAGCCGGCGGGGTAGAAGTTGCCGCCCTCGGGCTTCGCGGGTACGCCGGGAATGAAGGCCTGGGCATGGTCCAGCCGGGACCAGGGGCCCTTGTTGAGCAGAAACGCGTGCAGCCGCTCACGGCCCAGCGGCGAGGTGTCCTTCACCAGGTCGAGTAGCAGCGTCTCGTTGCCGGCCCACACCTGGCGGAGGAAGAGGGGGTCCATCAGCTTGGCGGCCTGAATCATCCGGGCCAGGGCGCGCTGCTCGTTCTGCGGCAGCTTCGACACGTCGACCTTGAGGTCCACCGGGGCAAAGCGCGCCGTCATGCGCTGGAGCTGGGCGGCATCGGGCGGAGGGACGACCGCGGGCGATTCGGCCTGGGCGGACCCCGCGAGGAGCACCGCCAGAAGGAGGGACAGGAGGGAGCGGGTCATGGGCGGGCACTCTTACCGCATTCCTGACACCCCGTCCCCCAGGCAAGTAGCCATCCGGCTCGACAACCGTTCTGGAATGGTTATGGGGACAAGGTCGCGCCTACCCAGGCGCCCGGAGGAACCATGTCCGTCGAGACCCAACGGGAAACCCATTCTTTCCAGGCTGAGATCAACCAGCTGCTCAACCTGGTCATCAACTCGCTCTACAGCCACAAGGAGATCTTCCTGCGTGAGCTGGTGTCCAATGCCTCGGACGCGCTGGACAAGCTGCGCTTCCGCTCCATCACCGAGCCCGAGCTGCTCGGTGAGGACGCGGCGGCTCTGGAGATCCGCCTCATCCCGGACGCGGCCCGGGGCACGCTGACCATCGAGGACAGCGGCATCGGCATGAGCCATGACGAGCTGGTGAAGAACCTGGGCACCATCGCCCACTCGGGCTCGCGCGAGTTCCTGGAGATGGTGACGCAGCGCGGCCAGAAGGACGTGAACCTCATTGGCCAGTTCGGCGTGGGCTTCTACAGCGCCTACCTGGTGGCGGACCGGGTCGAGGTGGTGAGCCGCGCGGCGGGCAAGGACCAGAAAGCCTGGAGGTGGACCTCGGAGGCCAAGGGCAGCTTCACCGTGGAGCCCGCCGAGCGGGCGGCCCGAGGCACTGCCGTCACCCTGCACCTCAAGGAGGACCAGAAGGAGTTCCTGGACGAGTGGCGCCTGCGCTCGCTCATCACCCAGTACTCGGACTACGTGGGCCACCCCATCAAGCTGCAGGTGCAGAAGCCCTCGGACGTCATCGACGCGAAGACGGGCGAGAAGGCCACCACCACCGAATTCGAGACGGTGAACAAGGCCAGCGCCCTGTGGCAGCGCCCCAAGTCGGAGCTGACCGACGAGCAGTACCAGGAGTTCTACAAGCACCTCACCCATGACTTCGAGCCGCCGCTGACGTGGGCGCACTTCAAGACGGATGGGCACCAGCAGTTCACCGGGCTGCTCTTCATTCCCAAGCGCAAGCCGTTCGACATGGAGGCCACCCAGAAGCGGCGCGGGGTGCGGCTGTTCGTCAAGCGCGTGTTCATCATGGACGACTGCGAGGAGCTGCTGCCGCCGTGGCTGCGCTTCGTGCGCGGCGTGGTGGACTCGGATGACCTGCCGCTCAACGTCTCGCGCGAGCTGTTGCAGGACTCGGCGGTGGTGCGATCGATCCGCAAGCACGTGGTGAAGAAGACGCTGGACCAGTTGGAGAAGCTCGCCAAGGACAAGCCCGAGGCCTACCTGGAGTTCTGGAAGAACTTCGGCGCCATTCTCAAGGAGGGCCTGGCGGCCGACAGCGAGCAGCGCGAGAAGTTGGGCTCGCTGGTGCGCTACGAGAGCAGCCGCGAGGAGGGGTTCACCTCGCTGGCCGACTACGTGTCGCGGATGAAGGAGGGCCAGCAGGCCATCTATTACGTGTACGGCGAGTCGCGGAAGGCGCTGGAGGGCTCGCCCCACCTGGAGGCGCTGCGCAAGCGCGGCTACGAGGTGCTCTACCTCACGGATCCGGTGGACGAGTGGGCGGCGCAGGGCCTGCGCGAGTTCAACGGCAAGCCGCTGGTGTCCGCGCTGCAGGCGGACCTCAAGCTGCAGGAGACCGACGAGGAGAAGCAGCAGAAGGAGCAGCAGGCCCAGGGGCTCAAGGGGCTCACCGAGCGGATGAAGGAGGTGCTCAAGGAGTCCATCCGCGAGGTGCGCGTGTCGGACCGGATGACGGACTCACCGGTGTGCCTGGTGCTGCCCGAGGGCGGCTCGCCGGCGTTCCTGGAGCGGCTGCTGCGCGAGCACGGCAAGGGGGCGCCGCGGGCCAAGCGCATCCTCGAGGTGAACCCCACGCACCCGGTCATCGAGCACCTGCGCAAGCTGCACGAGCGGGACGCGGGCTCGGCGCAGGTGGCCGAGTGGGTCGAGCTGCTGCATGATCAGGCGCTGCTCACCGAGGGCAGCACGCTGGAGGACCCGAACCGGTTCGCCAAACGGATGACGGGGCTGCTCACGCAGCTGGCGTCCCTGACGGTGGCGCCTCCCACGAACGGAGCGCCGACTCCAGGAACGCAGCCGACGGAGACGGCGGTCCAGACCGGCAGCTCCACGCCCCAGGCCTGACGCCACGCAGCAGAAAGCCCCCTCTCCCTCCGGGAGAGGGAGTCTGACTCAGGGAGCGCCTTCGGACACCTGCGTGTACGCCTTCACCACCATGCGCCGGGTGTCGGGCTCTCCCTGCTTCTTCGGCACGAAGGAGACGGTCTTCGAGGAGAGCAGCTCCTCGGGCGCGTTGGGCCAGTGGTCATACAGGCCCTGCGCGTTGTTGATCTCTCCCCGGTTCGGAATGGCGGAGCACTTGATGGGCGTGCGCCCTTCAATCGAGACCGGCGTCCACGGGGTGTACTTGCCTCCCTCCTGGCGGCTCGACTCGAACGCCACCGTGACGGAGTAACACCCCGCGGCGAGCTGCTCGACAGGCGGAGGCGCGGGCTCGGTCTCCCCCTCGGGCTCGGCGGCCTCTGCCTCCGTGGCCCCCTGCCCTTCAGCCGGCTCGCCCTCCACCGGTTCGTCATCCGTGGGAGTGGTGTCCGCAACCACGGTGGGCTCGGTGGGCTGCGGAGGCGTATCTGTCGTCCCCGCCACCTCGGCCGTTCCCGGCTCGGTGGGAGCCGGCTCGGTCCGGCCCGGGTCGGACGGCGGCTGAACGGATGCGGACGAGAAGAGGCCCGCGAGCCGTCCGCTCTTCCAGGCCCACACCCCGCCGCCCACCCCGGCCAGCAGGAGCAGCGCGGCGATGCCCAGCACGGCCAACAGCACTCCGTTGCCCGAGGAGCGCGTGGGCGGAACGGTCTGAAGCGGCACAGGCACCGGCGCGGAGGGCACCGTGGCGCGAGGGGCCTCCGGAGCCGCAGCCTCCGGCGTGGAGACGAGCGCAGGCTCCTCCTTCACAGGGGGCCGGTTCGTCACGAGCGACGGCGCGACGGCGACCGACGAGGGAGGCTTGCTCGCCCCCACGCCACCGGAAGCGTCCGCTCCCGGATGGCTCCCCACCTCCAGCGGCTCCTGGCCCGTGCCCGCGACGAAGGAAGCCGCGCCGCCGGGAGGCAGCACCGAAGCCACCGCGACGTTCCCCGGCTGGGTCCGCATCGCGTCCTCGCAGGCCATCAGGGCCCGGTCCGCCTCCGCCGCGTCCTGGAAGCGGTCCTCGGGCCGCTTCTCGTAGAACTTCTGCAGCGTCTGGCGAACGAGGTCCGGCACCGGCACGGTCAGCGGCGGGGGCGGCTCGTTCAGCTGCGCCATGAGCAGGCGCGCGATCGTGTCTCCCTTGAAGGCCCGCTTGCCACTGAGCATCTCGTGGAAGATGAGGCCCGCGGAGTACAGGTCCGTCCGCCCATCGATCGGCTTGCCGGCAATCTGCTCCGGCGCCATGTACGCGGGCGTGCCCACCAGAATGCCCTCGCTGGTGAGCTGCCCGGCCGCGTCCCCCACCACCTTGGCAACACCGAAGTCGAGCACCTTCACGAACAGCTGGCTCTCGTCATTCGGGTCCTGAAGCACCTTGACGTTGGCGGGCTTGAGGTCGCGGTGGACGATGCCCAGCGCGTGCGCGGCGCGCAGCAGCGAGACGATCTGCCGCATCACCGCCACCGCGCGCCGGGGAGGCATGGGCCCATCACGCTCGATGATGTCCGCCAGCTCCACTCCCGCCACGAACTCCTGGACGATGTAGGGCGTGCCCTGCTCCACCCCGAAGTCGATGACGTCCGTCATCGACGGGTGGCTCACCTTGCCGGCCACCTTCGC
>DASVVJ010000259.1:0-1811 GCA_036389955.1 Myxococcaceae bacterium
GACAGGCCCCCGAACGATGCTACACTTCGTGCCTTCGCCCAGGATCCCATTATCGAGGAGTTCTGGCGTGCGTACTGGGATCGCTTCCTGGCCAATGGAGGAGATCCTGCCCAGGCCGAGGAGGTCGCTTGCAGCTTCCGAACGGAAGTCCTGCCGACAATGCTGGAATCCCCCCACGTGATCATCGAGATGCTCGTGGAGGGACGCCGTGAACGCCTCGACGAGGAGCGGGCAAGCCGGGCTCTCGCCGAGATCGGATTGGTACAGCGGATCGAGAGCGCGTGGGGAGAGGGGCTCACGCTGCTCGACGGCATGATCTCCTTCGCCGAAGAGCTGCTCGGGTTCGTGCGGCGGCGGGTCACGGGCGGGCTCCCGGACGAGGACTGGACGCGCGCCGCGCTTCTGCTCATCCTCGCCCGCGGCATCCAGACCTCCTGGGAGATCCGCACGCTGCTCCGGAATGGATATGCGTCTGGTGCTTGGGCACGATGGCGGACGCTCCACGAACTGTCGGTGCTGGCCAAGTTCATCGGAAAGCACGGCGACACCATAGCGAAAGCCTACCTCGCACACGACGATGTGCAGGCACTTCGCACCATTCAGGCGTGGGAAAAATCCAGCGCCACACCAGAAACGTGGGCTGCCCACCGCAAGATTCAGGAAGAGCGGGTAAGGGAACTGGAATCCAAGTACGGGAAGGAGCTGTTCAAGCGGGACTATGGGTGGGCCGGCCTCGCCTTCCCTAATGTGCAGCTCAAATATCCTAAACCAGCCCTGGATGACCTGGAAGACGAGGTCGGGCTCACCCACTTGCGCGGAATGCGCAAGAAGGCTGACCATGCGGTGCACGCCGGAGCGCGCGGGTACAACGACAACCCGGGGCATCCGGTCTGGCCGTCCCAAACGCTGCTGGCGGGCCCCTCACCTTTTGGACTCGATCAGGTCGCCGTATGGACGGCCGAATCGCTCACCTCACTCGCCGGTGCGTTCGTGCGCGACGACGCGATCCCCTCAGAGACCCTTACGATCGGCGCGATCATTCAGTTGAAGGAACAGGTGGGGGATGCCCTGAGCACGGCGCGGAACGGCACCGGAAAAGGTGCGGTGCAGAAGATCATCCCTACACCGCCGTCAGAGACGCCGCTCTGAGGCGGGAGGTCCAGGCGCCCCCACGGGCATATCCATACGTGCCTGGCTCGCGGGAGGTCGCCGTTGCTCAACGCTGTGTCCGCCCATGCCCGGGACGCTCTGGTGATTCAACGCGCGTTCCTCCCGCGTTCCAATGCGCCCCGGCGGGATGGCCGCCTGCATCGAAGTGCGTAAACCGTTATGCTTTCTGGTTACCGTCCGAGGGGTACTGTTCAGCGTCCAGCCTGTGACAAAAAGAAAGCCCCCGCCAACGTACGCCGTTGCGGGGGCATTCACTTGTGTATGGGCCTGGGCCGATTCGAACGGCCGACCTCACGCTTATCAGGCGTGCGCTCTAACCAACTGAGCTACAGGCCCGAGAAACCAGGGCAGGGTGTCCGTGGGTCGACTTCGAGAGCTTTCTGCTTCCGAAGAAGCTTACTCGCCACTCTAAAGGAGGTGATCCAGCCGCAGGTTCCCCTACGGCTACCTTGTTACGACTTCGCCCCAGTCACCGAGCTCGCCTTCGGCGGCTCCCTCCTCTTGCGAGGTTGGGTCACCGACTTCGGGCGCTCCCGACTTCCATGGCGTGACGGGCGGTGTGTACAAGGCCCGGGAACGTATTCACCGTGGTGTAGCTGACCCACGATTACTAGCGATTCCGGCTTCACGCAGTCGAGTTG
>DASVVJ010000260.1:0-1734 GCA_036389955.1 Myxococcaceae bacterium
GGTGTGGGCTCACGGGTGGCGCGTCCGCCAGAACACGGACTCCATCAAGGCCAGGCTGCCGACCGTGGCGATCACCAGTCCGATGCCCCCGAGCAGCGGGGCCGCCAGCCCGAGCATGGCGATGAACGAGGCGTGCACCGCCAGACGGTAGGCGCCCAGCGCCGCCTCATCGGTGCCGGAGCGCAGCGGGGAGAGCACGGAGAGCAGGCCCAGGGCCGCGGCAAGGCAGAGCGCCACCTGCCCCGCGAGGCCCGGCGCCAGGTGGAACCGGGCAATGCCCGCCGCGAGCCCCATCACCGTCGCGGCCCGGACGAGCGAGCTGGCCCGCACGCCGATGAGCAGGGGCAGCGTCCGGTAGCCTGCGGCACGATCCCCGGGCCGATCCTTCTCGTAGTTGGCCAGAATAAACCACGCGTCGATCGTGAGGATGGCCACGAGCATGGGCAGCGCGGTACCGAGCTCCTCGAGCGCCGTCAGCGTGGAACCGTTCTCTCTCGGCAGCGCGCCCAGCACCCCGAGTCCCCCCGCGGTCGCGGCGATGCCTCCGTGGACCAGGTTGCCCAGCAACGGCAAGCTCTTGGCCTTGTTGTAGCCCACGAGCAGGACAACCGCGGCCGGGGCCAGCATCCACGCGGAGGGGTGAATCGCCAGCAGCGCCCCGAGCAGCCCCAGGCCCCAGAGCAGGGCCACCGCGATCACCGGTCCCGCCGGAAGCCGCCCATCGGCCAGCGGGCGCCCCGGCGCGTTGACCGCGTCCGTGTCGCGATCGAGCAGATCGTTGATGAGCTGACCCACCCCCCAGCCTCCTCCCGCGACGAAGGCGGCCAGCGCCACGCGGACGCTGCCCGAGGCGGCGGGGACAGCGGCGGAGCCCGCGAGGGCGGCCCCGGCTCCGAATGCGAAGTAGTGCAACCGCACCGCCTCGATGAGCAGCCGCGCGAACTGGACGGGTGGCATGCCGATGAGCGGCTCCTGCCCGCGCCCCACGTCATGAAACCAGCGCCGCCCCTCGGTGATCAGCGACTTGTAGCTGCGGCTCTCCATGCGCCTGAGAGCTTAGTTCGAGTTTCGCGGTTTTGAGCGGGAAGAGAGGCGTGCGGCGCGCGCACACATCTTCAAGCCCGGGTTCGCAGCGCTCCGCGAATGGCCTTCTCCAAGGTTGTTACTTCGATCCTGGCGGCCCCAGGTCTTGCGGCAGACGCGTCGGGACGAACTTCAATCCCTTCAGCGCATCGAGCACGACGAACGCCTGGCCAGCGATCTTGACCAGATCACCATCCTTGGCATTTCCACTGGCAAGCCATTTGTCTCCTTCTTCTCTCGTCGCGAATGTCTGGGCAATGGTCACGGGCTTATAGGCAGAGAATTTCCGGAAATACTCGCGATATTCATCCAACTTCTGGATGTCGCGAACATAGAGCAATGATACCGAGACAATTCGAAGCGCCTCATTCTCCGGCGACTCCTCCGGGTAGTTCGCTGCCACGGTTCCTACAGCTTTCATGACGGCATCGATGTCGAAGTCTGAATTAGAGGCCATGTGCGCTTCAGGTTAGAGAGCCAGCGGAGCTAGAATCAGTGCGCCAGTGCCTCCTGTCGTGATGACGAAGGCAACTCCTGCGATGACAACGACCGTTCCGAGCGCTACTTCCGCCTTGTGGTTCGTGATCCATTCAATTGCTTCATCGACGCGTGAGAACTTCAGCCTTCTCGTCTTCTTCTCATTCTCTTGTT
>DASVVJ010000261.1:0-14744 GCA_036389955.1 Myxococcaceae bacterium
GATGGAGCCAGGGTTGACGGTGTCGTCGGCGCCTGAGGCCAGCCGGCGGCTCTCTTCCGCGGCGGCCCGGTCCTTCGCGTCCGCTCCCTCGCCCCGGTTCCGAGGTTGGAAGTTCTCTCCCGGGTGCATGCCCGCCTGCTGATCATCCCCAATGTCCCGTGGCTGATCCGTCCGCTTCGTGTCGGCCATGGCGTTATCTCCAGTCAGGGCCCAGGGCGGGCCGCCGTTTCAAGTTCTTCACGCCCCGGCGCACGACAACCTCAGCGGTCCTCCACAGGCTGCTCGCCCGGTCAGGTGAGAGACAGGCCCCTACGACCTATGAGGGAGGTGCTCTTTCTTGCGCGTTGAGAGGAAACTCATCGAAGCTTCGACCGCCCACTTCTCCCGGAAACTTCCCCACACCCCCTCCGAAATGACCCAACACATCAGGTAGGGCTGGATCAGCAAAACCAGAATGAGCAGAATGAGACGGCTTTGCTGAAAGGTGGTATTTCTCTTCTCGCGTCGACTCCCTCGTGTCTAGCCCCCCCAGCCGGCTCTCTTTGATGAGCGACGAAGACAAGACGTCAGTCCTCGACGAGAGCGCTCGCCCCTCGAGTGCGCTGGTGGAGGAGCGGACGCGTACGCCCATCACCATGCCGAGCCTGCGCACCGAGCGCGTCCGCTCGCTGCTGGAGCCGGGCACGTTGGTCAGAGGGCGCTACCGCATCGAGCGGGTGCTGGGCGAAGGGGGCATGGGCCGCATCTGGTTGGCCGAGGATCTCCAGGAGATGCGCCAGGTGGCGCTCAAGGAGATGCAGGTCCCCGAGGGACTGAGCCCCTCCAAGGTGGAGGAGCTGGTGCTGATGTTCCGGCACGAGTTCTTCGCGATGACGAAGCTGCAGCACCCGGGCACCATCAAGGTCTTCGACTGCGGGATGACGGAGTCGGGCAACCGCTTCATCACCATGGAGGTGGTGAGCGGCAAGGACCTGAGCACCCTGGCGCGTGAGCATCCGCTGGACGCGCGCACCATCTACCGCATCCTCATTCAGATGGCGCAGGTGCTGGCCTTCATCCACGCCCGGCTGTACGTGCACTGCGACATCAAGGCCAGCAACGTGCGCATCATCGATGACGGCACGGTGAAGCTGATGGACTTCGGCGTGATGCACCAGTTGGGCACGCCGAGCCCCGGGCGGCTCAAGGGCACGCTGGAGTACATGGCGCCCGAGTGGCAGCGCGGCGCCAGCATCGACGGGCGCGCGGACCTGTACTCGCTGGGGGTGATGGCCTACTACCTGGCCACGCGCCGGCTGCCCTTCAAGCGCCAGAGCCCCGCGGCGCTGCTGGCCGACCACCTCACGCGGCCGCCTCCGAAGCCCTCGTCGCTGTGCGAGGTGGAGCCCGCGTTGGAGGACATCATCCTCCGGCTGCTGGCCAAGGATCCGAGAGACCGCTACCAGGACGCGGGCCAGCTGCTGGAGGCCCTGTGCGGCGCCAGCGGCGAGCCGCTGCCCGAAGAGCCCCTGGCGGTGCGCGCCAGCTACCTGCACGTGCCCGAGGTGGTGGGGCGCGACGCGGAGCTCGAGCAGCTGATGAACGCGCTGGCCGAGGCGGACTGGGGCCAGTCGGGCGCGGTGCTCATCGGCGCTCCGGCCGGCGTGGGCAAGTCGCGGCTGCTCCAGGAGTTCGAGCTGCAGGCCAAGCTGGCGGAGATGCCCTTCGGCCTGGGCCAGTGCCGCGTGGAGGGCCTGGCGCCGCTGGCCCCCATCTCTCAGGCGCTGCGCTGCCTGGTGCCGCTGACGCCCGCGGAGCTGGGGATGCGCGTGGGGCCCATGCTGGGCCGCCTGGTGCCCGCGCTCACCAACGGCCCGATGCCCGAGTTCAAGGACGTGGGCGCGGAGAAGATCGCCACGTTCGAAGCGCTCACGGAGTGGCTGCGCACGCTGGCCCAGCGCCAGGCGTTCGTCCTGTGCTTCGAGGACCTGCAGTGGGCCGACAGCGCCTCGCTGGAGACGCTCAACGTCATCATCCGCGCGCTGCACCGCACCCGGGGCCTGGTGGTGGCCTCCTACCGCCCGGACGCGCTCAGCCGGCTGAGCCTGGCCTTCCAGACGGTGGACGAGGGGCTCACGGTGCGCCTGGACCTGGCGCCGCTCACCTCCGCGCACGTGGAGAAGCTGGTGGAGCTGGCGCTGCGGGGCCTGGAAGTGCCCGTGGGCTTCGTGGAGCGGCTGCACCGCATCACCGGGGGCAACGCCTTCTTCGCCACCGAGTGCCTGCGCGCGCTGGTGGAGCAGGGCGCGCTGCGCCGCGTGGGCGGCCGGTGGATGGCCGACGGCAACCTGGCCACCCGCGCCCTGCCGGCGACGATTGAAGAGGCGGTGCTGGCGCGGCTCTCCATGGTGCCCTCGGACCGGGTGGCGCTGCTGCGGCGGCTGGCGCCGGCGGGGCGTGGGCTGAGCCTGCCCATGGTGCGCGCGCTGGCGGGCATGCTCGAGGTGGACCTGTTCCAGGCGCTCGACGACATCGTCGCCCGGCAGTTCCTCCAGTTGTCCGAGGGCCGCTACGTCTTCACCCACGACACCGTGCACCAGGCCATCTACAACAGCACGCCGGAGCAGGCGCGCCAGGCCTACCACGGCCGCGTGGCCGAGGTGCTCCAGTCGATGGGCAAGGACAACCCAGCCGCGGACCGGGTGGTGGGCTACCACTTCTGCCGCTCCACCAACCCGCAGCGCGCCATCGAGCCGCTGCTGCGCGCGGGGCAGGCCGCCATCGAGGCCCAGGCGCTGCTGGACGCCACGATGCTGCTCAAGGAGGCGGCGCAACTGCTGGAGCAGGAGCCGCGCACGCCCGAGCGCACCGAGCAGACCATCCGCACCTGGGCCACGCTCATCGAGGTGGGCTACACGAGTGATCCGCCCACCACGCTGGTGTACGCGGAGAAGCTCTTCACCCACTGGGCGAAGACGGTGGACCTGGCCGCGGGTCGCCAGGAGGCGCTCGAGCAGTTCGACGCGGCGCGCACGGCGCCCGAGCCCGAGCGCGCGGCCCGGCTGCGCCAGGTGTTCCGTGACATCCCCCTGTCCGCGAACATGACGCCGGTGGATGTGTTCTGGAAGAAGGCGGAGCTGCAGATCCTCCAGAGCATCGCCATGGCCATCATGGGGCGCACCGGAGACTTCCAGGCGCTGCTGGAGCGCGTGGAGGCCGAACATCCGGTGGACTCGCCCTACCGGGCCGGAGTGCTCATCGCCCGCGCGGCGCTCAGCTCGCACACGGGGCTGTTCACCGGGGTGCTCAAGGCCCAGCGCGAGCAGGTGGAGCAGCTGCGCGCCTTCCGCAGGGTGATGGGGCAGCTACCGCCCCGGCTGGCCTGGGCGCTGGGCATGGGGTGCTACTTCCTCAACATGGTGCGCGCCCTGCGCGGCGAGCCGCTGGATGAGGACGCCATGCGCGACGGGTTCGAGGTGGCCGACGCCAAGGGCTTCTCCGACGTGCGCATCTACCACCTGTTCTCGCGCATCGTCCGCGCCAGCTTCACCGGGGACGGGGCCGCGCTGACGCCGGTGCTCGCCGAGAAGCTGGAGCTCATCCGCCAGTTGGGCAACCCGCGCCTGCCCGAGCGCAACCTCGTCATCTACACGCCGCCCTACTACCTGGAGCGCGGGGAGATCGAATCGGTGGACGCCGTGTTGGCCCGCGCGCAGTCGCTGGCCAAGGTGCTGCCGGGAGATCGCTGGCTGCAGGCCTACGTGCAGGTGTACACCGCGTGCCGCGACATGCTGTGCGAGGACGTGCGCGCCGCGCGCGAGTCCCTGCCCCGGGCGCTGGCGGCGGTGCGCCTGGAGGACTTCCGCATGGAGACGCTGCTGCGCGTGTACCAGTCGCGCTTCGAGCTCTCCCAGGGCCGGGAGACTCAGGCCCGCGAGGCGGCCGCCGAGGCGCTGGGCCGGGCGACGGACCCGGAGTTCGAGAACCCCTTCGACGAGATCCTCGCGCGGCGGGCGCTGGCGCCGCTGGTGCCGGTGGAGGAGGGCCTGGGCCACCTGAAGCGGGCGCTGGCGCTGGCGGAGGAGTCTCGCAACGTGCTGCAGGTGGGGCTGGTGAGCCTGGGCATGGCGGAGCTGTGGCTCGATCGCTCGCCTCGGGAGGCCTCGCGGATGCTGGATGCGGCGGAGAAGGCGTTCCAGGCGGCGAGCGCTTCGGCCCTGCTGGGCCACGTCACCACCGTGCGCGAGGAAGTGATGCGGCAACTGGCCCAGAGGACGACGGCCTGAGCCGCGCCGGGCCGCTTCAGGCCTGGCGGTAGGCCAGCCCCAGCCGGGCCAGGTGCACCAGATCCAGCTGCACCGGGCCGGTGTGGTAGCTGACGATGTACACGTCCACCCCGTCGGCCACGGGCAGCCAGGCCACCCCACCGGTGTGCAGGGCGCGCGTCGTCTCCTCTTCGGTGAGCTGGGGTGTGGACGTGTCCCGCCGGCCCTCCCGCATCGCCCGGCGCCAGGGGCCTACCCGGCTGAGGCCCGGGGCCACCCGGCCGGCGGTGAGGACCAGACCCAGCCAGGACAGGTCCTCGAGGGACAGGTGCACGGGGGGCGCGTGGTAGTCCCAGATCTGCACCTCCAGGTGCCCTGGGAAGGCGCGGAACTCCATCTCGTCCTTGCGGAGGGAATGGGCGGGGGAGGGCGGCTGACTCTTCACGGGCTCCTCATCAAAGAGGGCTCAACAGGGGGGCGCATGGAGCTCGTCGTGGACTGCGCTCCTCATACCTGGCCTCCGCCCGAAATGCAGCGGAGTAGAGTCCCCCTCCATGGCCGCGACCCCCATCCGGTTCTTCTTCGACTACATCTCCCCCTACGCTTACCTGGCGTGGACCCAGCTTCCCACCCTGGCAGCGCGTCATGGGCGCACCCTGGAGCCGGTGCCCGTGCTCTTCGCCGCGGTGCTCAATGCCCTGGGGACCCGGGGACCGGCCGAGGTCCCGCCCAAACGGGTCTACCTCTTCAAGCAGACCTGTCGCATCGCCCACGGGTTCAAAGTGCCCTTCACCCCGCCGCCCGCGCACCCTTTCAATCCCCTGCTGGCCCTGCGGGTGACGGAGGCGGTGACGGACCCGGCGGCCCGGCAGCGCCTGGTGTCCGCGCTCTACTCGGCGAGTTGGGGAGATGGCTCCGGCGTAGAGGGACCGGAGCGGGTCGGGGCGGTGCTGGCCTCGGTGGGGCTCGAGGCGAAGGCGCTGCTTGCTGCCGCGCAGACGCCCGGCATCAAGGACGGCATCCGCCGCAACACCGAGGAATTGCTCGCGTTGGGCGGCTTCGGCGTCCCGTCCTATACCGCCGACGGGGAGCTGTTCTTCGGCGTGGACTCCCTGGGCCACTTCGAGCAGTTCCTCCGTGGCGAGGATCCCCTGCGTCCAGCGGACCTCGAGCGGTGGAAGAACCTGCCGGCGTCGGCCTCGCGCACCTGAGGCCCGCCGCGCCGGGAAAAGTCACGATGAGGCCTCGGCTTTCCGCTACGGTGAGTGGAATGGCTACGACCCGCGGAGCCTGCCCATGAACATCTTCGGTCAGCTAGCCACCGTGGTTGCGGGCCTCGTGCTCGCGGTGACGCTGTTCTGGCTCAACCTCTGGCGGGCCCTGCTGGTGCTCTTCCCGGGCAGCGTGCGCGTGGAGCCCGAGGCCCCCGCGGACCAGATGGACCTGCCCGAGGAGTGTGCGCCCCTGGCCCGCCAGCTCCAGGCGCTGGGCTTCGTCGCGCTGGGCAGCCACGAGGAGAAGCCCCGGCTGCGCGCCGCCACCCGTTCGTACAACTATGCCCACCCGGGGGAGAAGGTGTTCGCCACGCTCCACCTGGGGCCGGACGGGCAGCCGCGCCTCTACTTCCTCACACCGCTGGCGCCCGAGGGCTTCGTCATTACCGCGGGCTACCGGCGTACGGCACTCGACATTCCCGGGCGCTACCGGGCCGGGGGCCTGGAGGATGCGGCCCCCGATCGGCTGTTCCGGGCACACCTCAAGCGGCTGGAGGGCCTGACACCCACGGGTGAATTCACCTGGGAAGGCCGGGTGGAGACCGGGCGTTCATGGTACCGAGGGCTTGGTCAGAAGGAGATTCGCCGACAGAACCTTCCAGGACTGTTGTGGACGGTGGCGGCGCTTGCGATCGTCGTCAGCGCCTTTCTCGGCGGACGAGCCCGCTGAATTGCCAGTAAGAGAGAGCCCATGAAGAGCGCCTCCAAGAACGAAGAGATCTATTTCCTGTCCGGCAAGCGCACCCCGTTTGGCACCTACGGCGGCAGCCTGAAGGACCTGAGCGCCACGGACCTCGCGGTGGAGTCGGCCAAGGCCGCCCTCGCGCAGGCGAAGGTGACGCCCGAGCAGATTCAGCACGTGGTGTACGGCAACGTGGTGCAGACGAGCGCGGACGCCATCTACCTGCCCCGGCACGTGGGCCTGCGCGCTGGAGTCCCGGTGCCGGTGCCCGCGCTGGGCGTCAACCGGCTGTGCGGCTCGGGCTTCCAGGCCTTCGTTACCGCGGCGGAGCTGATGCTCACCGAGCAGGCCTCGTGCGTGCTGGCCGGCGGCACCGAGTCCATGAGCCAGGCGCCCCACGTCATCCGCGGCGCGCGCTGGGGCATTCCGCTGGGCAAGGGCGGCATGGAGGACATGCTCTGGAGCGCGCTGACCGACAGCTACACCGGCCAGGCCATGGCGCTCACCGCCGAGCAGCTCGCGGTGGACTACGGGCTCACCCAGGACATGGTGGACGAGTACGCGGTGCTCACCCAGAAGCGCTTCGCCGCCGCCCAGGAAGCGGGCCGCCTGGCCGACGAGCTCTCTCCGGTGACGCTCAAGGGCAAGAAGGGCGACACCGTGTTCGCCAAGGACGAGCACAACCGCCCGGAGACCTCGCCCGAGTCGCTGCGCAAGCTGCCCAAGGTGTTCAAGAAAGACGGCGTGGTGCACGCGGGCGCCGCCAGCGGCATCTGCGACGGCGCGGGCTCCATGGTGATGGCCACGCGCACCTGGGCGGACAAGCACGGGCTCAAGCCGATTGCCCGCCTGGTGAACTGGGGCGTGTCCGGGTGTGATCCAAAGATCATGGGCATTGGCCCGGCTCCGGCGGTACGACGGCTGCTGGAGCGCGCCGAGTGCAAGCTGAGCGAGGTGGAGCTGTTCGAGGTGAACGAGGCCTTCGCGCCGCAGTACCTGGCGGTGGAGAAGGAGCTGGGGCTGCCACGCGAGCACACCAACGTCAACGGCGGCGCGATCGCCGTGGGCCACCCGCTCGGTGCCTCGGGGGCGCGGCTGACGATGACCCTCATTTATGAGCTGAAGCGCCGGGGTGCCCGCTATGGTATCGGTTCGGCGTGCATCGGCGGCGGCCAGGGGATCGCGGTCCTGGTCGAGGCGCTCTGAGCAGGGACAGACTTCCCCGTGGGACATGAGATGAGCAACGAGGTGGATGCGAAGTCGGCTCGTGAGCGGGCCAAGGAAATCGCCGAGCAACGAAGGGCCGAGCGCCGCAACCGCAAGCGCAAGTGTGTGCTGTGCGGCGTCGAAGAGAGCGACAAGACGCCCTTCCACGCACACCCGGACGGCATCGGTCCCGCCTGCAAGGACGAGGTCTCCTGCCAGGCCCGCCGCGCCCCGCGCTGAACGCAAAGGGGCACCGGGGGCCGCGTAAAGGCCGGAAAATCGGTGCCATTTCTTGCTGGGAGTCCGGACTCAGGATAAACCTGCGGAGTCTCTGGCTTTAGACGAGGGTCGGAATGGGCGTCATCAGCTTCACGGGAGTCAAGGTCTTCTCGACCACTCTCGCGCGCGATCGCGAGAACATGGGTGAGAACATCACCAAGTGGCTCAAGGAGAACTCCAACGTCGATGTCGTGGACAAGGTGGTGACGCAGTCGTCGGACAAGGAGTTCCACTGTCTGACGATCACCCTGTTCTACCGGCATAAGACGTAAGCCGCTCGCCTGCCTGTTGGGTAGGTGGCACCTGAAGGGCGCTCTTCCCAGAGAGGGGATGGGCGCCCTTCATCGTTTTCAGGACGTGTGGCTGACGAAGTGGTTGCGAAGTGCGGTGCCTTTCACCACCTTTGGACGGCTCGACGTAGGAGCGTGGAGGAGTGCGGATGCGACCGATGCGCAGTTCTGGCGGTGGGGGCGGGTTCCCCGGCCTGGAGACCATGTCGTCCAAGCTCGCTCTGGGCCTGGTCGCGGGCTCGGTGATGTTCCTGCTCACGCGCAACGCGCAGGGCACGCTGCTGCTGCTGACGCCGGGGTTTATCGGCAGCTTCCTGTGGCAGCCGATTACTTACGCGTTCATCGAGGTGAGCCCGCTGGGCATCATCTTCGGGGCGATCATCATCTGGTCGATTGGCGGCTACCTGGAGAGCATCTGGGGCTCGAAGCGGCTGGTGCTCTACGCGGTGGGGTCCACGGCGATCGCGGGCCTGCTGACGGCGCTGCTGGGCATGGTGGTGCCGGTGGCGGCGGCGTACCCGGGCGGCACGGTGATGACGACGCTGCTGTGGGTGGCGTACGGCCTGACGATTGGGCGGGGGCAGACGAACTTCTGGGGCATTCCGCTGTCTGGCAACGCGCTGGCGGGCATTGGCGCGGGCTTCGTGGTGCTGTCGGTGCTGACGACAGGAGGCAGCCCTCTGGGGGGCTTGCTGGCGAACCTGCCGGACGTGTTCGCGCTGTTCCTGGCGTTCGCCTACGTGCGTGGAATGAGCCCCAAGCGGCTGTGGCTGCAACTGCAGCACTGGAGGCTGCAGCGTCAGGTGCGTAGCCGTTCGCGCAACCTGCGAGTTGTCGCGCCGGATCGGCCGGACGACCGGTACCTCAACTGAGCCTCAGCCCCTCTCCCTTCGGGAGAGGGACGGGGTGAGGGTACCGGGAGCCCCCATGAGCCCCGGTACCTACTGAAGCGTGGAGAAGCTGAGGTCATCCCAGCCCACGCCGAAGCCGTCGATAATCTCCACCAGCTCGACGCGGGTGATGTCGCCCAGGGCCGACAGGTCGACGAGGACGGGCTCGAACGCCTGTCCCTGGCCGGAGTACTCGAGGTGGGTGACGGGCTGGCCCTGGCGGTGGACGCGGACGGCGAACGCCTTGCCGGTGTTGTTGACGCCCACGGCCTTGAGCTTCACGTCCCGAGCGGGCCGGGTGAAGTCGAGATACGTGTCGTACTTGCAGTCCTCGGTGCAGAGGATGTTCGGCACGGAGGTGTTGAAGATGGAGGCCAGGTTCCGGGTGGTGTTGGTGTGCCCGGTGTCCGAGGACACGGTGAGCTGCGGATACTGAGTGGTGACGACAGCGCCCGCGGCCAGGTTGTCGAAGCCGATGGAGACCTGCACCCGCTGCAGAGGCGTGACGGCGTTGGAAGGGCTGGAGGGCACCGAGGCGCCCACGGCGTTGAGGGCCTGGACAGTGAAGGTATAGGCGGTGCCCGCGGTGAGCCCGGTGACCTGAGCCGAGGTGCTCCCGGCGCCGAGGGTGAGCTGCACGGCGGCGGGGTTGCTGGTGAGGCGGTAGCCCGTGAGCGCGGCACCGCCATCGTTCTGCGGAGCGGACCAGCTCACGGAGGCGCCGCCCTCGGTGGCCGTGGCGACGACCTGAGTGGGCGCGGCGGGGACGGTGGCGGGGACCACGGGGTTGGACGGGGCGGATGCGGGCCCGAACCCCTGGGCATTCTGCGCGGCGACGACGAAGGTGTACGCGGTGCCATTGGTGAGCCCGGTGACGGTGGCGGACAGGCTGCCCGCGCCGACGGAGACCTGGGCGCCACCGGGTGAAGCGGTGACGGTGTAGCCGGTAATCGGGCTGCCCCCGTTGCTCGAGGGGGCCTGCCAGGTGACGGTGGCCTGGGCGTTGCCGCCCGTGGCGTTCACCCCAGTGGGCGCACCGGGCACCGCGCTTGGCGTCACGGAGTTGGAAGGAGCGGAGTTCGGCCCGCGGCCCACGCTATTGGTGGCGAAGACAGTGAAGGTGTACGCGGTGCCATTGGTGAGCCCCGGCACGGTGGCGGACAGGCTGCCCGCGCCGACGGAAACCTGAGCGCCGCCGGGCAAGGCGGTGACGGTGTAGCCGGTGAGAGGGCTACCCCCGTTGCTCGCGGGAGCCTGCCAGGCGACGGTGGCCTGAGCGTTGCCATGCGTGGCGCTCACCCCGGTGGGCGCTCCCGGCACGGTGGCCGGTGTGACGGGGTTGGAGGGAGCGGAAGCGGGGCCCTCTCCCACCGCGTTGGTGGCGAGGACCTGGAAGGTGTACGCGGTGCCATTGGTGAGCCCGGTAAGCGTGGCGGACGTGCTGCCCGCACTGACGCTGCGCCGGACCCCTCCTGGAAGGGTGACGACGACGTAGCCGGTGAGGGGGCTACCGCCGCTCGCGGGAGCCTGCCAGGTGACGGTGGCCTGAGCATTGCCGCCGGTGGCGCTCACCTGAGTGGGCGCATCAGGCACGGTGGCCGGCGTCACGGAGTTGGAGGGACCCGAGCCCGGGCCACGGCCCACGGCGTTGGAAGCGAAGACCTGGACAGTGTACGCGGTGCCATTGATGAGCCCCGGCACGGTGGCGGACAGGCTGCCCGCGCCGACGGAGGCCTGGGCTCCACCGGGAGAGGCGATGACGGTGTAGCCGGTGAGGGGACTGCCGCCGGTGCTCGTGGGAGCGCGCCAGGAGACGGAGGCCTGGGCGTTACCCCCGGTGGCGCTCACCTGCGTGGGGGCCTCGGGCACGGTGGCGGGGGTCACTGCGTTGGACGCGGCCGAGATCGGCCCACGCCCCATCGCGTTGGAGGCGAAGACCTGGAAGGTGTAACTGGCCCCATTGGTGAGTCCGGTGACGACCGCCTTCAGGCTCGCGTCACTGACGGTGACCTGCGCACCGCCGGGTGAGGCGGTGACGGTGTAGCTGAGGACAGGGAGGCCGCCCGTACTCGCGGGGGCCTGCCAGGAGACAGTGGCCTGGCCATTGCCGCCGGTGGAGCTCACCTGAGTGGGAGCCCCGGGCACGGACGCGGGCGTCACGAGAGGGGAGGGAGCGGAGTCCGGGCCGCGGCCCGCCGAGTTGGTGGCGAACACGGTGAAGGTGTACCCGGTGCCATTGGTGAGCCCCGTGATGAGGGTGGACCGGTTGCCTGCGCTGACGGTGCGCTGGGCTCCACCGGGGGAGGTGGTCACCGTGTAGCTGATGACAGGGCTGCTGCCCTGACTCAAGGGAGCCTCCCAGGAGACAGTGACCTGCTGATCGCCGGCGGTACCGCTCACCTGGGAGGGAGCACCGGGGAACCCCATGGGCGTGACGGGGTTGGAAGGCGCCGAGTCCGGACCCTGGCCCACGGCGTTGGTGGCGAAGACGGTGAAGGTGTACGTCGTGCCGTTGGTGAGTCCCGGAACGGTGGCGGACAGGCTCCCGGGGCTGACGGTGATCGGAGTCCCGCCCAGAGAGGGCACGACGGTGTAGCTGATGAGGGGGCTGCCACCGGTGCTCGAGGGGGCCTGCCAGGAGACCGTGGCCTGCCCGTTGCCCGCCGTCGCGGTGACACCAGTGGGAGCACCGGGAGCCGTGGCCGGCACACCGGAGTCGGTGCCTCCGTCAGCGCCTGCGTCCGGGGTATTGCCCCCTGGCCGGCTGGGCGGTTCCGAATCACCACAGGCCGTGGTGACAAGCAGGGTCAGCGCGGTGAGCGCGAGGACGCGATAGAAGGACATACGTTCTCTTCCTGGCGAGGGGCGCAGAGCGTATGCCGAATGAGCAGTGTTCCGCGAGACGCGGGCACGCTAGGACTCGTGGCGCGCCGCGATACGCGCGCAGCCCCTGAGCACCGTGAGGCCTTCATGTCATTCGAGCGTACGCCCCAGCAGCCTCCGTCTCTCGTACCGCCCGGCACGCAGGTGGGAAACTGGCGCGTGGTGGAGCCGCGGGGCCATGGCGCGTACGGCGTCGTCTACCGCGCGGTCCGGGTAGGCCAGGAGGACGCGGGCCCCGTGGCGCTCAAGCTCGCCATGTACCCGTGGGATCATCGCTTCACCCGGGAGGTGGAGCTGCTCTCGCGCCTCCGCCACCCGGGTGTCCCGCGTCTGTTGGACCGGGGCGTCTTACGCCTGGCGTCCGGAGCGGAGCATCCCTGGTTCGTCATGGACTGGGTGGAGGGCCTGCCCCTGTATGCCTGGGCTGAGCAGCACGCTCCCTCCAACCGGCAGGTGTGCCAGGTGCTCGCACAGGTGGCCCGGGCGCTTGAGGCCGTTCATGCCGCCCATGCGGCGCACCGCGATGTCAAAGGCGACAACGTGCTGGTGCGCAGCGGGGACGGCCGGGCGGTGCTCATCGACTTCGGCTCGGGACACGTCCAAGGTGCCAAGCGGCTCACGTGGCAGTCGCTGCCTCCGAGCACTCCCGCGTACCACTCAGCGGAAGCTTGCGTGTTCTACCTGCGCTCAGTGCGGGACCGGGACGCGTACTACTCGCCAGCGCCCGCGGATGACGTCTTCGCGCTGGGAGTGACGGCCTACCGCCTCGTCATGGGGAAGTACCCGCCCCCAATGGAGCCCCACCAGGATGACGGAGGCAATTGGCGGGTGACGAGCGCCGACCCGCGTCCCTTCCTGGAGCAGAACACCCGGGTGGAACCGCGATTGAGGGAGCTCATTCTTCGCATGCTCTCGGCCTCTCCGCCGGAGCGTGGCACTGCGTCAGAGTTGGCCGAGGCGCTGGAGGCTGCGGCGAACGCCCCAGAGGCCATCGCACTGCCCAGGCCACCGCATGTCCCCGAGGCCGCCGGGACGGTGGAGCCGCGACCGCCCGAGTTCTCCGCTGGAAGGGCAGGGCGCCCGAGGCCTCACGCGCACGAGCGGGCCCGGAGTGCTTGGTGGGCCCTGATTGCCGTCGGGGTGGCAGGGGTGCTCGTGTGGACCACGTGGACCAGACCCGAGCACCTGTCCGCGAGTGGGCCGCAAGCGCCGGATTCCCAAGCACCCGATGCAGGGACCGCCGCTACGGGTGACAGTTCGCCTACCGCGCCTCCGGCTGCTCCTCAGGCTCCTTTCAAGCAGAAGCCCCTCACCCAGGCGCCTCCTTTCCAGCCGCGTCCAGAGCAACCCCGGCCCGATGGGAAAGGCCGCTGCCCAGGTCCCAAGCAGGTGGTCATCAATGGATCTTGCTGGCTGGAGCTACCGACGACGGAGGCAGAGGGCTGCGTGGGGAACGGCTACGACTTCCGTGAGGGCAAGTGCTACGTGCCGGCTCCCACCATTCGCCGTCCGCCCCAACCCACCTCTAACCCCGCGGATGCCCGCTGAGTCTCTGCACCTGCACTTACTCCCTTCCGCTGCAGACTTCCTTGATCGCTTCGACTACTCCTTTCAATGCATGCTGTCCCCCAATCGCCGAAATGAGAGGGGCGCAGACTCCAATCACCTCCAGTAAAGTACTTCTGCCATGCGGAGCTTGAGCCCTAATGATGCGACGCAAAATGCGCGAGGCCACAGTCGGTGGTAGACTCTTGAGCAGTTTAAGGTCTGTGCCCAAGTCGAGGGCGTTAAGAGCCCAGTGCGTATCAGACAACAGTTCCAGCGCAGCCTCGGCATAAGGGCCATTTTTCAGCCAATCGCCCGTGCTCCAAGCAATGGACATCGCGATATCTGCGCGATCGGAGCTGATCATTGACGTATTCATGAGATTCAGCGCGTCATCGACCATGCCGAATTCGAGTAATCTCTCTGCCTGTTTTGTGACAGAGAAGATTACTTCCTCTGGAGACTTGTTGAGCTCTCCGGCCAGTTCACACGCTTCTAGTACCTCTTGAGCGGTAAGGAAGGGCGTTGCAGCAGCAAGTGCTATCATCCTCTCTTCTGCACGGGGTAGTTGCTGGATTGCAGTTCTGGCTTCATTCTCAGCCAAAGACCGTTCCACACTTCCCGCTGGTAACGCAATTGCGATCAAAGCCAAGGCTTTAGCATGCCCATGAGCCATGGAAGCCATGACTCTCCTTGCGTCCCCCGCACATCTAAGTTGTGCATAACGACCCACAATCTCCGCAAGTAGATTGTCTCGATGATATGGGGTTAATTCATGACAGCATTTCTCTAGTTGAAGGAGTTGTGAAGTTTCGGCACTTCCAATGAGACTAAAGATTGCGCCAGAGCGGAGAATCTCAACATCCTCCTCCTCTCCTTCGGAGAGCAGTTCCATTACCTCGAACGCTAAATCCCATCTGTGAGTCTCTCCACAACGCTCCACCAGCCATACGGGTTCTTCATCGAAGCGGTCAGCTTCCATTTTCTTCAGGGAAGAAAAAGCTTCCCTAAGTATCTGATCTAGTTCTGTGGAAGGAGCGATATACGACAGCCAGCATAGGCCCTCTGTACGCCTTTTCGCGTCGGACATCTGTCGAATCCATGTCCCACAAAAAGCTGCCGCTGATAAGCGAGCGTCCTTATCGA
This sequence comes from Myxococcaceae bacterium, assembly GCA_036389955.1. Taxonomy (GTDB): domain Bacteria; phylum Myxococcota; class Myxococcia; order Myxococcales; family Myxococcaceae; genus DATHBR01. Next base: position 14,440 of record DASVVJ010000261.1, read on the forward strand.
GTTCCTCGCAACAATTGACGATCGCAGTTACCCGCTCAACGGCATCCCCGATACGGCGCAGAACCGTCGGCAATTGATTCAATTGAGCGTCGCTAAGGTGATCCACGAGGTAGGAAGCCGCAAAACGGGCATCTTTTCCATCTTCAATAAGGAACAGCAGCGCAAAACCCTCGTCGCGAATGCTGTCATGCTGCTCTCCGACTAGCATCGGAAGGAGCCACGAAAATGCTTCCACCCTAAGAACAAGAGGAACTGCCTGCCGCGCGGATTCTACCGCCTCATTAAGGAGACGCGCTCCCTCTGCG
>DASVVJ010000262.1:0-3100 GCA_036389955.1 Myxococcaceae bacterium
CTGGGGGTGAAGCAGGAGCGCTGCTACCGGACAGGCGATCGCGTCCGGCAGCGGCACGATGGGGAGCTGCTGTTCCTCGGGCGGGTGGACCACCAGGTCAAGGTGCGCGGCCACCGCATCGAGCTGGGTGAGGTGGAGTCACGGCTGGCCGAAGTGCCCGGCATCGCGCAGGCCGTGGTGGTCGTGCAGGGAGAGGCCGAGCGCAGCCGCCTGGCCGCCTTCCTCGTGGCCAGTGGTGAGCCGCCTCCGATGAGCACCGTCCTGGCCCACCTGCGCAAGCACCTGCCCGCCTACATGATTCCGAACCTGGAGTACCTGGAACGCCTGCCCATGACGCTGAACGGCAAGGTGGATCGCAGCGCGCTGGCACGAAGGAACTCCGCGCTCTCAACCCCCCTGGGGCCACGGGAACCGCTGCGCGACGAGCATGAGAACCGCATCGCGGAGTGGTTCAGCGAGGTGCTGGAGGTGAAGGCCGACCACAGGCAGGCGGAGTTCTTCCAGTTGGGCGGCCAGAGCCTGCTGGCGACCCGCGTCCTGTACCGCATCAACCAGCACTACCACGTCGACATGCGGCTGCCCGAGTTCTTCCAGGAAGCGACGGTGGCCCGGCTGGCCGAGCGCATCAAGGAGCTGGTGGGCGAGCGCGAGCAGAAGCTCACCGCGCAGGTCGATCAGATGAGCGAGGAAGAGCTCAACCAGGAGCTGAAGCGGCTCGGGCTCCTGTAGCCACGCTCAGGCGGCGGCAACACCCGTGCGGCGCTCGCTCTTCAGCAGCTCGAGCGCCATGGGCAGCTGCTTGGCCGGCCTCGGGAAGGGGATGGTGTCTATTTTGGGCACGTACCCATCGGCCAGCTTCATCCGGTACCGGCGCAGCAAGTGGAAGAGGTACGCCTTCACGTTGAGCTCGGCGAACTTCATGCCGATGCACCGGTGAGCGCCGCCTCCGAAGGGCATCCACAGGAACGTGTGCCGCTGGTGCTCCGCGCGCCCGGGGGAGAACCGCTCCGGATCAAAGGACTCGGGGCCGGTCCACCACTTCGCAAGCCGGTGGTTCGCGTCCACGCTGACCCAGATGTTGGTGTTGGAGGGGATCCGGAAGCCCGCCAGCTCGCACTCCCGGATGGTGCGGCGCGGCAGCCCAATCACCGGAGGGTACAGCCGCAGCACCTCTCTCAACACCAGGTCCACATCGGACAGCTGGCCCAGCGCGTCGTAGGAGAACGTATCGCCCATGGCCAGCACCTGGCCGCGGATCCGCTCCTGCCACTGCGGGTTCCGCGCGAGCTCGAAGGCCACGTTCGTGAGCACGCTGGTGGTGGTGTCGTGCGACGCCATCAGCAGGAAGATCATGTGGTCGACTAGATCCTCGTCGCTGAAGACTTTGCCCTCCTCGCTGGTGGCGCGGCTGCACTGCGAGAACAGATCGGTCCCGTTGCCCTGGCGGCGCGCGGTGATGAGCGAGCGGAAGAAGGTCTCCATCGTGCGGCGGCCACGCTGGGCGCGCCACGTCCGGGAGCCCGGCACCGGGTAGCGCAGCAGCGCCGTGGCCCCATCGAGCATCGCCATGAAAGCCTGGTTGATGGTGGTCCGCTCCGAGTCGAGGTCCAACCCCAGGAACGTCTTGGCCGAGGAGGTGAGGGTGAGCGCCTTGACGGCTGGATAGAAGCGGAAGTCCTCCTGAAGGTGCCAGCCGGAGATGCCCTGCTCGATGAAGGTGTTGAGCACCTCGACGTAGGCGCGCATCGGCTCGGGCTTGAAGGCCGCGTTCATGATGCGGCGGTGGGTGTGGTGATCGTCGAAGTCCCGCAGCATCAGCCCGTTCTTGAAGGTGTCGCCGATCAGCCGGTGCCAGCCGTACTGGCTCGAGAAGTTGCGGTGCTTGTCCAGCAGCACCTCCTCGGCCAGCTCGGGCCCGACGAGCATGAGGTTGCGGTCCCCCAGGATGTGCGAGCGGAACAGCGGCCCGAACCGCTCATGCATGCGCAGCTTGTAGTGGACCGGATCCTTCAGAAAGCCCAGCGTGTCCCCCAGGAAGGGCAGCCCGGACACACCCGGGATATGGCCCAGCTGCTGGTTGGGCCGCGAGGGAAGGGCAACGCTGGCGGTGGGGGCTGTCATCTGCGCCTTTGGGAAGGAAATACCGGTTAAGCGCAGTTTACGCCGATGGGGCCCCCGCGAGGAATGCCGCCGCGCGTTTTGCCAGCTCGGGATCCTTGAGGATGCGCATGTGGCCGAGCCCCTGAGTGCGGACGAATGTCGCACCGCGCCACTGCCGCGCGAGCGCCTCGCCCTGCGCAGGCGGAATCTCCCGGTCCCCCTCATCATGGAAGACGAGGAGCTGTCCCTCCATGCGGGCGACGTGGGCCCTGGGAGAGGCCTGCTCGAAGGTCTTCCCCATGCGCCGCTCGGAGCTGGCGACCATGCGAGCCCACAGCTCGGGGCCCACCTCGAACATCTCGCGGAAGCGGGACCAGAAGCCCTCGAAGTCCAGCGGTGGCGCGAAGAAGACGAGCCGTGGCACGCTTAGCCCCCCGGCGCAGGCGACGGCCACGGCCGCCGCGCCCATCGAATGGGCGACGACGCCCGCGAGCCCGCCAGCCGAATCTGCTGCCGCGCGGATGGCCGCCGCGAACTGGAGCACGTTGGAGAGGCCCCCCGGTGACTGGCCATGCCCCGGCATGTCCACCGCGAGCACGCGGTAGCCGCTGGAGGTGAGCGGTTGAACGAGCGCCGTCATCTGTCCGGCGTGTCCACCCCAGCCGTGACACAGCAGCACCGCCGGGCCCTGCCCCCAGCTCCAGGCGGTCACCTTGGCTCCGTTGACGGAGAGGTGGAACTTCTGTCCCGTGGCGAGCACCGCGCGCTCCTCGGCGCGGACCTTCGACGGCATGGGTTTGAAGAACAGCCACCGGGCGAACTCCGCCGCGAGGGCAGGGGAGAGCCGCTCGGTCACTTTCAGGGCGCGCCGCAGCCAGATGATGACCGGAGGAAGACGCGCGGGGCGCTCCGGCTGCGAGCGTTGAGCCGTCGTGTCGGAGTTGTGCGTGTTCATCGAGGGGTCTCCGGGATTCACCAGCTCTGGAGAGCCTAGCGTGTG
>DASVVJ010000263.1:0-3620 GCA_036389955.1 Myxococcaceae bacterium
CGAGCACGAGGCGGTGGTGCGCTACATCATGCGGGCGCTCAAGCCGCTGACCGAGCACCTCGAGGTGGACGCCGAGCCGGCGCTGCTCACCTTGAGGAACGTGGTGCACCTGCGCACGGGCATCCGCGCGGAGCTGCGCGACGGCGTCACCGCGGCGCAGGTGGTGGCGGCGCTGCACCCCACGCCGGCGGTGGGCGGCACTCCGCGCGAGCGGGCGCTGTCCTTCCTGGTGGAGCACGAGTCCCTGGACCGGGGCTGGTACGCGGGGCCGGGGGGGTGGGTGGGCCCGAAGCGCGCGCACCTGATGGTGGCGCTGCGCTCGGCGCTGGTGCGGGGCGCGAAGGCGCGGCTGTTCGTGGGCGGGGGCATCGTCGCCGGCTCCAACGCGGAGGCCGAGTGGCGGGAGACGGAGATGAAGAGCCTGGCCATGCTCCGGGCGCTGGGAGGCGGGGATGTCGTCCGACGCTAACCTCAACGTGCTGTGGGCCCGCGCGCTGCTGGAGGAGCTGGTGCGCGGGGGTGTGCGGCACGCGGTGGTGTGCCCCGGCTCGCGCTCCTCGCCGCTGGCACTGGCGTGCCTGGGCGTTCAGGGGCTGAAGACCTGGTCCATCATCGACGAGCGCAGCGCGGGCTTCTTCGCGCTGGGAGTAGGCAAGCAGTCGCGTGCGCCCGCGGTGCTGGTGGCCACCAGTGGCACGGCGGGAGCGCACTTCTACCCGGCGGTCATCGAAGCGGCGATGTCCCACGTGCCGCTCGTGGTGCTCACGGCGGATCGTCCGCTGGAGTTGCAGGGGTGGGGCGCGCCGCAGACGGTGCCCCAGGCGCGCCTGTTTGGTGAGTTCGCCCGTTACTTCGCGGACCTGGGGCTGCCCGAGGCGAGTGACGTGGCGGTGACCCACCTGCGCGCCACTGCCTCGAGGGCCGTGAGCGCGGCCCTGCGGGCTCCCCGGGGCGCGGTGCAGCTCAACGTGCCCTTCCGCGAGCCGCTGGCTCCCACGCCGGAGCCCTTTGGCCAGGAGCGCCTGTCCGCGCTGGCCCGGGAGGGCCGCTCCGGGGCGCCACTGACGCGCATCACCCCGTCGGCGCGCCAGCCGGATCCCCGGGCGATCGAGGAACTGCGCAGCCGGATCGCCGCCACCGAGCGGGGACTCATCGTCTGTGGGCCTCGGGACGAGGAGGACGGCTTCGCGGAGGCCATCGCAGCGCTCTCGCAGGCCACCGGGTTCCCCGTCATCGCCGAGGCTGTCTCTCAGGCCCGCTACGGAGGCGGCGCCGGGACGCTCTCGCTGTACGACGCGTTGCTGCGCCACCCGCCGTTCGCCCAGGCTCACCGGCCGGAGCTGGTGCTGCGCTTCGGTGGAGGGCTGACGCCCAAGGGGCCGCAGCAGTGGCTCGACGCCTCGGGAGCGCACATCGTCCTCTTGAGTGACGAGGGCGCGCTGATCGATCCGTCCCACCGTGCGGCGCAGGTCATCGAGGGCTCCGCCGTGGCGGCCTGTGAGGCGCTGCGCCAGGGGCTCTCCCGGGGCCTGGGGCGCTGGGCGCAGGGGTTCCTGAACGCCGAACGCATGGCCCGTGGCGCCCTGGAGGCCGCGTTCGCCGAGGAGCCGGAGCTGTCCGAGCCGCGCATCGCCCGCGAGGTGGTGGCGGCGCTGCCCGCCGGGGCGAACCTGTTCGTCTCCAGCAGCATGCCCATCCGGGACGTGGACGCCTTCGCGCCCGCGGGAGGCGTGGGCCTGCGGGTGCTCTCCAACCGGGGCGCGAATGGCATCGACGGGATTGTCTCCAGCGCGCTGGGAGTGGCGGCGGCCTCGGGCCGGCCCACCGTGCTGCTCACGGGGGATGTGGCCTTCCTGCATGACGTGGGCGGGCTGCTCGCCGCGCACCGGCACCACGTGCCGCTCACCGTGGTGGTGGTGAACAACGATGGGGGCGGCATCTTCTCGTTCCTGCCCATCGCCAAGGCCACGGAACACTTCGAGGAGCTCTTCGGCACTCCGCACGGCGTCGATCTCTCGCACGCGGCGGCGCTCTACGGGGCGCGTTTCCATCGTCCCGAGGCTCCCGCCGCTCTGCGCACGGCGGTTCAACAGGGGTTGGAAGGTGGGCTGCACCTCATCGAGGTGCGCACGGATCGGACACGCAACGTGGAGCTTCATCGGCGGCTGTTCGCGCGGATGGCTGACGCCCTGGGGCCGGGTCCCTGGGCGTAACCCACCGGATCGCATATAGAGGAAGCGGAGCGCTTATGGCGGTGAACCTGGCATACAGCACCTGGGGAGAAGGGCCTCGGCCGCTCGTGCTCCTGCACGGGTTCACCGGTAACCGCACTTCCTTTGACCACCTCCGCCCGCTGCTCGGCAGCGAGGTGAAGGCGATCGCGGTGGATCTCCCCGGGCATGGCGAGACGCCACTGCCGAAGACCAAGGGCCGCGAGGGCTTCCTCGAGACGATCCGTGGGCTGATCGAGCTGCTGGACCGGCTGGAGCTGCCCATGGTGGACCTGCTGGGCTACTCGCAGGGGGCGCGCATTGCGCTCGGGGCGGCGCTGCATGCGCCCAAGCGCTTCGGGCGGCTCATCATGGAGAGCGGCTCGCCCGGGCTGCACCGGCGCATCGAGCGGGCAGATCGGCGCCACCTGGATGGGCAGCGCGCCTCCTTCATCCGGATGAATGGGGTGGAGGCCTTCATCGACCGGTGGGAGGCCGAGCCCCTGTTCGAGAGCCTGAAGCGGCTGCCCCCCGAGCGGCTCGAGGCCCTGCGGGAGCGCCGCCGTTCCTGCACCGTGGAGGGGTTGTCCGGGGCGCTGGGCTGCCTGGGAATTGGGATGCAGCCGGACTACTGGCCCGACCTGCACCGCCAGCGCCTGCCGACGCTGCTGCTGACCGGGGCGCTGGATGACAAGTTCACGCAGCTGGCGCGCCGCATGGCCACGGAGCTGCCCGTGGTCTGGCGCTACACCTTCCAGGACTGCGGACATGCGCCGCACCTGGAGGTCCCGGAGGAGTACGCCCGGGAGGTGATCTCCTTCCTGCATACGCCCTGGTACGACGCGCCGGAGTTCGAGAACACCAGCGCCGAGGCAGACCACCTCATGAAGCCCGAGGTTCCGAGCCTTCCATGAACTCTTCCGTTCCGATGACGGGCTCCGAGCCCCGCTCGCGGCCCTCGCTGAAGGTGTGGGTGATGGCGGCCCGGCCGAAGACGCTGACCGCGGCGCTGGTGCCGGTGGGCGTGGGAACCGGGCTGGCTTTCGGCGAAGGGGTAGGGCGGTGGCTGCCCGCGCTGGCGGCGCTGGTGGGCGCGCTGCTCATTCAGATCGGCACCAACCTCACCAACGACTACTACGACTTCAAGAAGGGCGCGGACACCGCCGAGCGGCTGGGCCCGGCGCGCGTCACCCAGCAGGGGCTCATCGCACCGGGAGCGGTGCTGACGGGCGCGCTGGTGTGCTTCGCGCTGGCCATTCTCTCGGGCATCTACCTGGTGACGGTGGGCGGCTGGCCCATCGTGGCCATTGGCCTCACCTCGGTGTTCTGCGGCTACGCCTATACGGGCGGCCCGTTCCCGCTCGCGTACCACGGGCTCGGGGACGTGTTCGTCTTCGTGTTCTTCGGCCT
>DASVVJ010000264.1:0-4731 GCA_036389955.1 Myxococcaceae bacterium
CTGCTGGACACGAGCAGCAGCATGGACGGACTCATTGATCAGGCCCGGCGTCAGATGTGGACCGTGGTGAACACGTTCCAGAAGGCGCGCCGGGGCACGCAGCTGGCCCACCTGGAGATCGCTCTCTACGAGTACGGCAAGAGCTCCCTGTCGGCCGAGGGAGGCTTCATCCGGCAGATCGTCCCGTTCACCACGGACCTGGACAAGGTGTCCGAAGAGCTGTTCGCGCTGAAGACCAACGGCGGTGAGGAGTACGCCGGCATGGTGATCCAGAAGGCCACGCGCAACCTGGAGTGGAGCAAGTCCCCGGGGGACCTGAAGCTCATCTATATCGCGGGCAACGAGCCGTTCGCACAGGGGCCAGTGACGCCGGACAGCGCGGTGGCCGACGCGAAGGAGCGCGGCATCGTGGTGAACACCATCCACTGCGGCACGCAGAGCGAGGGCACGAACACGGGCTGGGCGTCGGCGGCGCGGCTGGCCGGAGGCCAGGCGCTCAACATCGATCAGAACCGCGCGGTGGCGCACATCGCGGCGCCGCAGGACGGGGAGATCGCCCAGCTGGGACGCGAGCTGAACAAGACGTACCTGGGCTACGGGCGCAAGGGGGCGGTGGCCAAGCAGCGCCAGGAGGCGCAGGACTCCAACGCCGGAGCGAGCATGGCCAGCGCCACCACGCGCGCGGTGTCCAAGGCCAGCCGCCTCTACGACAACTCGGAGTGGGACCTGGTGGATGGGACGAAGAAGGGCGCGGTGAAGCTGGACGCCGTGGCCGACGAGGATCTGCCCGCGGAGCTGCAGGGCAAGAGCGCCGAGGAGCGCAAGGCCATCGTGGACGCCAAGGCCAAGGAGCGCGAGCAGATCCAGGCGCGCATCCAGAAGCTCCAGTCCGAGCGTGAAAAGTTCGTCGCCGAGAAGGAGAAGGCGGCCGCGGCTCCGGGCGCGGTGACGCTCGACAAGGCGATCATCGAGTCGGCCAGCAAGCAGGCGGCCGCGGCGGGCATGGCGCTCGAGTAGTCACGCGGGCCTCAGGCCGGCGCGCCGGGGAGCGCCGGCCTGCCATGCACGACCTGGCCCAGGCGACGCATCCACGCCCCCCCGATCGATGGCGGCGTGGAGCCCCGCGGGATCGATGCCGTAGTTGCCGGAGAGCCCCAGGCGATGCACGCGCTTGCCGAACAGCGGCATGTACCGGTGGGTGAAGTCCTGGACGGAAGCGGCTGAGGCCACGGCGTCACTCATGGAGAACCTCGGGAGGGCCTGCCTATCGTAGAGCCCGCTCTCGCGAGGCTTCCATGAAAAGCGCCGCACTGCTCCCCTTCCTGCTCACGCTGTCCCTCCAGGCCAGTGCCCAGACCGAGCTCCAGGTGTGGCACGGCTACCGGGCCTCGGAGCGCGCGGGGCTGGAGAAGGTGGTCGAGGCCTACAACACGGCCAAGGCCAAGTCGGGCGTGAAGGTCACTCTGCGCGCCATTCCCTCGGATGCGTTCACCGACAAGATCACCGCGGCCGTGCCCCGGGGTATCGGCCCGGACGTGTTCGTGTTCCCGCAGGATCGGCTCGGGGGCTGGGTGGAGAGCGGCAACATGCTCGAGCCGCTCGACTTCCTCCTGGAGGACGCAACCCGGAAGAGCTACCTCCCCTCCACGCTGGAGGCGATGACCTACCGCGGCTCCGTGTACGGGCTGCCGCTGAACTTCAAGGTCATCACCCTCATCTACAACAAGAAGGTGATGCCAAAGCCGCCCCGGACGACGGGAGAGCTGATCGCGTGGTGCAAGAAGCAGCCAGCGCAAGGCAGCGACTCCGCATGCCTCGTCTACCCGTACACCGACTTCTACTACCACGCGGCGCTGATGAACGCGTTTGGCGGCCGGGTGTTCGATCCGGGCCCCAAGCCCCGGCTGGACGCTCCCGAGAACGTGAAGGCGGTGGAGTTGCTGCTGCGCTGGGTGGAGAAGGACCGGATCCTGCCCTCCGAGCCCTCCACGGTGCTCACCACCTCGCTGTTCAACGCGGGCAAGGCGGCCATGGTGTTCTCCGGCCCCTGGTTCCTGGGAGAGATCTCCCCGGAGATCGACTACGGCCTGGCCCCGCTGCCCACGGTGGACGAGGCCGGCGGTAAGCCCATGCGCCCGTGGATGACGGTGGAGGGCGTCGCCGTGGCCGCACCGTCCAAGCACAAGGAAGCGGCGTTCGACTTCGCGCGCTACCTCACGGGTCCCGAGGGAGCGCGGATCATGGCCCAGGTGGGACGCCAGAACCCCGCGCTGGAGCAGGCCTACTCGGATCCGGTGATCGCCAAGGATGCGACCTTGGCGGCGTTCCGTGCACAGGCCGACACGGCCATCTCCATGCCCAACGTGGCGGAGATGACGATGGTGTGGTCCCCGATGACCACGGCGATGAACGCCATGACACGCAAGGCGGCTACCCCGAAGGCGGCATTGCAAGAGGCCCAGAAAGCCGTCGAGAAGGACGTGGCGAGCCTGCGCCGGAAACGATAGGACAAGCCCCATGCAAGCCCCTGCCGATGCTTCCAATCCCTGGATTGCCCTGCTGACGCTCTCTGCGATGGAGATCGTGCTGGGCGTGGACAACATCGTCTTCATCGCCATCCTGGTGGCGAAGCTGCCCCCGGAGAAGCGCGAGAAGATCCGCAAGATCGGCATTGGCCTGGCGCTGATCATCCGCATCGGGCTGCTGTTCGCGCTCTCCTGGATGATGCGGCTGACCGAGCCGCTCTTCACGGTGCTGGGCCAGGACATCTCCGGCCGGGACCTGATTCTGCTGGGAGGCGGTCTGTTTCTGGTGGCCAAGTCCGTGCACGAGATGCACTCGAAGCTGGAGGGCGGCGACGCGCACGGGGAGCCCGGTAAGGCGCCCTCGGCGGCGGCGGTGGGCTCGGTGCTCGCGCAGATCCTCGCGCTGGACATCGTCTTCTCACTCGACTCGGTCATCACCGCGGTGGGCATGGCCAGCCAGCTCTGGGTGATGGTCACCGCCATGGTGATCGCCGTGGGAGTGATGCTGATATTCGCGGGGAAGATTGGCGACTTCGTGGAGCGCCACCCCACAGTGAAGATCCTCGCGCTGTCGTTCCTGCTGCTCATCGGCGTGATGCTGGTGGCCGAGGGGTTCGGCCAGCACATCAACAAGGGCTACATCTACTTCGCGATGGCGTTCGCGCTCATCGTGGAGCTGCTCAACATGCGCCTGCGCAAGGTGCACAAGCCGGTGCACCTGCACGCGGGCAGTGAGCAGCAGATCGCCAGCCAGCTCAACGAGCCATAAAGGAAGCAGCGCGGAAGTGGCTCGCGGCGAAGTGAGCCGCCTGCCCACTTCCCAGGCCTGCGATGACCGCTCCTCCCCCGCCCCTGCCATTCCCGAGCAGCCTCTGTCACCGGTGTGCGGCGCCTCCCCGGTACGTGCGGACGCAGACGTCCACGTTCATCCTCTGCCCGTTGCTGCCGCAGCGGTACCCGCCACAGCCCGTGCACGCCTGCGCCCTCTTCCGACCGGCGGACTCCGGAAACAAGGGGGGTTGACCCTCACGTAACGTGAGGCCCTATTCCTTCATGCGGAGGTGACGGGGATGTCCCTGACGGTGAGCCAGGTCGCCAAACTGGCGGGTGTCAGCGTGCGAGCGCTGCATCACTACGACGAGATCGGCTTGCTGCGCCCTTCCGGGCGGAGCGAGGCGGGCTACCGGCTCTACGAGCAGCCGGATCTTCAGCGGCTTCAGCAGGTGCTCTTCTTCAAGGAGCTGGGCTTCCCGCTGGAGGAGATCACCCGCATCGTGCGCGATCCGGCTTTCGACGTGCGGGCCGCGCTGCGGATGCAGCGGCAGCTGCTCACCGAACGGGCAACCCGGGTGCAGGCGCTCATCCAGGCGGTGGATGCGGCGCTCGAGTCCATCGAGAGAGGAACGGTCATGACGAAGGAAGAGATGTTCGAGGTGTTCGGAGACTTCGATCCCACGAAGTACGAGGCGGAGGCCCGCGAGCGGTGGGGCCAGACCGAGGCGTACCGGGAGTCCGCCAGGCGGACCCAGCGCTACACGAAGAAGGACTGGGAGCAGATCAAGTCCGAGGGCGACCACCTCCACAAGGAGCTGGCGGCGCGGCTCGAGGAGGGCCGGGCGCCCACGGACGTGGAGGTGATGGCGCTGGCGGAGCAGCACCGGAACTACATCGGGCGGTGGTTCTACCCCTGCTCGCCCGAGATGCACCGGGGGCTCGGAGAGCTGTACGTGAGCGACTCGCGGTTCACCGAGAACATTGACCGGTATCGTCCGGGGCTCGCCCAGTTCATGCGCGATGCCTTCCGCGCCAACGCGGAGCGAGCCTCCCGCTGAAGCCGCAGGGGCTCAGGGGGCTCTAGAAAGGCAGTCAGCTTTTTCTATATAATCATGAAATCCAAGGTCTCACCACCCTCTGAATTTCATGGCGCCCCAGATCGAGACTCGAGCCCTGAGCAAGCTGTACCGCGTCGCAGTCAAGCAGCCGGGGCTGACAGGTGCGCTGCGGCATCTGGTGCGGCCCCGGTTCGAGGAGAAAGTCGCGGTGGAGCGGCTGGAGCTCTCCATCGAAGCCGGAGAGAGCGTCGCCTTCCTGGGGCCGAACGGCGCCGGTAAGTCGACGACGATCAAGATGCTCACCGGCGTCCTGGCGCCCTCCGCGGGAGAGCTGCGGGTATGTGGGCGGGTGCCGCACCAGGAGCGCATCGAGA
>DASVVJ010000265.1:0-26757 GCA_036389955.1 Myxococcaceae bacterium
GCCCTGCCCACCTCCACCCCTCCGGAGATCCGCTACAACTACCGCGAGCTGCCGGGCGGCTTCGGAGAGATGCGCTTCCTGCTGAAGGACACCGACGCGGTGCCGGGCGGCGCGCGTGAGGACGTGCAGATCACCAGCCGCTGGACGCCGGACAGCGGCGGCGAGGGCAGCTTCACCATCCTCGAGGGAGACCTGAAGGGCGCTGGCTACCGCGAGTGCTGGAACGCCCAGGGCCTGCTCGTCTACGCCAAGCGTAGCTGGGAGCTGTTCGGCATCGGCAAGGCCAGTGACTGCCCCGATGTCACCGCTTTCGGCGGCTGACTCCCGCGCTCCAGCCCCCCTGTACCCCGGGGCATGACGCGGCGCGTCTACCATTAATGGATGGCCGTTGTCAGGTCCGCTTGTTAGGCAGGCACCCCCACCCGCGCGGCTTCACGAAGGCCCGGCGCAGGGGTGGGCTTACGGAGGATTACACAATGAAGGCGAATCGTCTTTTCATCGCTTGCGTGGCGACGGTGGCCCTGGCGGCGTGCGGTGGCAGCACCGAACTCACGGCCACGCTCTCGGGCGAGGCCCAGAAGCCTGCCGCGGTCAACACCCCCGCCACCGGCAGCGCGAAGGTCACCGTCGATGGCAGCAAGCTGTCGATCTCGGGCTCCTTCAAGGACCTGAGCTCCAACACCGCCGGCGCTCACATCCACGGCCCCACCGACGCCAACGGCGTTGGTCCCGTCTTCTGCCACCTGAGCGTCCCCACGGGCAACAGCGGCAGCATCGGCGCTGATGGTCCCACCAGCCCCAAGTGCAGCGACAAGGAACTGTCCGACACGGACATCTCCAACTTCGAGGCCGGCAAGTTCTACGTCAACATCCACTCGGCGAACTTCAAGGATGGCGAGATCCGCGGCGACCTGAAGAAGGTGGAGTAGCCGCCCCAGCAGGCCCAGGGGAAGGCCGGGCCGCTGTCTGCCCGGCCGCCCCAACCCGTTGTCCTTCCTTGACTCGGCCGGGCCTGCTCTTTAGGTTCCGGGTCTTCCGTAGAGTCGCCAAAGGGATTCTCCATGGCCCGTATTACCGTCGAAGACTGCCTCCCCCGCGTGGACAACCGTTTCGCCCTGGTGCTGCTCGGCGCCAAGCGCGCCCGCCAGCTGATGGCCGGCGCCCGCCCCATCATCGAGGTGTCCAAGAACAAGCCGCCCGTGCTCTCGCTGCGCGAGATCGCCACCGGCCACGTGAAGTTCGACCGGGACGTGCGTGAGGCCCTTTCGGGCAAGTACGCCAGCGACGAGTCCGCTAAGGGAGCCGCCCCGGCGCCCACCCCGACGCCTCCGGCCGTCTAGCCCCTTCAGGGCTCCTTCGGGAGCCCTCCCGGGGGAGTCGAGTCTCCCGCGCGCAGCACTCGCGTGGCGCGCGCGGCGATGGACTTCTCCCCTTTGTAGCCCAGCAGCGACACCAGCTGCGACAGCGGCACCCAGCGCACCTCGTCCACTTCGACGCGCGGGCCCGGTGGCAGCACGCCCAGCTCCCCGGCCTGATAGCGGAACAGGAAGAAGTGCACGCGCTTGAAGATGCGCTGTCCCCGGAACTGGTACACGTAGCGGATCTCCCCCAGCGACACCATGAGGGAGGCCGTCAGGCCTGTCTCCTCGCGGATCTCCCGCACGGCGGTCTGCTCGGGCGTCTCGCCGGGATCCACGTGCCCCTTGGGCAGCGCCCACAGGTTGCGCCCGTGGGGGCGGATCACGGCCGCTTCCCAGCTCCCCGCGTTCTCGCGGATGACCACACCTCCGGCGGAAGCCTCGCGCGGCATACGCCACCCACCCTACCTGATGCGGGGGGTGTGTGGCTCAGGTCCCGTACGAGAAATGGCGCAGCTTGGCCTCCGCCCCCAGCCGGTAGGCGTAGCGCAGCTCCGACAGCAGCCGGTCCAGCCGGCGCTCGGCCACGTGGCCCATCAACCGGTTACAGAAGTTGCGGGACAAACGGTTGGCCTCCTCGTACCGCCAGCGCTCCTGCACGGAGAGCCGGGGCAGGTAGGAGATGCGCTCGAACAGCCGCCGCATCAGCTCCTCGGCCCAGGCCTTCACCCCCTCGCCCCAGCGGTGCAGCAGGCACACGGCGAACTTGTCCACCTCGGCCTGCACCTCCAGCTCCAGCAGCGACAGCGCCCGGCCATGTGCCGCGGTGTGCGCTACGTAGAGGAAGTGCGAGACGCCCTCGGCCAGCTGGCAGTACCCGTCCAGGTCCCCGTCCAGCAGATGCCCGACCGGGGCTCCTTCGTAGTGCTTGAGCCGGGCCAGCAGCGAGGGCGCCAGGTACAGGGCCAGCTCCAGATCCCCATCCTCCTCGCCCTCGGCGACCAGCAGCTCCTCGTCGGCCCGGCCCGTGGAGCCCAGGAGCACCGCCGCCTCCGTGTCCACCACGAAGGTCTCGGCGCGCGCCGCGCAGGTGATGCCGTAGATGGCCTCCAGGTGGTCCTGGACACGCCCGATCATTCCGCCCCCCTGCTCACTAGTTGGCCAGGCCGCCCTTGGAGACCAGCATCCCCGCGTCCACCAGCACCCGCTCCAGCTTGTTGCTGCCGGTGCGCACCCAGGTCTCGTACACCTTCAAGGTGCCCGCCGGGCCGCCCTGCACCAGGCCGCGCGCGGAGATCTCCTCCAGCACCTCCACCAACGCCCGGAACTTCGAGCATAGCTCGCGGTACACCTCCGCGAACCCCGCGGTGGGCGACAGCTCGGCCACCTGCCCGTACGCCGTGCCCCCCATCTGAATGTAGTAGTCCGCGCCCACCGCGCTGCTCTGCAGCGAGCCGGCGAAGAAGCCTACTTTGTAGAGGGACACGTCCCCCAGGCGGCGCAGCGTGCGGATGCGCTCCTCCCGCTCTTGCTGGAGCGCCCGGTGGTACAGCATCGCCAGGGGCTCGTGGTCCTTGCGGCCCTCGGCCTCCTGGCTGAACAGCTTGTCCGTCAGCGCGAACTCGGTGAGCAGGTTGACCAGGTAGAACTCGGTCATCTCCGCGATCACCACCCGCTGGCGCCGGATGACCTCTTCCAGCACGGACTTGAAGAACTCCTTCAATGACGGGCTCGTCACCAGTTCACTCATGTACATCGACCTCCTGCCCCCGCGGCGACCCAGGGGGATAGGAAAAGGGTAACAGCGGACACTCGGTCCGGCAAAGGCCCACCCCAGTCATTCCAGGCACTTACGCTGGCACTCGACCTTCGAGAGTGCCAATTCCGCCACCGGGATCGCGCTTCAGGGCGAGGCGCCATCAACCTGGTAGAGGATGGAAAATGGTAATCGTGACGGCTATTTAGCCAAGCACAAGGACTTGCTCCCAGCTCGCTTGACGAGGTGACTTCGCTGGTTATTATCCCGCGCGCTGAGCCGTTAGCACTCGACACCCGAGAGTGCTAATGACCGCCGGGCCGACCCAGGCCCCTATTACCCCAAGCGTCCGGGGAACCGTCCGGATGCCTTAACTGAAGGAGACCCACCATGAAGATTCGTCCCCTGCAGGACCGCCTCATCGTCAAGCGCGTGGCCGAGGAGAACAAGACCAAGGGCGGTCTGTTCATCCCCGACACCGCCAAGGAGAAGCCGCTCGAGGGCAAGGTGATCGCCGTCGGTAACGGCAAGGTGCTCGAGGACGGCAAGGTGCGCGCCATGGACATCAAGGCCGGCGACACCATCCTGTTCAGCAAGTACGCGGGCACCGAGATCAAGATCGACGGTGAGGAGCACCTCATCCTCCGCGAGGAGGATGTGCTGGGCGTGATCGAGAAGTAATTCCCGCTGCTGTTCCACCCACTTTCCAAGGAACACATCATGTCCAAAGACATCATTTTCGATCAGAAGGCGCGTGACGCCATCCTCCGCGGCGTGAACATCCTGGCCGACGCGGTCAAGGTCACCCTGGGCCCCAAGGGCCGCAACGTCGTCATCGAGAAGAGCTTCGGCTCTCCGACGATCACCAAGGACGGCGTTACCGTCGCCAAGGAGATCGAGCTGGAGAACAAGTTCGAGAACATGGGCGCGCAGATGGTGAAGGAGGTTGCCTCCAAGACCTCTGACGTGGCCGGCGACGGCACCACCACCGCGACCGTGCTCGCGCAGGCGATCTTCCGCGAGGGCGCCAAGCTGGTGGCCGCCGGGCACAACCCGATGGACATCAAGCGCGGCATCGACAAGGCCGTCACCACGCTGGTGGCCGAGCTGAAGAAGCTGGCCAAGCCGACCAAGGACAAGAAGGAGATTGCCCAGGTCGGTACCATCTCCGCCAACGGCGACGCCACCATCGGCCAGATCATCGCGGACGCGATGGAGAAGGTCGGCAAGGAGGGCGTCATCACCGTCGAGGAGGCCAAGGGCCTGGAGACGACGCTGGACGTGGTCGAGGGTATGCAGTTCGACCGCGGCTACCTGTCGCCGTACTTCGTGACGGACCCGGACCGCATGGAGGTGGTGCTCAACGACCCCTACATCCTCATCAACGAGAAGAAGGTCTCGTCGATGAAGGACCTGCTGCCGGTGCTGGAGCAGGTGGCCCGCTCGGGCAAGCCGCTGCTGATCATCGCCGAGGAGGTCGAGGGCGAGGCGCTGGCGACCCTGGTGGTGAACAAGATCCGCGGCGTGCTGAGCGTGGCGGCGGTGAAGGCGCCGGGCTTCGGTGACCGTCGCAAGGCGATGCTCGAGGACATTGCCACCCTGACCGGCGGGAAGATGATCGCCGAGGACCTGGGCATCAAGCTGGACACGCTGACGCTGGCCGACCTGGGCCGCGCCAAGCGCATCACGATCGACAAGGACAACACCACGATCGTCGACGGCGCCGGCTCGCAGAAGGACATCGAGGCGCGGGTGAAGCAGATCCGCGCGCAGATCGAGGACACCACCAGCGACTACGACCGCGAGAAGCTCCAGGAGCGCCTGGCGAAGCTCGTGGGCGGCGTGGCGGTGATCAACGTGGGCGCGGCCACCGAGACGGAGATGAAGGAGAAGAAGGCTCGCGTGGAGGACGCGCTCAACGCGACCCGCGCGGCCGTCGAGGAGGGCGTGGTGCCCGGCGGCGGCGTGGCCTTCATCCGCTGCGTCAAGGCGCTGGACTCGATCAAGGTGGACGCCGGTGAGAAGTTCGGCGTGGACATCATCCGCCGCTCCATCGAGGAGCCGCTGCGCCAGATCGTCGCCAACGGCGGTCTGGAGGGCAGCGTGGTGGTGAACAAGGTCAAGGAGGGCACCGGCTCGTACGGCTTCAACGCCGCCACCGGCGCCTACGAGGACCTGCTGGCCGCGGGCGTGATCGACCCGGCCAAGGTGAGCCGCACGGCGCTGCAGAACGCGGCCTCCGTGTCCTCGCTGATGCTGACCACCGAGGCGATGGTGGCCGAGCGTCCGAAGGCGGACGACGACAAGCCGGCCGCTGGCGGCGGCATGGGCGGCATGGGCGGCATGGGCGGCATGGGCATGTAGTCCCCTGCCCCCAGCGCTCACGCGCCGGGACAGTGCACACGGCCTCCGGTTCCCTCTGTGGACCGGGGGCCGTTGTGTTTTCAGTCCCTGGAGCTGCTCAGCAGGCAGGGGGGCAAGCCATCCGAGGTGCCACCCTGGCGTGAATAGCTTCCCTGGACAGAGGGGAACCTTCCCCCCACGGAGGCACGAACATGTCCGGTGAAGAGCAACAGACGGGGACGCAGGACGAGCAGTACAACCTGATCAGCGCGCTGTACCACCTGCTCAAGGGCGCATCGACGAGCGAGCAGTACATCCAGGACGCCCAGGAGGCGGGGGACCAGGAGCTGGCTCAGTTCTTCAAGGACTGGCAGGACGAGCAGCGCAATTTCGCCGAGCGGGCGAAGAACCTGCTGGGCAGCCGCATGCTGCAGCCGAGCGCGGGCGTGGGCGGTGGCCAGCAGCGGCAGATGAAGGACGTCACCAACGCCAACGTGAAGTCTGGCGGCAACGGGCAGGACGACATCGTGGACGAACAGTCCAAGGAGTCCTTCCCGGCCAGTGACTCGCCCGCGAAGTACTAAGCGCGCTCCCCCTCCCCTCTCCCTTCGGGAGAGGGACGGGGTGAGGGTTCCGTGGCCAGTCTTCTGGATTCCGCGGGGCCGTTGATCTTGACTCGCGGGCCGTGAAGCGTGCCGGCCTGTGTCCCATTGGCGCTGTGCTCCTGCTGGCCGTGGCGGCCTCTTCCTGCCGCTCGGCGGCGTACCAGACGCGCGAGGAGCTTCCCTCGGAGCTGTCCGCGTCCGCGGTCATGGTCTACCCGTTCCTCTTCCGGTGGCCGGAGCCCGCGTGGCGCTCGTTCGAGCTGTCCCAGCGGCTGATCGACGTGGCGCTGAGCGAGGCGGGAGAGCGCGCCCTGTTCTTCGGCCCCTCCGAGTTCACGGTATACCGGCCGGACGAGGACAACGCGTGGGCGGCGAGCAACGCGGTGACGCTGCTGGCGGGCTACAGCGTCCGGCCCGACCAGGCGCTGGTGCTGCGCGCCTGGGCCGAGCGCCGCATTCAGTCCGGCCAGGGAGAGTTGCTCGACGCCCAGGGCCGCAACGTGGGCCAGAGCACGGTGGAGGAGACAAGCTACCTGGGCCACGTGGAAATCCTCCACCCGTCGAGCCGCCAGAAGGTGCTGGACGTGTGGGGCGAGGCCAAAGCCGACCCGTTCGCCGAGCGCACGGATGACGGAGCCGACCCGGCGCCCGAGCTCACCCACCTCATGGAAAACCTCACCCGCGAAGCGCTGCGGCGGCTTCAGGAGCACCTGCGGGCCCCACGAGTACCCTCCCCGGCCCCGGCCACGGTGGCGCTCGTGCCCTGGAGGGCCTTCGAGTACACCGAGGAGGGCCGCCCGGCCCACCTGGGCGCCCTGGCCCTGATGGATCCGCTGGACGCCGAGGTGCTGCGCCAGCAGCGCCTGCGCTTCGCCAACCCGGCGCTGGACACCGCCCGGTTGGACCGGATGAACCGGCTGCCCGCGGGCTTGTACGTCCTGTCCGTACCCGAGGGCGGGAAGCTGGCGCCGGGGGACATCATTCTCCAACTGGACGGACAGCCCGCGCTGCCCCAGGTTCTGGCCCGGACGAGGCTTGCGCCCACGCCGGTGCAGGCGCATGTCCGTCATGCGTCAGGAGCAGCCTCGCAGATCCTCCTACCTTGAGATGTTTGACTTGCTCCCCATGGGGAAACGCCCGTAAAGAGGGCCATCCCAGGGTATTCCGGGTTCCTGCCGTAGCCCGGCGCGGAAGGCGAACAGCCATGACCGAGAAGCCTGAAGTCACTCAGTCCGTAATGACAGAAGCCGAAGGCCGCCCCGTGCGCATCCAGGTGCGCGAGTGGACAGTGGAGGTCTCGGCGGGCCCGGACAAGGGCAAGAAGACCTCTACGCAGGACTCGCTGGTCCGGGTGGGCTCGGATCCCTCAAGCGACCTGGTGCTCACCGATCCGACCGTGAGCCGGCGGCACCTGGAGATCGAGCGCACGACGAAGGGGCTGCTGCTGAGGGACCTGGGCAGCCGCAACGGCACGTACCTGGACGGGCGCCAGGTGCTGCAGGTGGTGCTGCAGCCAGGCGACAAGGTGCAGTTGGGCAAGACGAAGCTGACCATCAAGCCGGACACGCGCACCACCGAGGTGGAGGTGCCCTCGGGCGCGGACGCCTTCGGCTCGCTGGTGGGCGCCTCGGAGCGCATGCGGCTGCTGTTCGCGGACCTGCGGCGCATTGCGCGCGAGGACATGAACCTGCTCGTCGAGGGAGAGACGGGCACGGGCAAGGAGCTGGCGGCGCGCGCGGTGCACCAGCACTCGGCGCGGCGGCACGGCCCCTTCAAGGTCGTGGACTGCAACCTCATCACCGAGGAGAAGGCCGAACGCGAGCTGTTCGGCTCGATGCGCGCGGCGGACGATGAGGAGAAGGGCGTGCGCGGCGTGTTCGAGGCGGCGCAGGGCGGCACCCTCTTCCTGGACGAGGTGGGCGAGCTGCCGCTGGCGCTGCAGCCCAAGCTGCTGCGCGTGCTGGAGACGCGCGAGGTGCCCACGCTGGACGGGGGCACGGTGCCGGTGAACGTGCGGGTGATTGCCTCCACGCACCGCAACCTGGAGGAGGACGTGCGCCAGGGCCGGTTCCGGGCGGACCTGTACTTCCGGCTGGCGGTGGCACGGGTGCGGCTGCCCCCCCTGCGCACGCGGCGCGAGGACATTCCGGTGCTGGCGCACTCGCTGCTGCAGGCGCTCAAGGCCTCGTTCGAGCTGACGCCGCAGACGCTGGCGCTCTTCGAGGGCTACGACTGGCCAGGCAACGTGCGCGAGCTGCGCAACGTGCTGGAGCGCGGCGCGCTCATGCAGGAGACGGGCAACACGAGCTGGCTGGACTTCATGGCCCAGCCGTCGCGCAAGTCCGAGACCCCGTCCGAGCCCAACACGAGCGTGGGCGCGCTGGTGGTGGGGATGAACTACCACGAGGCGAAGGATCGGGTGCTCGCGGACTTCGAGCGCCTCTACTTCGCCGAGGTGATGAAGGAGGTGGCCTTCGACATGAAGGCCGCCGAGCAGCGCACGGGCCTGTCCATGCAGAGCCTCTACCGCCTGCTGAAGAAGAACGGGCTGCGCCTGAAGGATCTCAAGAACGCCGAGGGGCTCGAGAAGTAGGCGCCCGCGCGGCCGTCCCAGGGAGGGGACTCACCTCATGTCACGACGTCTCGTCGTAGCGTCCGTGCTCGGCCTTGCCGCGTGCGCGGGGTCGCAGAAGGTCGACAGCGCGCAGGCCACCACTCCGGTGCAGGAGCGGATGCGCATCATCAACCAGCCTCCCTTCGACGTGGCGCTCTGCCAGCAGCGCACGTTGAGCCTACCGCAGCCGGTGAACCAGGCGTTGCTGGTGGGCGCGCTCGCCGCCGCGCAGCCCCAGGTGATGGAGTGCCTGGTGGATCCGAAGAGCCGTGCGGGTGCAGAGACGACCCGGGTGATGGTGAAGGCGAGCGTCACGGATCAGTCCGCCACGCACAGCGTAACGGGCGAGAACCTCTCGCCGGAGGGCCAGCAATGCGTGCAGCGCGTGGTGAGCGAGCTTGCGCCGCTGCAGCCCCTCTCCAAGGGCGCCAAGCCGGTAGAGGCCCAGACGGAGTTCATCCACGAGGCGAGCAACAGCCCCTCGCTCAAGTTCGGCGTCAACGAGGGCTCGGACTTCTCGGGCACGGTCCGGCTGGCTCAGCCGACGTGGTGTGACTGCTACGCGCCGTACGCGAACCGGACGCCCCCGATGCTCACCGCGGCGATCAAGCTGACGAAGGGCTCGGCGACGCCGGCGGATGTGACGTTCGAGCCCAGCGGGAGTACCGAGGGCGACCAACTCGCCGCCTGCCTGAAGCAGAAGCTCCTGGCGCTGCCAGTGACGGTGAGCGTGGACGAGCTGGCCTTCCCGTACCGCTTCACGCACTTCAACGCGCTGGCCACCGAGCCAGCGGCCAACCTTCCGGGAGAGCTGCGCTTCTACCAGCTGGACCTGGTGCGCGGTCAGCGCGCGGCGGCCACGGCGATGGCCTTCGGCACGCGGTCCCACGCGGCGGAGGGCTACGAGGCACTCGCCACCGAGTACACGAAGGACCCGAAGAAGAACTCCGCGCTCATTCCGAAGCTGCGCGAGCAGTGCGGCCGGCTGGTGAAGGCCACGGATGGCTGGATCGCCGCGCTGGAGGCCCAGCAGGGCGTGGATCAGCAGACGGTGACGCTCGCCCAGGAGCTCAAGGCCAAGGACGCGGCCTGGGCCGAGGTGGAGACCGGCAGCCAGGGTGCCCTGACCGCCACGCAGCAGGACCTGGCGACAGCCAAGCAGCGCCGCACGGAGGATGAGGGTATCTGCGTCAAGCTCAACAAGTAATGAGCCAAGCCCCCTCTCCCTTCGGGAGAGGGCCGGGGTGAGGGTTCCCGTCAGGAGAACAGCTCGAGCAGATCCTCGCGGGTAATGGCGGTGGCAGCCGAGGCCTCACTCAAGGCCGCCTCGAAGAGGGCGCGCTTCTTCTCCTGAAGCCCCAGGATGCGCTCCTCCACCGTGCCCTGAGCCACCAGCCGGTACACCATCACTGGCCGCTCCTGACCGATGCGGTGCACACGGTCCGCCGCCTGAGCCTCCACGGCCGGGTTCCACCACGGATCCATCAGGAACACGTGGTCCGCCGCGGTGAGGTTCAAACCGGTGCCACCCGCCTTGAGCGACATCAGCAGCACCGGCGGGCCCTCGGCGGTCTGGAAGCGCGAGGTGATCTCTCCCCGGTTCGTCGTGGTTCCATCCAGGCGCTCGAAGGCAATGCCCGCCTCCTTGAGCGGCGGCTCGATGAGATCCAGCAGCGAGGTCCACTGGGAGAACACCAGCGCCTTGTGGCCATCCGAGACGGCGGTGTCGAGCGCCTCCACCAGCGTCTGCACCTTCGACGAGGAGGCCGCCTGCTGGCCGGGCACCAGCGCCGGATGGCACGCGGCCTGACGCAGGCGAAGCAGGGCCTCGAGCGCCTTGAGCACACTGCCGCCCTCGTTCAGCAGAGCGACCACTTCCTTGCGCGTGGCCGCCATCACCGAGTCGTAGATGGCACGCTCGCGCTCATCCAGCGACACATGCATCACGGCCTCGGTGCGCGGCGGCAGCTCGGGCGCCACCTCGCGCTTGAGCCTCCGCAGGACGAAGGGCCGGATGCGCCGGCGCAGCCGGTCCGCCGCCTCGGGCTGCCCCTCGGCGATGGGCTGGGCCACCTTGTCGTTGAACTGCCTGCGCCCCCCGAGCAGACCCGGGTTCGAGAAGTGCATCAGGCTCCAGAGCTCCTCCAGGCGGTTCTCCAGCGGCGTGCCGCTCAGCGCCAGCCGGAGGTTCGCCTTGAGCCCGAAGGCCGCGCGCGCCACCTGGCTCTCCGGGTTCTTGATCGCCTGCGCCTCGTCCAGCACCACCGTCTCCCAGGTTCGCCCCGAGAGCACGGCCGCGTCCAACCGCAGAATGGCGTACGTGGTGAGCGTCACATCCGCCGCCTCGTCCAGCGCGCGGCCGGGCCCGTGGTAAACGCTGACCTTGAGCGACGGCCGGAAGCGTTTGAGCTCCGCGGCCCAGTTCGGCATCACGCTGGTGGGACACACGACGAGCGAGCGAGGCCCCAGCACACAGATCGTCTGGAGCGTCTTTCCCAGGCCCATGTCGTCCGCGAGGATGCCTCCAAGCCCCGCTTCCTTCAGGAAGCGCAGCCAGCTCACGCCCTGCTGCTGGTACGTGCGCAGCGTCGCGGTGAGGTCTTCCGGCAAGCTCGGAGGCGGCAGCTTCTCGAAGCCCTGGATCAGCGGCGCCAGACGGTCGAGCCCCGGCGGAGGCGGCTGCTCGAGCGTCTCACACAGCGCCGTCAGCTCCGGCAGGGCGTGATTGGAGACCCGGCCATCCGCCTGCCGTGCCGCCAGCAGGTCCGCGACCCGCTGGCCATGCTTGTCCAACCAGGCCCGGGGCAGCGGCGCCCAGCCTCCGCCCTCCAGGGGAACCAGACCCAGGCCCTCGGACCAGGCGCGCACCACCGCCGCCGCGTCCACCGTCTGCGGCGTGCCCTTGCCTCCCTCCACCTGGAACTCGAGCGTGAAGCGCACCTCGGGCACACCGGCCCCCGAGGCACCAGGCTCCACCTTGAGCAGGGGCTTCAGCCGCACGTTCGGGCTCACCACGCCCGCCGCGTCTCCGGCCAGGTCTCCTCGCCACGTACGGAGCTTGTCCGCCCAGCGCACCATCTCCTGGCCCTGCACGGTCAGCCGCCGCCCGGGCACCAGGTTCAGCTCGTCCCGGAGCTGATGAATGAGCCGTTGCTCGGCTGCCTCGTCCCGCAGCGGCACCGCGCCACGCAGGTACACCATCCGTCCCGCGTCGATCCGCACCGACGGCGGCGCTCCGTACACCAGCGTGGGGAACACGGACAGCCCGGACTCGAGCTGCTGAAGCTCCAGCAGGATCCGCGGCTTGAGATCGCGATCCAACGGCGGAATGCGCCGGCTGCGGACCTCGATCGGCATGCGCCGCGCCAGCTCCGGCAGCACCTTGGAGGTGACTTCGCCAATCTGCTCGGCGGAGAAGGTGCGGACCATTGGCAGGTTCTGCAGCCACGTGCCCGTCATGGACGTTTCGCCCAGCCGGGCCAGGGCATCACCGACCAGCGCGACGCCAGCGCTCAGCACCTCCACGATGCGGGGATCCCTCGCTACCGTGACAACGAGCTGCCCTCCCCGGTCCTCCACCACGGCCCGGGGGAGCACCACCTCCTCCGAGATGGCCACGGGCCGCCCATCGAGCAGCACGTTGCGCGCGGACTCCAGCGCCCGCAGCAGCGACTCCAGCCGCTCGGGAGGCAGTGCCCCGCGCGTGCGCTTCTCCAGCAGCCGGTCCGCGTTGAGATCCGACTGCTCCACCTGAAGCTTCGCGGCCTGCGCGGGCTTGGCGAGCACCACCGCCAGGCTCTCTTCCAGGGGCTCCTCCTTGCCGTCAGCGTGGGCGATGGCCCGGTGGACCTGCAGCCCTCCCTCGGCCCGGGTGAACCGGTAGACGACGCGGGACCACCGGTTGGCGGTGGCCTCCAGGGGCTTGTCCGACTTCTCCGCCTGCTGAATGGACAGGGTGGCCGCCACCACGTGCTCACACGGATCCATCCGGCCGTCGCAGTCGCACTCCCAGACTTCATCGTTCGGGTACAGGTTGACGGTGTAGGCCACCGGGCGGCCCGGGGCCCGCACCCGGAGCTCCAGCTCACTCGCCGTCTGGGACTGGAGCGCCACGGCTCCCGCGCGAGAGAGGTTCACCCCGTTGGACCAGATTCCGGGGCGGGCGTCCTTCCGAACGGCTTCGAGCACTTTCGCGGTCGCGGACATGGGCGACGGGCTCCCTACGCTCCGCCGGTGCGCCGCGCAACACCGGCGCGCCCCGGAAGGAGACTGCTCGACGGGACGAGGGTCCGGCTGACCCTGTCCGGCTGTTGGACAGGTTTGCAGCGAACGCCCCGCCTGGGCCTCTCCTCCCCTTGCTTACAACTCCACCGGAAAAGAACCCTCACCCCTGCCCTCTCCCGAAGGGAGAGGGGGTTTCACTCGCTCAGGCCACCGAGGCGTTGTCGTTGGCCGCCTTGGCCTCGCGCAGCTTCACGCTCACCAGCTTGGAGATGCCCGGCTCCTCCATCGTCACGCCGTACAGCGTGTCGGCCACCTCCATGGTCCGCTTGTTGTGGGTGATGAGGATGAACTGCGACTGGCTGCTCATCTCCTTCACCATGTCGTTGTAGCGGCCCACGTTGCCCTCATCCAGCGGCGCGTCCACCTCGTCCAGCAAGCAGAACGGCGTCGGCTTGATGAGGAAGATGCCGAAGATGAGCGCCACGGCGGTGAGCGCCTTCTCGCCGCCGGAGAGCAGATTGACGCTCTGCAGCTTCTTGCCCGGCGGCTGCGCCACGATTTCCACGCCCGGCTCGGCGCCCGGACCCTCGTTGGTGAGCACCAGGCTGGCCCGCCCGCCGCCGAACAGCCGCGGGAACACCGCCTGGAACTTCTCGTTCACCACGTCGAACGTCTGCTTGAACCGCTCGCGGCTCGTCGCGTCGATGCGGGTGATGGCCTCCTTGAGCTGCTCCAGCGAGCCCTGCAGGTCCTTCTTCTGCGTGGCCAGGAATTCGTAGCGCTTGGACAGCTCCTCGTGCTCGTCGATGGCCGTGAGGTTGATCTCCCCCATCTTCTCCACCTGAGCCCGCAGGTCCTTCAGCTCCGCCTCCGCCTCGGGGGGCAGCGGCGCCAGCAGGTGGTAGCGGTGCAGCTCCAGCTCCAGCTCCACCTGGTGCCGCTCGCGGATGCCCGCCGACAGGTGCTCCACCTCCAGCGCAATCTCCCGCTCCTTGAGTGAGATCTGCGACAGGCCCTGCATCAGCTCGTCCAGCCGGCCACGCAGCTCGCGGAACAGCGTGTCCTGCTCGCGCACCTCGGTGGACGTCGCCGCGTGGGCGCTCCGGCGGCCCTCCAGCGTCTCGGCCGCCGCGCGGTGCTCCTCGGCCCGCTTGCCCCGGGCCCCGTCCGTCTCCTCGATGCGGCGCTTGAGCTCGTCCGAGCGCGCCGTGCCCTCGCCCACCACCACCCGCAGCCGGTGGACGCGGTCTTCCATCTCCCGCTTCTGCCCCAGCAGGCTCTCCAGCTCCTTGCGCGCCGACTCGCCGCGCTCGCTGCCCGCGGCGACCTTGATGCGCAGCGCCATCAGCTCCGCGGACACTGCATCCGCGCGCTGCTTGAGCGACTCCAGCTCCGCGGACAGCTGCCGCACGCGCTCCTCGCGCCCCTCGCGGTCCGCCTGCCCGTGGGCCACCTCGCCCCGGCTGTTCTCCTCCTCGTGCACCAGCGCCCCGTGCGAGTGCGCCAGGTGCGACTCCTCGCCCTCCAGGGTGTTCAGCCGCTCGCGCACCCGGGCCAGGTCCTCGCTGGCCTTGTGCAGATCCTTCTCCTGGCTGGCCAGGTTCAGCTCCTCGGCATGCTGGTTCTTCGCCAGCCCCTTGAGCACGCCCTCGGTGTGCCCCATCTGCTTCTGGAGCGTGTAGTGCCGGGTGAGAATCTCGTTGTAGCGCTCCTCCACCCGGGCCACCTCGGTGGCCAGCTCGGCGATCTCGCGCTTCTTCTGCAGCGCGCCCACCGCCGCGCCCTCGCGCTCACCGCCGATCAACGTGCCGTCCGCCCGCACCACCTCGCCCTCCAGCGTGACGAGCGTGCATGGCGGGCCACCGGCCGCCTCGTATGCGCGCGCCGAGGCCATGTCCTGGACGATGACGACATCCCCCAGCAGCAGCCGCACCACCGGGCGCAGCGCCTCCTCGTACTTCACCTCGGCGAAGGCGCTCCCCAGCACGCCCGGGCGGCTGAAGTCCGGCTCCACCACGGGCAGCTGCGCCTCGTCCATCGGCACCGGCAGGAAGCTGCCCCGGCCCTCGGAGGCGGCCTTGAGGTACTCCACCAGCTCGAAGCCCTTCTCGCGGCTCTCGACGATGACATGCTGCAGCCGCTCGCCCAGCGCCGCCTCCACTGCCCGCTCGAAGCGCGCCGGAGGGGTGAGCACATCCGCCACCAGGCCGAAGATGCCCTGCTCGCGGAACTGCTGCCCCGCGCGCATCATCACCGCGCGCACGCCGCGATCGAAGCCCTCGTAGTTCTTGTGCAGCTCCTCCAGCGAAGACAGGCGGCTGCGCTTGTCCGCCAGCTCCTCGCGCAGGCTGATGACCTGGATCTCGCTCTCGGCGAAGGCAGCGCGGGTGCTTGCCAGCGCCTCCTCCTCCTGCGTCTTCCGGGCAGCCAGCTCCATCGCGTTGTGGCGGCTGTCCTCCACCATCTGCAGCACCTGGGAACGGGCCCCGTCCAGCGCCTGCTCCTGCGCCCGCAGGTTCTCCATCTCCACGCGCAGCTTCTCGCGCCGGGTCTCCAGGTCCGTGCGCTGGCGCGCCAGGTTGACCAGGTTGGACTCATGGTTGGCCAGCCGCGCCGCCACCGCCACCAGCCCCGCGCGCTCCTGCTCCAGCCGCAGCGCCACTTCCGTCTGCAGGTGCGTCACCCGGCGCAGTTCCTCCTGCGCCACCTGCATCGCCACCTCGTCTTCCTTCCACGCCCCGGCGATGCCCGACAGCTCCGCCTCCCGCGCCGCCATCGTCTCGGCCATCTCGGCCTGCCGGGCCAGCAGCGGATTCAGCTCGCCTTCCGCCTGGGCCACGCGGGCGCTCGTCTCCTCCAGATCCTTGCGCCAGTAGGCCAGGTCCTGGTCATCGCGCTGCACCGCGCGCTCCAGCGTGTGCACCTCCTCGGCCAGCTTGCGCAGCGCGTCCGCCTCCGCCTCCAGCTCCGAGCGGCGCCGGGTGATGGCATCCTCCAGCTCCTTCACCCGGTCCAGGCTCTCGCGCTCCTCACCGCCCAGGCTCTCCAGCCGGGCGCTGAGCACCTTCTTCTCCGCCTGCAGCTCCAGGTAGCGGTGCGACGCCGCGTGCAGGTCGATGTCCCGCATGCGCGCCTTCACCTTCTTGTACTTCTCGGCCTTCTTCGCCTGGCGGGCCAGCGTGTCGAGCCGCTTCTCCAGCTCGTTCGTAATGTCCGTCACGCGCAGCAGGTTGGCCTCGGTGGCCTCCATCTTGCGCTCGGCCGCCTTGCGCCGGGCCTTGTACTTGGTGACGCCGGCTGCCTCTTCGATGATGGACCGGCGGTCCTCCGGCTTGCTCGAGACGATCAGGCCCACGCGGCCCTGCTCGATGATGGAGTAGGCCTTGGTGCCCACGCCCGTGCCCAGCAGCAGCTCGGTGATGTCCAGCAGGCGGCACACCGTCTTGTTGATGAGGTACTCGGACTCGCCGCTGCGGAACAGCCGCCGGGTGACGGTGATCTCCGGCAGGCCCTGGTACTGCGGCGCCAGCTGATCCGTCTCCTCCATGGCGAACGTCAGCGACACCTCCGCCATCGACAACGGCGGCTTGGACTCCGAGCCGTTGAAGATGACGTCCTCCATGCCCCGGCCGCGCAGGTTCTTCGCGCTCTGCTCGCCCATGGCCCACCGGATGGCGTCCACCACGTTCGACTTGCCGCAGCCGTTGGGTCCTACGATGCCGGTGACGCCTTCGCCGAAGCTGAAGACGCTGCGCTCCATGAATGACTTGAAGCCGGTGATGTCCAGGCGCTTGATTCGCATCCTGCGGTGCTCCTGTGCGGCGTAGTGCGCGGGTGTGGAAATCGCTCCGGAGCCGAAAAATCGGCCTTCGCGCGTAGTGTGCTGTACCAGCCGAGTATGAGGGGATCAAGCATGACCATGCAACGTGTGGCCATACATTTCGACCGGCGCCCTGTACCGTCACCCTTGGACGGCAAGGGGTTGAAAAGTGAGAGAGGCACCCTACCTTCCCGGTGATCCGTTGGGAGGCTTCCTACGTTCCAGCCCTTGCTTGCCTTCTCGCTCCTCCTTGGAGCGGGCCCCGCAGAACTACCTCAGCGGTCTGACATGCCCCCCCCGGTGGCGGCGTGTCCCCACCCGTACTTCCCACTCGAAGACGGGCTGAGGCTCACCTACCGCGCGGGTCGATCTTCCGAGATGACGCTTTCCACCCAGGGAGTCACCTCCGTGCCGGAGGGGCTCAAGGGTCAGATGGCGGTGGAATTGAAGGGAAAACGCGGCGAGACCGAGGCCTTCTGTACCCCTGAGGGCGTACGCACGGGGCTTGGCGGCCTGGAGGGGACGCTGCTGTCGGCCTCGGGTATGCAGGTGGAGGTCGTCTCGGCAGAAGGTATGGTGGTGCCCTCCCACATGGCGATGGGCACGACCTGGCGCAATTCACTGTCGGTGAAAATGCAGCCGCCTGCGTCATCCAAGATGGGGGCGGGGATGATCATCGCCACCACCTTCGACAAGGAGGCCACCGTCGTGGGGGAGGAGGAGGTGACGGTGGGGGCCGGCACCTTCAAGGCGCTGAAGGTGAAGAACACCACCACGGCCCGAGCCACCCGTCCGGGCGCTCAGGGCCGCAAGGTGGACAGCTTCATCTGGTTCGCGCCCGGCGTGGGCATCATCAAGGTGGCCACCGGGGACTCCACGGACCTGGAGCTGCTCAAGGTGGAGCGGCCCGTGGTGGCCGCCCCCAAGGCCCCCGCGGCCAAGCGTTCGAAGAATCGCTGAGGCGCCCCAGGCTTCAGAAGCTGGCGTCGAGCTGCAGGCGGACCTGGTGCCGGGGATCGATGCCCTCGTCGCCGAAGATGTAGAAGTAGTCGCTCTGCACCTTGAAGGCGTGGCCGTTCAGGTAATAGTTGAGGCCCGTTCCCAGCTGCTTGCCCTGCGTGCGCACCAGTTGCACCAGCTGCGGATCGGTGTTGCCCCGGGCGAAGAGCTTGTCCCAGCGCGCGGTCACCTCGAGCCGGTCGTTCAGCATCATGCCGCCCTGCACGAAGTAGCCGTGGCCCGTGCGGGTGAACTCGCGGGTGACGGTGCCGTTCGTCTCTTTCTCGAGGGTGTCCTGGGAGGCCTTGCGCCACAGGAACTCGGTCAGGAACGAGAGGCCGCGGTACTTGAACACCAGATCCGCGACCAGGTGGGTGTAGTTGACGTTGCCCACGGTGAAGGCCGTGCTGTGGGTGCTGAGGCTGCGCACCGTCCGGTAGTTGTAGCCGCCCGCGACGCCCACCGCCAACCGGGGCCTGGCCGCGCGGGTCAGGTCCGCCTCCTGCTCGTCATCAAACGCGCCGAAGGGCCGCACGGTGAACCGCAGGGTGGTGAGCGGCCCCACGGCGAACGTCCCGAAGCGGTTGCGCCCCTCGCCTCCGCCCACGAAGAACTGGTAGGCCAGCCGCTCCTGGAGCCCGAAGAGGTTGTTGGACGAGAGCATCACGCCCACGTCACGGTCGAGGTTCAGCTCGCGCACCGCCAGCTGCCGGTCCACGAACTGCAGGGCGAACTCGCGCACGGTGCGGGCGCGATCGAGCGGCACGAAGAACTGGCCCACGCGGATGTTCAGGTCGCGAAAGCGGGTGTAGTCCACGTAAGCATCGAAGACGGGCGAGCTGCTGCCCGTCTCGAAGTCGTTGCCGCCGTAGGCCAGCTGCACGGTGTAGCGGATGTCCGGCGACAGGACGTGTCCGCTCAGAATGAGGCGTATCGTCCGGACTTGCGTCTCGCTGCTGTCGCTGTCGCCCACGTGGACGAACGTGCTGCGCAGCTGCGCCCGAGCCCGGACCCCGAAGGAGAGGCGATCGTCCGCCGTCTTCACCACGATGCCCTTGCCGGGCTCCGCGGTGATGGTGGGCGGCGGGGCGGGGGCCTTCTCCGGTGACGCGGTGGCCGGCGGGACGGCGGGCTGGGCAGGTGCGGCGGCACTGTCCTCAGCCCGGGCCACGCCCGTGAGCCCAGACCACAGCGTGAACAAAAGGATGACGGCGCGCGAGGCGCGTGAGGAAACAAGGGAAGACATCAACGGCTCCGAAAGAGGGGTTGCGACCACCCCGGCACAGGCGTGTGACCGGGCACAGGTTCACTGCTGGCGGTGGGTGGGGCAACAACAGCGGCAACGAGCCGTCATCATGTCTACGTCCAATAAAACGGAAATTCGTCTGCTCATCCAGTATAACGGATGAAGCCAGGCGTCCAGGCCGAAGTCGTGGTCCAAAGTCGTGGTCTACTGTGGCCCGTGCGTCCCCCTCCCCGCCGGTCGTCTGGACCGGGCCCGCTGTCCTGGTTGTTCATCCTCGTGGTGCTCGCGCTGGCCCTGGCACTGCCGCTGCTGGGCGCGTGGGTGGCCTCCACGCTGGTGGTCCACCATGAGGCCTCCCGGGAGATGGCCATCGCCGTGGGGCTGGGGCTCTCGGTGGTGTTCCCCCTGGCGTGGGAGCTGCTGAGCCTGCCTCCGCGTGCGCCCGGCGGCGCTCGCCCTCAGCGGTTGCTGCGGATGCGGACCCGGCTGCTGCTGCGCACCTGGGCGGTGAACCTGCTGTTCATGGTGGGCGCGCTGCTGCTCTCGCCCCGAGGCGTCTTCACCGCGCTCTCCACCCGTGGAGACTGGATGCTGCCCGCCTCGGGGGGCCCGCTCGTGGAGACAACGCGGCGGGTGCTCTTCAAAGCGGCCGATGGTGTCGAGTGGGCCTACGTGCTCGCCACGGACAACCCGTACCGCGATCAGCTCATCGCCCTTGCCCAGCGCCCCACGCCCCGGACCGAGCCCCGCCCGGTGCCTCCGGAGCAGACTCCACCGCCGCCCGAGCCCTCACAGCCCGTGCCGCCGCCTCCCGCGGCCGACGCGGCGAAGGAGCCCGAGCCCGACGCCCCCACGGCCGACGCGAAGCAGGAGCCTCCGCTTCCGGACGACGACGAGGGGCAGGCCATCATCATCTCCTGGAAGGACGAGCCGAAGCCGCCCGAGCCCACCCCCGTGGATCCGCCGGCCTCCGAGGACTCGCCGTCCGTCGCGAAGCCCCCGCAGCAGGCCCCGAAGCCCGAGAAGCCCACCGAGGTCCGCAGGGCGGGAGGCCAGCTCACCTACCCGCTGCCGAATCAGATCCACCCCGCAGTCACCTCCCTGCCCCGCTCGGTGGAGACGGACCTGGCGACCGTGGCGAAGTACCTCGTGAGCCAGGAGCGGGACCCGTTCCAGCGCGTCAAGGTCCTGCACGACTACGTGGCCGATCGCGTGGTGTACGACGTGGAGGCGCTCAAGACGGGGAACTTCCCCTCCCAGCGGCCCGAGGCCGTGTTCCAGAACCGCAAGGGAGTGTGCGCGGGCTACTCGAACCTCCTGGCCGCGATGGGACAGGCCGTCGGGGAGGAGATCGTCAGCGTCTCGGGAGACGCCTACACCCCGCACCTCCTGGACGTCCTGGGCGAGGAGTTCAACGGCCACGCCTGGAACGCGGTGCGCATCGAGGGCGAGTGGTACCTGATCGACGCCACCTGGAACGCGGGGCACGTCAATGGCGACTTCTACACGCGCAACTACAGGACCAAATACCTCTTCATGCCCCCGCAGAAGTTCCTGGAGCGCCACCTCCCGGACGATCCCGCCTGGCAGCTGTTGGACCAGCCGCTGAGCCGGGGCGAGGCCATGCGCAACGCGCGCGTGGCCGCGGGTGACACGTCCCCCTCCCCCACCCCTCCGCCCACCACCGAGCCGGTGGCCGCGAAGACGCATGTCTGGGACCACATCCGCATCCGCATGCCCAACCGTCCGCGCGCCGAGGTCAAAGGCCGCTTCCACGTGGAGCTCGACAACCCCAAGGGACTGCCCGCCGAGGTGACGCTCCACAACACCCAGGACGGCAGCCAGGAGCCCTGCCTTCCAGAGTACGGGGGAGCCCGTTACGCCTGCACGGTGTTCGGCCGTGGCCTCTACCGCATCGAGGTCCTCTCCGGGCCCCGGAGCACGAACCCCCAGCTCATGGCACAGCTCGAAGTTCAGGCCCTTTAGGGCCCAGAGGCTACATTTGCCCACCGAGGGGCACCGCCAAGCACTGTGCTAAGGTGAAGCCACCGCCACCGAAGCTTTGAGCACGCAGGACCCGAGCACTCCGGGTGTGGTGCAGCCTCGGACGAGCGATGCGAGGAGATGGCAGCGCCGATGGAAGAGGAGGAGAAGCCGCCGCAGGAGGGGGCCAGCGATAAGACTGTTATCGCTCCGCCTCCGACCGAGAGACCGCAGGCATCCGCGCGCACGCGGACCGCCGAGCGCAAGCTCCAGCCATCCGTGGAGCCACCGCCAGCGCCTGCGCGCACGCGGACGTCCGAGGTCAAGCTCCAGCAGACTCCCGCGCGCACCCAGACCTCCGAGCGCAAGCTGCTGAGCGACGAGCCGTCCGCCGCGCGTCCCCGCACCTCCGAGCGCAAGCTGCTGACGGATGAGCAGCCGGCCCCTGCGCGGACCCGTACCTCCGAGCGCAAGGTCAGTGTCACCAACGAGGTGCAGCCCGCGCCCGCTCGCACCCGTACCAGTGAGATCAAGGCCGTCCCCCGGATCTCCGCCCAGCCCGCCGTCAAGACGGACGACAGCGAGTCGGTATCCACCGCCCTGAACACACTGCCCCCCGCGGAGGCGCCGCCGGCTCCCACGCGCGCTCGCACCAGCGAGATCAAGGCCGTCACCCGGGCAGCGCCCCCGCCCGTCGCCAATGCCGACGAAGACGAGTCGGCCCCCATCACCGCTCCGACCCTCTTGCCGGAAGCTGCCGCGTTGAACGCGGATGCTCCCGCCACGACCATCACGAAGATGCCGGTGGCGCCTGCGAAGTCGCGGTCCGCTTCCGCGGCCAGGGAGCTCGACGAGTCGCCCCTCAGCACCCTTCCCGGTGCGCCGCTCGATCGGGACGAAGCGCCCTCGGAGGACCCGCCCCCGGTGGCCGTCGAGCGCACCGTGATGATGCCCTACCCGGAGAAGCCCGCGGAGCGCACGGAGCCCCCGGTCTCCACGCTGCTTCCCCGGACCGACCAGTACTCCGCGCTGCCGGACCCCGCTGCGTCCTCGCAGGTGCCCAGCACCGATAAGTACTCGGCGCTGCCAGCCCCCACGACCGAGCCGCAGCCCCGGACCGACCAGTACGAAGCGCTGATGGAAACCCAGCACCGGGCGGCGAAGACCGCGCCCGAACCCGAGCTGGCCGAGGAGGCCCCGCAGCAGCCCTCGACGGACGTGCTGCTCGTCCCCGGCACGAAGCTGGGCGGCTATCAGCTCATCGAGCGGCTGGGGGCTGGCGCCATGGGCACCGTGTGGCTGGCGCGCCAGCTCTCGCTGGACCGGGATGTGGCCGTGAAGGTGCTCCGGCCGGGCTTCGCGGGTGACCCGCTGTTCCTCTACCGCTTCACCCAGGAGGCCTTCGCCGCCGCGCAGCTCATCCACCACAACATCGTCCAGGTGTACGACTGCGGCTCGGAGAAGCAGATCCACTTCTTCAGCATGGAGTACGTTGACGCGCAAAATCTCCAGTCCCTGGTCAAGCGCGGAGGCCCGCTCGACTCAGAGGTGGCGGCCGGCTACGTGCTCCAGGCGGCGCGCGGGCTGAAGTTCGCGCACGACCGGGGCATGGTCCACCGCGACATCAAGCCCGACAACCTGCTGCTCAACCACAACGGCGTGGTGAAGGTGGCGGACCTGGGCCTGGTGAAGCTCAAGCGCACCACCCCGCGCACCAAGTCGGGCCCTGTCACCTACATCGGCAAGAACCCCCAGGAGTACGCCATGGGGACTCCGGCCTATATGGCTCCGGAGCAGGTGGCGAACTCCGCCCTGGTGGACTCCCGCGCGGACATCTACGCGCTGGGGTGCACGCTCTATCACCTGATCACCGGCCGTCCGCCGTTCATCGCGGACACGATCTCCAAGGTGATGGACATGCACGTGAACGAGCCGCCCGTCCGCCCGGACGTGCGCAACCCGCGCGTGTCCCAGGTGCTCTCGGACATCGTGATGAAGATGATGGCCAAGCCCCTGGACGAGCGCTACCAGGACATGGGCGAGGTCATCAAGGCGCTCGAGGGCTTCCTGGGCATCGAGGCCACGTCCACGTTCTCGCCGCGGGAGGAGCACGCCAACCTGCTGGAGAGCTGCGTGAAGGAGTACAACCAGGCCACCTGGGCGAAGTGGCGCCGGGGCGTGGTGCTGGGGCTCACGGTGCTGGCGGCGGCCGGCACGGCCCTGGCCGACCGGTTCGTCAGCCCGCTGGCGGGGTTCAGCGTGGCGGCCTTCACCGCCTTCACGTGGATGGCCTCCTTCATCATGCGCGGGCTGCTCGAGAAGGGGGCGCTGTTCCTGCGCTTCCGGCAGTTCGTCTTCCAGGCCCCACTCGTCACCTGGCTGATCTGGCTGCTGCTGCTGGGCGGCGCGGGGTACGGCCTCTATTACGTGAAGCTGCTCATGCCCACGCTGGCGATGATGGGCGGAGCGCTGGTGTTCGCCG
Organism: Myxococcaceae bacterium; assembly: GCA_036389955.1. Taxonomy (GTDB): domain Bacteria; phylum Myxococcota; class Myxococcia; order Myxococcales; family Myxococcaceae; genus DATHBR01. Next base: position 23,431 of record DASVVJ010000265.1, read on the forward strand.
TGGGCTTCTACCTGCTGGTGGACCGCAACGTGGAGGCCGAGCGCAAGCCTCCGGTGCTGCAGGTGGAGCAGATGCTGCGCTCCATGCGTCTGCGCGGCCTGGAAGAGGGCGCGCTGCGCCAGTTCGTCTGCAAGTACAGCGGCGAGCACTGGGAGGCCTTCTTCGAGGCGCTCTTCGGGTACGACGCGAAGATGGTCGCGCGCCGCAAGTGGGGCCTCAATGATCGCGGCCTGCCCCGGGCGAAGCACTCCACCTGGAGGGACCCGCTCATCCGCGCCATGGAGGCCATGCAGACGGCCCGGCAGAACCGGCGCGAGCGGCGGCAGCTCAAGGCGCTCGAGAAGAAGAAGATCACGGCCCAGCAGCAGCAGGCCGAGGCCGAGGCCGCCGCGAACCCCGAGTAACCCTCACCCCACCCCTCTCCCGGAGGGAGAGGGAGGTGCCGCGGTTCCGTCCGCCGGGGCCGGTGCAGAGGCCTTGGGTGCGTTCTGCGGCTCCACCGTGACTCGCACCACCCGGGGCCCATCCACTTCCTCGACGAGGATGCGCCACATGTCGAGCTTGAGGCTGTCGCCCTTCTCCGGCACCCGCCCCAGCTTCGTCATCAGGTAGCCCGCGATCGTCGTCACCTCGCCCTGCTCGTCCTCCTTCAGGTCGAAGTTGACGTCCAGCCGCTCCTCCAGGTCGTCGAGCTGCGCCGTGCCTGGCAGCTCGAACCGGCCGCCCGGCAGCGAGCGCACCTCCTCCATCCGCCGGCCCAGCTCCGCCACGTCGCCCACCACCTCGGCCACCACGTCCGCGATGCTCACCAGCCCCGAGGTGCCGCCGTGCTCGTCCACCACCAGCGCCATCTGCCGGCGCCGGCGCCGGAACTCCGCCAGCAACTGCTCCAGGCTCACGTTCTCCGGAATGAAGAGCACCGGCCGCTGCACCTGCGCCAGCCCCCGCAGCTCGCCCTTCGACAGCAGGAAGAAGAGGTCCTTGGCGTTCACCACGCCCTCCACCTCGTCCAGGCTGCCCCGGCACACCGGCAGCCACGTGTGCCCGGCCGCCCGCGCGTCCGCGATGCACTTCTCCAGCGGCTCCTCCACATCCAGGAACTTCACCTGGTTGCGCGGCACCATCACCTGCCGGGCCGTCTTCTGCGCCATCTCCAGCGCGCGCTCCAACAGCTCCGCCCGCGCGGTGGTGATCGAGCCCGCCTGCGCGGAGCTGTGGAGGATGACGCGCAGCTCGTCCTCGCTGTGCGCCTCGTGCGACTCGCCTGCCGCCTCCAGGCCGAACACGTTCAGCAGCCGCCGGGCAATGCCATTGAGCAGCCAGATGGCCGGGTAGAACAGGAAGTAGAAGGCGCGCATCGGCAGCGCCACGGCCAGCGTGGTGGCCTCGGCGCGCTGGATGGCCAGGCTCTTGGGCGCCAGCTCTCCCACGACGATGTGCAGGAAGGTGATGATCGCGAACGCGATGGCCACCGACACGCTGTGCGCCACCGTGGCCCGCGCCCCCTCGGGCACCAGCGGGGCGATCAACGGCTCCAGCAGGTGCGCGAACGCCGGCTCACCCAGCCAGCCCAGCCCCAGCGAGGCCAGGGTGATGCCGAGCTGGGTGGCGGACAGGTACGCGTCCAGCTTCTCCACCATCTTCAGCGCGTTGCCCGACCCGGGCTTGCCCTCGTCCACCAGCGCCTGCAGGCGCGTGGCGCGGATCTTCACGATGGCGAACTCCGTCGCCACGAAGAAACCGTTGGCGAACACCAGCAGGATCGCCAGCCCAAGGAAGATCCATTCCATCGCGTCAGAACAGCGCGTCGAATTCGGCCTCGCCCTTGAGCGAGTCGAACATGGGATCGGTGGACAACCAGCCCATCACCTTGGCGCGGTCCGCCGTCAGCGCCTTCTGCAGGAAGGTGATCGCGTCCTTGGGCCGCCCCCACAGCGCGTACAGCGCCGCGAGGTTGTAGTTGAGCAGCAGATCCTCGGCGTTGAGCGCCCGCGCCTTCTCGTACGCGCGCTCGGCCTCGGCGTAGAAGCCCTTCTGCGCGTAGCAGATGCCCAGGTCCAGCTGGGCCTCGAAGTTGTCGGCCTCCAGCCGCACCACTTCCTTCAGCTGGGTGATGGCCGAGCGGTAGTCCCCCTCGTCCATCTGCAGCGCGGCCAGCTCGTGCCGGGGGAACGGATCCTGCGGATCGAGCTCGATGGCGGTGTGCAGCTCCTTCATCGCCTCTTCCATCCGGCCCTGGTCCGCGTAGGTGAGCCCCAGGTTCAGGTGGGCATCCGGGTACTCCGGATCCAGCTCGATGGCCTCCTTGTACTCCTCCACGGCCATCTCGGCCGCGTGGGTGGAGAGGAAACAGGCCAGGTTGTAATGCGCGGTGGCGCTGTCCGGCTCCAGCTTCAGCGCCAGCAGGTACTCGCCGAGCGCCTCGCGGAACAGCTTCTTCTCCGCGTAGACGGTGGCCAGGTTGTCGTGCGCGTGGGCGGAGTTCGGATCCAGCTCGATGGCCTTCTTGAACTCCTTGATGGCCTCATCCAACCAGCCGCGGTCCGCAAGCTCGATGCCGCGAGTGTTGTGCTCGTCGGAGAGCGCAATGTTGTCCTTTTCGCGGGCCATGAAATCGCGCGGCAATCTACGCGTCGCCAACTCGCGGGCGCAAGGTAGAGTTTCCCTACGTTTATGCGCCGCGCTCTCCTCTTTCTGATGCTTGCCACTGCCTGCGCCCGCAGGCCTGTACCCCCCTCCGAGCCCGCCGCGGAAACGGGCCCCAGCCCGGCCCCGGAGGCCGCTGCCAGCCCGGCCCCGCCGCCGACTGTCGCCGAGCCAACAGCCAAGGCCCCACCCCCACCTGCCAACACACCCCCTCGCCCGGTGACGCTGCTGGTAGGTGGGGATGTGACGGTGGGCCACCACTACCAGACGTACTTCGACGAACAGGTGGCCAAGGGCCGCACGCGCGAGGAGATGTTCGCCTACGGCTTCAAGGAGGTGAAGCCCGTGGCGGAGGCGGCCGACGTCTTCCTGGTGAACCTCGAATGCCCCTTCACCGAGAGCACGGACAAGCTGCCGAAGAACTTCAACTTCCGCGCCCGGCCCGAGTTCGTGAACACCCTTATCGTCGGCAGCGTGGACATCGTCAGCCTGGCCAACAACCACATGATGGACTACGGGCCGCAGGGGCTCGTGGACACGCTGATGACGCTGGAGCAGGCGCGCATCCCCTACTTCGGCGCGGGGCGCACGCTGGCCGAGGCGCGCAAGCCCGCCCTGCTCACCGTGGGCGGCGTGCGCTTTGCCTTCCTGGGCTACTTCTTCCTGGGAGAGCGCAACATC
>DASVVJ010000266.1:0-5655 GCA_036389955.1 Myxococcaceae bacterium
CACCACGCTTTTTCGCTGAGCGTCGGATGGCGGACGTCTCGCCTCGGCGCTCCCCACCTCTGCTGGCATGGTGGGCACGGCCTCCGCCTCGGGTAGAGTCCACCCGACTCCGCCATGACCACTGACCAGGATCAGCCCATCGATGGCCGCCTCGCCCGCAGCCAGCGCGCCCGCGCCGCCATCATCAAGAGCGTGATGGAGCTGCTCGAGGAGGGCAACATGGCCCCCTCCGCGCAGGCGGTGGCCGAGCGCGCTGGCGTCTCGCTGCGCCTGGTGTTCCATCACTTCAAGGACATGGAGTCGCTCTTCACCGAGATGTTCGCGGCCATGTTCCAGCTGCGCATCCTGCCTCATCTGCCCTTCCCCACCGGCGACGACGGGACCTTCCAGGAGCGGCTCGAGCTCTTCGTCCACAAACGCGCGGCCCTGTACGAGGCCATCGGCCCGCTGCGCCGCGCTGGCGAACTCAAGGAGCACGAATCGGCCGCCATCACCGGGGCGCTCGATCAGGGCCGCGTCGCCAATGCCGTGCAGGTCATCACCGCGTTCTCTCCCGAGCTGGACGCCCAGCCCGAGGACCTGCGTACGACCCTCACCAGCGCCGTGGTGATGGCCACCTCCTTTCCCGCCTGGGACACGATGCGCCGCCACCAGGGCCTCTCCGTGGACGACGCGAAAAAGGTCTTCGCCGAGACCCTCCGGCGGCTGCTGCGCCTGCCCTGAGCGCGGGCCTCTCTCCCCGCTAAACCCCTGAAACCCTTTGTCTTTCTCGGTCCCCCGAGGAAATACGCGTCTGCCCACGCAACTTATTGCACGTAACGAGCAATAATCATTTTACACAAAGCGTGCAGCTTTCTCGCAGACCCCTCGGAGATACCGCCATGACGACCCTGTTCGGACGCGTGAACCCCCACTCTTCCCCTGTGACGACCCACCGCAGTGCCCCGGCGATGCGCCAGGAGCCGGTGATTCCCTCCCGGACCGAGGGCCGCACCGGCAAGCCGTTCTTCCGGATGGCAGATGGCTTCGAGACGCAGCCCACGTCGCGCCGGGCGCCCGTGAGCCTCCAGGTGCCGCAGACGCAGGCCCAGACGCAGGCCCAGGGCCCGGGACGCACCTACAGCGCAGCGGAGATTCAGCGGACCGGGGGCGCCGTGCCCACCGAGAGCAGCACCGCGGCCGCCACCAGCGACAAGCAGACGTACCTCAATGAGATGTACCAGCGGCTGCTCGGCCGCGAGGTGGATGGCGCCGGGCTGGAGACGTTCTCCGCCGAGATCGACCGGATGAGCGCCGAGGGCAAGACGCAGGAGGAGATCGGCGCCTTCATCGAGGAGTGGATCAAGGGCTCCTCCGAGTACCAGGCGCGCAACGGTGGCTCCACGTCCACCCCTTCTACGGGCAGCACCCCGAGCACCGGGGGCAGCACCAGCGGCGTCACCTATGACGGCAGCACCGCCGCGCCGGGCACCACCAACGTGAACGCCTGGGTGCCCGTGGATGCTCCCGCTAAGGGCGACCCGAGCGCTCGCAACGCGGCCACGTACGACAACGTCATCAACCAGTTCGCCGTGGGCAGCAACGGGCGCTACCAGCCGCGCGACGGCAACACCTACTGCAACATCTTCGCGTGGGATGTGACCAAGGCCATGGGCGCGGAGATCCCCCACTGGGTGGACGCCAATGGCAACGCCACCGCGCAGGGCCAGGGCCGCGAGCTGGACGCCAACGCCACCAACGCCTGGCTCAACCAGCACGGCGCGAAGAACGGCTGGCGCAAGGTGAGCGCCGAGGAGGCTCAGGCGATGGCCAACCAGGGCCACCCCACGGTGGCGAGCTGGGACAATCAGGGCGGCATCGGCCACATCGCCGTGGTGCGCCCCGGTGAGGTGACGAGCAACGGGCCCGCCATCGCCCAAGCCGGCAGCGAGTGCTTCAACGACGGCCACGTCTACGACAGCTTCCCGCGCAACGCCAAGGTCGAGTACTGGGTGAATGACCAGGGCCAGGTCGGCACCGCGCCAGCCACCGGCTCCACGCAGGGCACGGGCAGCACCAGCGGCACCACGGCGGTGAGCGGGCTGTCCGCGGAGGACGCGGCGCTGGCCGAGCGCATCGACGCCGAGTTCGAGGACACCGGGCTGGCCGGCCAGGGCGCCACCATCGTCGCCGCCTGCCGCAAGGACAACGTGCCGGTGGACTTCGTGATGGCGCAGCTCCAGAAGGAGTCGAGCTTCCTGTCGCCGGAGAACAACCTGTCCATCGCCAACAACAACCCGGGAAACCTGCGCTGGGCCGACTGGGAGGCGGAATTCGGCGGCACTCCGGATGGCGAAGGTAACTTCACCCACTTCCCCAGCGTAGAGAAGGGCATTGAGGCCCAGGTGCACCTGCTGGGCACCGTCTACCGCGAGGAGGTGGACAACCGCGACTGGTACGCCCTGGTGAGCCGCTACGCGCCCGCCAGCGACGGCAACGATGTGGAGCTCTACGCCCAGCAGATGGAGGAGTGGTCCGCCAACTGGCGCAAGAAGCTCGGCCTGTGAGGGGCCTCGTAGACGGAGGGCTCGGCCCGGCGTGCTTTTTCACAGGTGCGGCGCGAGGCACTCGGCCCAGAGTGCCGTGGGATCGGAGAACACCTTCTCGGCACTGCCCTCTTCCTGCAGCCAGGCGCCCTGCTCCAGCTCGTGTTCCAGCTGGCCCGGCCGCCACACGGCGAGGCCCGTGAAGGTGAGCGCGAATTCTGGAGAAGACGCTTCCCTCGCGGGGCCTTCATGCCAGACAAGCCCCGGGAGCAAACGGTGCGCACCCGGGGGAGGCTCTGCCGCCCGAAGCAGCGTCGTGCGGAACTCCTGCCTCGCCGGCCCGCCCCAGCGGGAGGCGTCCGCTGGCAACGCTTCCCCCTCTGGAGTGCGCAACCGGTTGAGCACCAGCCCCCAGGTCCGCTCCGCGCCCACTTCCACCAGGAGCACCACCGTCTTGTCGAAGTTGCGGTCCACGCTGTCAGGCCTTGCCACCAGGAGCAGGCCTGGCACGGGAGCCCGCGGTGGGCGGTCCTGCTCACGGAACCGGTCGAACAGCCGGGGAAAGAGGCCGAGCAGCAACAGCCCGGTGACGATCAGCAAGGCGAGCAGGAGCCTTGGGGTGAGCAGCTTCACGCCTGGAAACGTAACACCCCGTGCAGGCCCAGGAGGCCAGCTATGGTGCACGCATGGGCTGGAGATGGATTCGATGGGTGCTGGGTGTGCTGGCTGCGGCCGTGCTGGTGACTCTCGGCGGGCTCGGATGGTTTCTCCGTCCCCTGCCCTCGCCGCCGGGGTGCGAGCCTGGCTCGGTGGATCCCGAGCGCCTCACGGCGCACGTCCGCGCGCTGTCCGAGACGTTTCACCCTCGCGACTTCAGCCACCCCGAGAACCTGGAGCGCGCCGCGGCCTATGTCGCCGAGCATCTGGCCAAGGCCGGCGGCCAGGTGGAGTCCCAGCCCTACCGCGTGGAGGACCGGAGCTACCGCAACGTCATCGCCCGCTTCGGTCCGGAGACGGCCGAACGCATCGTCATCGGCGCGCACTACGACTCGGCGGGTCCCCAACCCGGCGCGGATGACAACGCCAGCGGCGTCGCGGGGCTGCTGGAACTGGCCGTGCTGCTGGGCCAGCGCCCACCTCCCATCCGGGTGGACCTGGTGGGCTTCACGCTGGAGGAGCCTCCGTACTTCCGCTCCGAGCACCAGGGCAGCCGTGTGCACGCCAAGGCACTGCGCGAGGCCGGAGTGAAGGTTCGCGCCATGCTCTCGCTGGAGATGATCGGGTCCTTCACCGATGCACCCGACAGCCAGCGCTACCCTGTGCCGCAATTGCGCTGGCACTACCCTTCGACCGGCAACTTCATCGCCGTCGTCGGCGGCATGGATGACGGAGGGCTGGTGCGCCAGGTGGCTACCGCGATGCGCGGAGCAGGCCCTCTTCCCGTCGAGTTCATCAACGCGCCTCCGAGCCTCCAGGGCATCGACTTCTCGGATCACGCCAGCTACTGGGCCCAGGGCTACCGCGCCGCGATGATCACCGACACCGCTTTCTTCCGGAACCCGCGCTACCACGAGCCCACCGATACCTGGGACACGCTGGACTATGCGCGCATGGCTCAGGTCGTCCAGGGTGTCCACTGCGCGGCGAGGGAATTGGCCCGGCCCTGACGCCTCACCTTCACCGGCCGCCCGTTGACCGAGGGCCGCCCCTGACGGTAGGCCATGATCACTGCGTCTCACGAAAGGCCTCCGCTCTCATGCGTCTCGTCCCCATCCTCGCCCTGCTCGTCGCCACCTCTTCCTTTGCTCAGGGAACTGCTCCCGCGCAGCCCCAGGCCCCCGAGGCCAAGCCCGCTGAGACCAAGCCCGCTGAGGCCAAGCCCGCTGAGGCCAAGCCCGCCGAGGCCAAGTCAGACGGGACGTCCACCCTCACCGTGCGCTGCATCGAGGACTGCAACGTCCGCGTGGATGGCAAGACCGGCATGCGCAAGGACACGAGCACCTGGGAGTTCAAGAACGTGCCCGCGGGCCAGCGCCGGGTGGAGGTCACTGGCGGTATCTTCAACCGGCCCCTGTACAACGGCTACGCCGACATCCCTGGCGGCATGAAGGTGACGGCGATGATCAGCAGCAGCAAGAAGCTGACCATCACCGATCGCGCCCCGCTCGCTCCGGAGACCGAGGCCAAGGCCACCGGCACGGCTCCCTCCACGCTCTCGGTGCGCTGCCCCAAGGCGTGCACCGTGTCCATCGATGGGGCGCGCAAGGGCGCCGGCCAGTCCCAGAACGTCGTCATCCACGACGTGGCCCCGGGCGACCACAATGTCGAGGCGAAGTTCGTCCTCGGCAAGGCCGTGCGCACCGTCCTCAACATCCCCGCTGGCAGCGAGGTCTTCGCCACCGCCACGGAGAGCGGCATCAGCATCACCAACAGCAAGCCGCTGACGAAGTAAGCGCTGGGATACGGTGCTGGGACGGGAACCCTCACCCCGGCCCTCTCCCGAAGGGAGAGGGGGATGGCGGGACTAGGGTTTCCGTGGTTCCGCCTCGCGCGTTATCGGCAGAGATCTCCCAGAATCTGCACTGCCTCCCGCGCCGCCGCCTCCGGCCTCACGCTCGTGTCCGAGATGCCCGCGATGACCCGCGTGCTGTCATGGTCCACCGGGCGCTCCGTCCCCGCCCAGCCCCGTCCCGTGGGCGCCGTCAGGTACGCCGAATACGCGTGGTGTCCCGAGCCCGGGCGCTCGCCCACCACGTGCACCAGGGCCCGTGGCAGCGCGTCTCCCGTGTCGCCGAACAGCAGCTCGCCGATCTGGTAGCCCGCCCGCACCCGGCCACCCGTCACCACCAGGTGCTCGGGCGCCACCCGGTAGTTCGCCGCCTCCAGCTCGCGCCGCAGCGTCTCCAGGAACGGCGCCAGGTGCCCTGCGTCCATCAGCGAGCGCGGATCCAGCCCGTCCGAGATGACGATCTGCACATCCCACCGCTCGCTCCGGCTCCGGCGCAGCGCCTCCACCGCGCGCACCGAGCCCTCATCCAGCCGCTCTCCCGACACCGGGTGCAGAATGTAGTCGCGCCGGTCCGCCGCCTGCGTGCGCAGCCGCACCGCGCTCGGAATCGCCTCCACGAAC
>DASVVJ010000267.1:0-11321 GCA_036389955.1 Myxococcaceae bacterium
GTGAGCCCCATGCGGAGGCCCGAAGCGGTCCAGTCCTTGTTGAACTGCAGCCCGTCAATGTCCTGGCTGGTGGCGAACAGGAAGAGCTTCTCGTACTGAGCGGCCAGATCGGCGCGCAACAGAATGTGCTCGGTCATCTGCCGCCGGGTACCGAGGGACAGGCCCGCCAGCCAGCCGATGCGCGGCACGCTCCACACGTCCACGCCCTGGTCCTGCAGCCGGTTGATCTCCGCGCTGAACTCGCGGCCGGGGAACAGCAGCGACAGGCCGCCGCGAACGCCGAAGAGGGCCTCGAACTGATTGCCCACCGGCAGCCCGTACTCGCCGGTGATGAACGCCTGGTTGAGCAGACCAAAGCCAAACGGCACATCCCCGCTGCGGCTGTAGTTGCCGAACAGGCGCAGGCCACCGCCGATGCGCGCGCGGTCACTGCCGATGGGCGCTGGCACGCTCATCGAGAGCGTGGCCGACATGAAGCTGCCGCTGCTGTAGTCGAAGGACTCGTCCCGGCGCGAGGTGTTGATGGCCTGCTCACCATTCATCCGCGAGTTCTCGGTGAACAGGTCCAGCCCCACGCCGATGCGCAGCTTGGTGGGAGCAGGCGGGATGCCGCGCGCCTGCACCGGAGCGGACGCGGCCATGGGCGCGGGCTGCACGGGAGCGGAGCGCGTGGGCACGGGCCGGGCCGCCGCGGGCGCCGCCGAGGAAGACGGACGCGCGGCCACCGCCTGAGAGGCGGCGGGCTTGGCGGCGGGAGGCTCGGCCGCGGGAGCGGGAGGCTCGGCCGCGGCCTTCTCGGCCACCGGCTGCTCCGCGGCGCTCTTCTCGGCGGTGGCCTGCTCCTTGGAGGGCGGCTCCGCGGTGGGCGGCTCCGCGGGCTTGGCGGTGGCCTTCTTGGTTTTCGTCGCGGTGGGCTTCTTGCGCGCGGGTTTCGCGTCAACCGGCAGTGCGGAGACGACGAGCAACGCGGCGGCGAGCGCCTTCCAGGGAATACGAAGATCGAGCAGGGAACGCATGCGCGCGAAGCCTAAACCAGAATTCCCACGGCTTGATGCCTGCTTGGTTGCTCGTATGCGGCCGACAGAAAAGTTCCGCGCAGGTGGAGCGCACCCGCCTCAACTGCATGCCCTTGAGTGCAGGAAGGTGGCCTCAGGTGGGAGCCTGCCCCGCGTTGTCGCTGATGGAGGGGGCAGGAATGGAGGCTTCATCCACCGCGGCCAGAAGCGCGGCCAGCGGCACGGGGGGCAGGTGCATCACCCGCGCGATGGCCCAGGTGGAAGCCTCGGCCACGTACCAGAAGGCCACGCCCGCCACGGCGGCGGCCGGCAGCCAGAAGAGCGTCGTGCCGCCCATGAGCACCGCCGCCACGATGGCGAGGGTGGCGGGAATGAGCACGGTCCACTGCAGCCGCCGGCCGTGCATCCTGCGCACGAAGGTGATCACCATGGAGCGCGCGGAGAGCGCGAACTGCATGCGCATGGAGTCATGCACCGGCACCGTGGAGCCCTGCTGCCGGGCGACGGCCTCCACGCGCTCCTGATGCCGCTTCCAGAGCACCTCGGGCTGGCACGGCGCCAGATCCATGAGGTAGCCGGACTCGGGGTGGTGAATGCGCGAGCGCCGGAACAGGCGCGCCAGCCCGCTGAAGTGGCTGGAGGTGTCGATGATGGTGCCGTCGTGGAGCAGCGTGCGCAGCTCGGCGCGCGGACGCTTGTTCTGATCATGCTCCAGGGTGAGGAAGGCGCGGCGGTCCGGGCTGCGCCAGACCTCGTGTACGTACCCGGGGTCTCCACCCATCTGGTAGAACCCGACGGAGCGGAAGCCCAGCGCCTCGAAGGCCGGGGACAGCTCGGGCACGTTCATCGCCCGGCGCTTCTGCTCCTCCTCCGCGCTGACGTCCCGGACCTGGAAGATGTCGCGCAGGATGGACACGTACGGCGAGTCGTTCATGGCCCTATTAAGGACGAACGCCTCGCCGGACGCGAGCTTGCTGACTAGAAGTAGCCGCCCAGCACGGTGTTGGCCCCGAGCGTCACCGAGGTGTCATCGCCCAGCACGGTGATGAGCTGCGGACCCGCGCCAATGTAGAAGTGCGGCGCGATGTGGTACAGGAAGGGCGCGTTGATGGCGACCTCGAAGAACGTGGTGTCGAAGAGGCCCGCGTCCGCATGGCCGACGCCCAGTCCGAGCGACGGCCACACCGACACCTTGTCATTCATCGGGATGTTGTAGCCCGCGCGCAACCGCAGGGCGATCACCATCAGGTCCGCGCCATCCGACACCGTCGTCGCCAGACCGATAGAGCCTCCGATCGAGAGGTTCTCCTGGAGGAAGTAGTCCGCCGAGGGGTTGATCGAGATGTAGAACGACTCGGAGCCGCTCTCGTAGCCCAGCGCGCCACCCGGGGGGGACGAGAGGAGCGAGAACTGGGGGCCGATGAACGCCGAGTTGATGGTGATCTGGCCCACCTTGCCGAAGTTCCGGGCGTTGCTCTTGTCTCCGACGATGTCCTCTTCCTGCTGAGCGCTCGCCTCCACCGAGAGGACGAGCCCGGCCACCAGAGCCAACGCCTGCCACTGCGTTCCTGTCCGCTTCATACAAGGCACTCCTTCTGTAGGTTCCATGTCCGGGGATGGCCCCGGCCTTGAAGTGCCTTCTAGCGGAAGCCCGCGTCAGAGCCAGAGAATTTCCCTGCTCAGGCGGCCACGGTGCTGGTCTGAACAGCCGGCTGTGACTCCTGCGCGGTATGGACGGCGGCGAGCCCCAGCGCCCGGGCCACCTCCTGGCGCAGCGCCTCGTTGTCGGCGATGTGCTCGCCCAACGCGCGGTACACCTCGAGCTGCGTCTCGGTGAAGAACTGGTTGGCGGTGGACTCGTGCGGGAACGCCGGCTGGCCCTCGTGGTAGGCGCGCACGTACGGCGACTCGTCTCCGGTGAGCGTGGACTTGAGGTAGAGCAGCGTGCCGCGCTCTCCCCCGCCGTAGTCGATGTGCCCCACGGCCCAGTGTGCCTTGCTCGAATGCTCGGCGCGGCGCAGCTCGTCCAGCTTGATGTCGATGGAGATGCCCATGTCGATGCGCGCGAAGCGCAGCAGCGTCACCAGGCTGTTGAAGCCCAGCCGGGGGTCCGCCTCGCCGTCCACCGAGATGATGAGCTTGCAGCGCCGGCGCAGCAGCTCGTAGACGCCCAGGTTCTCCAGGTGGCCGCCGTCGGACACGTTGACGTAGCGCCCCTGCGTGCCGAACAACCCCAGCGCCTCCTTCAAGAGGTACTTCGGCCCCGGGCCCCAGAAGGGCCGGCCCGATACGGCCTTGGCCGGGTTGGGCAGCCAGAAGCCCAGGCGCACGTTGAGCAGCATCATCAGGAACGAGAAGGCCCGCATGGTGAACGCGCCCATGTTGGGCGCCGCCGCCGCGCCGGAGATGGCCATGGCCGTGCCCAGGTTCAGATGGTCCGAGACCTTTTCCAGCTGAGGCGTCTCGCACCAGCCCGTCTCCTCGCTGCCCACGTAGCGCTGGCTGAAGAGGAAGAACCCGCCCTTGCGCCCGCGCACGTCGCGCAGCGTGTCGCTGCCCAGGTTGATCGTCGCGTTGATCAAATGGTACGGCGCGCAGGACTCGCCGCCTCCCGGAGGCCTGCGCAGCTCGGAGAGCTTCAGCGTGTCGTTGGGCTCGACCTCGCCCCCCTTCTCCTTCACCAGGAACACGCGGCTGAGCTGGTCTCGGTAGAAGCTGTGGGGCGAGGTGTAGTTGATGTTCAGGAAGCGGAAGTTGACGAGCAGGATGCCCCCGGCCAGCAGCAGCAGCAGCGTGCCATCCGGGTCCATCAGCGCTCCGCGGACGAGGAGCGTCCGGCCCTCGTTCGCGATGTAGAAGTGCTGGCCGTCCAGGATGACGTGCCGCGTGTCCCAGAACAGGTGCTCGTCGCTGTGCGCCAGCTCCTGCCGGCGGGCGAACAGCGGCGAGTTCAGCTCCACCGCCCCGTCGTCGATCAGGCTGTGGGGCTCGAGCTCGAACACCTGCGTCACCAGCGCGGAGGCGTCCCGGTTGAACAGCTCCACGCCCGCGTCCGTCAGCTCGAACTTCCGGGGCGGGCTCACCTGCCACAGGCACAGCGTGAGGTAGGTGGCGAACAGCACCACCGGGCCCATCAGCGCGGCCAGGGCGATGCCCAGCGGCTTGAGCACCTTGCGTCCCCAGGGGAAGAAGGCCAGGGCCACCGCACCCACGGCCACCGCGGCCCATGTCCTCTCATCCCTCAAGGCCTCCGGCACGCGCGCCCAGAGATAAGGAGCCAGGTCGCCAGGAGGCATGTACGCCGCGACATTCACCAGGCTCAGCACGGGCCAGAGCAGGGTCAACGCGGTGGCGAACAGCAGCGTGGCCGCCATGGCGGTCTGGTAGCGGCCCCGGTTGCGCCAGTTCATCCAGGGGCGCAACAGCACCATGGCGAAGGGGAAGAGCACCGCCAGCGTGAGGAAGGCGCCCCCCATCACGGCGGCGGGGAAGGGCTCGGCCAGGGTCCGCAGGTGGATGCCCGTGGTAAACATCAGCTCGGGCCCCACCACCTCATAGATGAGGGCAGTGAGGAACACGGCGAGGTAGATGAGCGGCAGCAGCGCCACGAAGGTGAGGATGAAGCCGCGCAGGAGGACGACGGCCAGGCTCATGGCGTTGAGCAGCCCAGGCGGCTTGAGGTAGTTGCTGCCATTGCGCAGGTGGCTCAGCACGGGCGGCTCGGGCTCACCGGCCTGCTTGCGCAGCGGGAACTGCTGGGGCCCCAGGGACTCCGCAGTGGACTCCAGCAGCACGCTGCTGAGGCAGGCGCCCAGGTACCCACCGCCCGAGACGGTGGACAGGTAGTCCACGTGCTTGAGCAGGTTGCGCCGCGCCAGTTCCTGAACGACGCCCAGGCTGAACGAGGCCGAGCGGATGCCGCCGCCGGACAGGGCCAGCCCCACCAGGTTCAACTGCGTGGAGGGCTTTCCGGGCGCTTCGTCCCCTTCCTTCAGCCACTGCTCCTGGGGCAGGCACTGCTTGCGCCGCTGCTGTACCTCCTCGAGCTCGGCCTGGAAGACCTTGAGGAAGGGCTGATGCTTGACCTCGGTAAGCAGACTGCCTTGACGCATGGTGTCTCGAACTCCCCCCGGAGGCCTGGGCGCAGCCGGAAGGCCAGCGTACTCCATGCCTTGGTACGGGCAGAATTCCCCCATGGATCAAGCTGCGGAATGGCTTGCCTGCCTGCTGTGTTCCGGCGGCCGCAGCATGCGTTTGCTCCCTTCCTCCCTCGTGAGTCCCCATGAGCACCTCTCGCAGGCACTTCCTGCAGTACTCGCTGACCGCGGCCTCGCTGCTGGCGTTGGGCCCCCAGGCCCTGGCCGGCCCGGCGGACAAGAAGTCCCCCGCTCCCGCGAAGAACAAGAAGAAGATCCTCGTCCTGGGGGGCACCGGCTTCCTGGGGCCGTCCTTCGTCACCGCCGCCCAGGCGCGCGGCCATACCCTCACGCTCTTCAACCGTGGCAAGACGCGGCCCGAGCTGTTCCCCAACGTAGAGAAGCTGCGCGGGGACCGTGACCCCAAGAAGGACGAGGGCCTCAAGGCTCTGCAGGGCCGCAAGTGGGACCTCGTGCTCGACAACTCGGGCTACTACCCGCGCATGGTGCAGGCCTCGGCGGAGATGCTGGCGCCCAACGTGGGCCAGTACATCTTCATCTCCAGCATCTCCGCGTACGCCGGCGACGAGACGCCCAACCAGGACGAGAGCGCTCCCACCGCGAAGCTGGCGGACCCCACCGTGGAGACGATGGGCGCCAACTACGAGAACTACGGCGGGCTCAAGCGCCTGTGCGAGGAGGCAGTGGAGAAGGCCCTTCCGGGCCGCGCCACCATCATCCGCCCCGGCTACATCGTCGGGACAGAGGACCGCACGGACCGCTTCACCTACTGGCCCGTGCGCTACGACCAGGGCGGGCACATGCTGGCTCCGGGCAGCCCAGAAGACCCCATTCAGATCATCGACGTGAGGGATCTGGCCGAGTGGCTGGTCCTGGTGGCCGAGGGCAACCTCACTGGCGTGTTCAACGCCACGGGCCCGTCGGAGAAGCCGTGGTCCATGGGCGGAGTGATCGCGACGTGCAAGGAGGTCACGGGCAAGGACACGAAGGTCACCTGGGTGCCCGCGGACTTCCTGGCCAAGCACGGCGAGAGTGGCGACGGCAGCATCCCCATCTGGCTGCCGCCCACCGGCAAGACGAAGGGCTCGCACCAGCACTCCAACGCCAAGGCGGTGAAGGCGGGGCTCAAGTTCCGGCCCACTTCCGTCACGGTGAAGGACACGCTGGCCTACTTCAAGAGCCTGCCCGAGGATCGGCGTGCCAAGCTGCGCGCCGGGCTGAAGCCGGAGCGGGAGGCGGAGCTGCTGGCGCTCTGGGCCAAGGAGTCCGCGGCCGGAGGAAAGAAAGGTCAGTAAGGGGCTGGCAGTCGCGGCTCCATCCGTCACCCTTGTGAAGTCACGGCGCCAGGCGCTGCTTAGCCGCCCGAGGCCGAGCGCTTGCGCACCGGGCGCGCCTTGGCCAGCGTCACTTCGTTGGAAGGGGGCTCCGGCCGCACCGGCTGGGCCTCCACCACCACCGCGCCATCCGGCGTCACCGGCGGGCCCAGGGCCACCACCAGCAGCCGGTAGGCGTCCTCCAGCCGCCGGTACAGCGCGCTGAACGTCTGCTGCACCGTGCTGGGCATGTCCTCGGTGTACGTGAAGTACCAGCGCATCTCGTCCAACCGCTCGTGGAACGCGTGCACCACCGCCTGCTCCTTCTCCGGCAGGTGCACCAGGTCGTGGAACGTGGCGCTGTTGAAGCGCGTGGCGATGGGGCTGAGCATCGGCTCGCGGCTGCGCAACCGGGAGAAGAGCACGAACATCTCCTCCCGCCTCGCCTCGAGCCTGCGCATGATGAGCGCGGCATCCAGGGCGATCAGGTTGCGCACCCGCGCGGGCATCTCATCGGGCTTCTTGCGACGCGCCATGGCCCCCCAGCCTACTCAAAAACCCGGGGACCGGCCGCACCGGCCCCCGGGGTGAACCTCAGACTACGGCGTGCCGGCGGCCGCCACGCTGCCCTTGCGCAGCTCCTCGTCGATCATCTTCCGGAACATCTCGATCGGCTTGGCGCCGACAATCTTCCGGCCGTTGATGAAGAAGGTGGGCGTGCCCCCGGCGCCAATCTCGCTGCCGTGAGCCGAGTCCGCGGCGATGTGCGCCTGGAACTTGTTGGAGTCCATCGCCGCCTTGAACTTGGCCATGTCCAGACCCAGCTCCTTGGCGTAGCCCTCGAGCGAGGCCCGGTCCAGCTTCGTCTGGTTGGCGAACATCTTGTCGTGCATCTCCCAGAACTTGCCCTGCTCGTTCGCCGCCAGCGAGGCGGTGGCCGCCGGCATGGCGTTGGGGTGGTTGGCCAGCGGCTGGTGCTTGAAGGCCACGCGCAGCTTGCCCTGGTACTCCTGCTCCAGCTGGCGCACGGTGAGCGCCGCCTTCGAGCAGAACGGGCACTCGAAGTCCGAGAAGGCCACCAGCGTCACGGGGGCGTTGGCCGGGCCCTTCACCGGCGCCTGGCCCAGCTCCACCTTCGCCGGAGGAGGCTCCGGAGGCAGGCGCGAGGTGGCGCCCTGCGAGGTAATCGAAGCGTAAAGGTCCGCCGGCTTCACGCCCTCGCGCACCAGCGACTGCGCCCGGTTCAGCTCCTCGTCGATGACGGCCTTGAAGTAGTCCAGCGACTGGGCGCCCGAGAAGAAGCGGCCGTTGACGAAGAAGGACGGGGTGCCACCGGCGTTGAACGACATGGCCAGCGCCTGATCACGATCCACCAGCGCGGCCAGCTTCGGGTCGGCCAGCGACTTCTTGAAGCGCTTGAGGTCCAGGCCCACCTCCTTGGCGTACGTCTCCAGGTCGGCGTCCTCCAGGGCCTTCTGATTGGCGAACAGCTTGTCGTGGTACTCCCAGAACTTGCCCTGCTCGTGGGCGGCCATGGCGGCGATGGCGGCCGGCTTGGCGCGCGGGTGGAACGGCAGCGCGTTGTGCTTGACGACCAGGCGCAGCTTGTCGCCGTAGTCCTCCTGCAGCTGCTTCACCGTGGCGTTGGCCCGGGCGCAGAACGGACACTGGAAGTCGGTGAACTCCACCATCGTCACCAGCGCGTCCGCCTTGCCCTGAGAGGGCGAGCCATCCAGCGGCACCTTGTAGACGGTGGTCGAGGCCAGCGGCTGCTGTTGCTGCGGCTGCTGCGGCTGTGCCTGCTGAGGCGCAGCAGCCTGGGCCACCATGGCGGGCGCGGCGGCCGGAGCGGCAGCCTGCGCGGCCGCGGGCTTCGCCGCGTCAGCCGGGGGCCTCCACGTCATGCCAACAAAGACACCCAGAAGCAGGCCCACGACGAGGCCCAACACACCGTTCTTCATCTCATACACTCCAGCGATATCGATCGATTGAACTGCTCGCGGCACACCGGGGCCGCGCGAGCCCCGGAACTCTACGCGAGAGTGACACGAAAGGCTCCGGAGTTTCAGGTTTCCCCTGAACGCAGTCCGAGCGGGCAACCGAGGGCCTTGCAGGTAGGTGCCCTGCCCTCACCTGCTCACTGCCCTGCCGGACAGGCGCCGTAAAAATGGGGGCACCAGCAGGAAGATCAGCAGCATGCGGCCCAGCTGCACAGCGAGCACGAGGGAGAGGTTGGCCTGGGTCCCCAAGGCAATGGCAAGCACCGAGTCCGTGCCGCCCGGCGAGGTGGCGAAGTAGGCCGTGAGCAGATCCACGCCCCCCAGAGAGGACCACGTCCAGGCAAGCAGCATACAGCCGGCCACCACGAGCATCGCGGCGCCCACGGCGGCCAGGGCCAGCCGGCGCAGCTCCCGCAGCGCCGAGGCATCGAACTGGTTTCCCACACGAACGCCGAGGATCCACAGGCCCAGCGGCAACAGCCCCGGAGGCAGCGCGCCCACGGGAACGCCCCACAGGGACAGGGGCACGCCCAGGAGGATGGGCCCCAGGAAGATGCCAGCGGGCAGCTTGAGCCGCACGCCCAACCATCCCCCCACGACGGCGACCGCGAGGGTGATTCCCCAGGCGATCAGCGGAGACGGTGCCCCGGGGAGCGACGCGGCACTGGCCAGGTGCAGGTTCGGCACGGCTCCGGCCCACCGGCCCACGAGCCCCGCCACGATGATGACGACCACGAGGCGCACGTATTGAAAGAGCGCCACCAGGCGCGAGTCCGCGCCCAGCTCCTCGCTCACGGCCACCATGGAGGGAGCGCCCCCGGGCATGAGCCCCAGCGTGGTGGTGCGCACCCCCAGCCCGCTCAAGCGGGAGAGGCCCAGCGCCACGACCTGAGACACAGCCACCACGCCCACGACATTGATGAGGGCCACCAGCCAGTGAGAGGCGAGCGCGGCCCAGGCCGAGGGCTGAAAGGCCGCACAAAGGGCAGCGCCCAGCACGCAGGACGCGCCCAGCTGCGCGGAGGCCGGCAGGGGAATGCGCACGGAGAAGGCGACGGTGCCCACGAGCGCCACCAGCATGCCCGCCAGCAGCGAGCCCGCGGGCAGATGCAGCGCCTCCGCCAGCACTCCGGCAAGCACCGCGGTTCCGGTGACGGCCAGGATGCGAACCCGGGATGGGGGTGAGGCGTTGGAGCCCTGGGCCATAAGTCGCCTGTCCGGCGGGCGCGTGCGGCGCTAGCCGAGGAACCTCAACAGCGTGTGGACAATCAGCCCGAGCACCAGCGAGACGAGCCCGGTGGTGGTGAAGATGATGAGCAGCGGGTGCTCATCCACGAAGCGTAACGCGTGATGGAGGTAGCACTTGATGAGGGTGCGCTCGCAGCGCACGCGGATGCGCCCGCTGAGGATGCGCTGGAGCTCCTCCATCATGGCATCCACCGAGGGGTAACGCTCGGCCGGCTTCTTCTGGAGGCCTCCCTGGATGAACCAGCCCAGCTCGGCGGGCACGCGGGGCTGGTGGGGGCTCTCCGTGAGCTCCTGCACCGGCGGCGTCACCGTCTGGACACCCTGGAGGATGTCGTCCAGCGCCTCGCGCCCCTCCAGGTAGTGCCGCAGAAAGAGCAGCTCATGGAACAGCACACACAGGCTATAGATGTCGCTGCGCCCATCGAGCGTGTCATGCTCTCCGCGCGCCTGCTCGGGAGACATGTACAGGGGAGTTCCCAGCACGGCGCCCAGCTGGGTGCGCAGCAGGGCCGCCTCGCGCTCCGCCTGAATCCTGGTGGCAGCGGGCGCTTCCGGGGCCGCCGGTGCATGCTCCCGAGCGCGCACCTGGCGCGCGAGCCCCCAGTCCATCACCGTCACTTCGCCAAAGGGCCCCACCATGATGTTGGAGGGCTTGAGGTCCCGGTGGATGAAGCCCTTGCGGTGGGCGTACGACAGCGCGTTGAGCACGCCGAGGAACAGCTGCACGCGGGCCGGAAAGGGAAAGCGCGCGTGCATCTCGCGGTCCCCCGCCTTGAGCCGGGCGATGATGGACTCGAGCGTCTCGCCCTGCAGGTGCTTCATGACGAAGTAGTACCGGCCGCGCTCGTCGATGCCCACGTCATGCAGCGGGACGATGTTCGGATGGTCCAGCTGCCCGACGGTGCGGATCTCCTCCACGAAGCGCAGCACGCGATCGAGCTCGGCGCTCTCGCCCAGGCGCTTGACGGCCACCTCGCGCTCGATGTCGTGGTCCTTGAGCAGCACCACCTCGCCCATGCCGCCCTGCCCCAGGGGGCGCACCTCCTCGAAGCGCTCGCGCTGCAGCGGGATGACGGTGGGCCTGTCCCCCTTCCACTCGACGCGCGGCAATACGGTGGAGCGGCGCGCGGAGGCCGGCACCGGCACGCTCTCGGCCTGCGCGGCCTTCTGGGACACCAGGGTGTTGTCGAGGTCGGGGAGATTCTGAACCGTCATGAACTGCTGAATACCAGGCTCGCCTCCGCAGCGCCCACTTCCCGCCAGCAGGCTCCCTCACCTCCCGTGGTAGCTTGCTTGTCCTCAGGGCCGGTGACGGGAGAACCAGGAGCACGTGCGACCAGGGATGAAGAGACGATGGCTCGGAGGAGCGCTGGCGCTGGCCCTCCATGGCTCCATGGCCCAGGCCCAGCAGGAACCGGCTCCGGATGAGCCAGCAGCACCTCCTCCCACCGAGCAGGCCTTCACCCCACTCCCCGAGACGGCTCCGGGAGCGATGGTGGTGGAGGAGGTGGTCGTCCTGGGCGCGGAGAAGACGCTGCCCGAGACGGTGCAGGCGTACTCGCGGCTGACACCGGGAGACACCGTGGT
>DASVVJ010000268.1:0-4994 GCA_036389955.1 Myxococcaceae bacterium
ATCATCTCAGCGAAGCCGGGGGGCACAACCTCCTCGTCCGCCTCAATGGCTTCATCGCCAGCCAATCCGGCCTGTACCGAGAGAACCTTCAAACGAAGGAACTCGCCCGCCTTGATGTGCAGCTTGTCTGGTCGTGCGGGACCGGGAGCAGCCGGGGGCGCTGAGTCGGCAAGCGCCAGAAGCTTCTGCTTCCAGGGCTCCACGCTCGCCGGGCTCGCCGCCGAGGGTGCATCGTCCTTTTCGTCCCTGAGAGTGTAGCGGACGCGGATCGACTCCAGCCGCTCACGTTGCTTCTGGAGGATGAACGAAGCGATGGAGAGCATCGACTCGCGCTCAGCCTGCGCGGCACGCTCTACCTCCTTCTTCTGGTGGTCCTCCCAGGCGAACGTTATCAGCGGCTCAGCGGAGCCCTCTCCCTCGACCAGCAGGAAGGGAGCCGCGACCGCCCGCTCGCGTAAGCGGGCGAGTTCGGTCGGGTGCGGCTGGATGTAGTCCACGATCTTCAGCTTCGTGGGCTTCTCCATGTCGGGAGCAAGCCGCGCCTGACCTCGCCGACCAATGCACCAGATAGACCACGAGTGCCCGTCGCGCTCGGGCTCGTAGGTGATCCGGAGGCCGTGGTTGATGTCGTCGAGGAGGCTCACCTTCAGCCCGAGCGACTGCGCTTTCTTCCGGGGCGTCGTGGTGAGGACAACGGGCACCGGAGCCCGCTCGACCAGCCCATCGAGGGCCACGCGCAGGGCGCGCTCAATGTCGGGGGCCTTGGGTCGCGCGGCCGGGTCTGTGCGCAGAAGCCCCCGCAGCAGTTCCTCGAGCTCCCCGATGCCGTCCTTGTCGGCGTGCTCGGCCTTGAATCCGGCGAGGAAGTCCGCGATGCCGTCCGCCGCGAAGCCGGGCTCGGGCAGCCGCCATGCCAGCAGGGACGCGAGCACCACGCCGTAGGCGTACAGGTCCGCCGGGAACGACGTGTCGCGCTGGAGTACCTGCTCGGGGGCCGCGTAGGGGCGGGTGTAGAACTCACGCAGCGTCTGCCCACTGGCTCCGCGACCATAGTTCTCGAGAATGCGCGCGATGCCAAAGTCCACCAGCTTCAGCAGCTTCTGCTCACGGTCCAGCAGCACGTTTCGCAGCTTCACGTCCCGATGAATGATGCCGCGTCCATGAGCCCGGACGAGAACCTGGAGGAGGCCCAGCGCCTGCTCCAACCGCCAACGGAGGGTCGCGGTGAGGGCCGAGGCAGCCCCTTGGGAGATCAGCTCCTCCAACGTGACCCCGCCTGGCACGACCTCGAGGACGATGTTGAGCCGCCCTGCATCCTCCTCGGCCAAATAGTCCAGCATCTGGACGACATGGGGATGCTCGAAGCCCTTGAGCGCCCCCACCTCGCGGCGGAACATCTCGCGGGCAATCTGCGGATTCGGGCCTGAGACTGACAGGACCTTCACCGCGACCCGCTCCTCGCGCTCAGGGTCGTAGCACTCGTACACGGTGGAGTGCTCGCTTCGTCCCAGCACGTCCTTAACCTTGTAGCGACCTTCGCAGAGGGTCTTCGGCAATGCCATCAGCTGCCTCCTCCCACCGACTGCGCTCCCGTAACGAGAGCAGACTATTACACTGCTGGTGCGGAGGACACAGCGAGTAAGGCGCAAGCGTCGGTGTCAGCGGCCAAGCCAGGACTAAGGATCATGCACCACCCCAGCGAGTGGTAGGCAACGTCGAGGCAGAAGCGAGCGAGGACGCTGGACTCTCTGGTCCGCGACAGCGAACCTGAAGCCCACGCCTCTCCCATCCATTGGCTGTTCCCGGGCCTCCCACGACTCAGCCTCGCCTCTGGGTATAAGCCCTTGGCTGCACGTACGGTTCCTCGTGGGCAGCAAGAAGGAACGGACGGACATCATCCAGGGCTGCTTCGACGCGCACGTCGAGCGGATGCTCAGGCCCCGCCAGAGGGACCCGCCCGCTCCCTGACGCAGCATCCGAAATCGAGGGCTCCCGGTGGGTATCAGCACATGAGCCCGGGAATTCCTCCTGGGCGTTTCCAGGAGTCTCTGCATGCCCTTCCTCCCCCTCATCACCAACAACCTCGGCAAGATCGCCGCCACCATGGCAGCTGGCACTCTCGGCTACGCCAGCCGCAAGACCATCGGTCGCTGGCTGGTCGGCGACGACGAGCCGTCGGAGACGCAGGAGTCCATGCGCCAGAAGGCGCAGGAAGTCCGGCAGCTCCAGGGCCAGATGACGCTGGCCGAGTTCGACCGGAAGCACTCGGAGCTGCTGGAGAAGCTCACCCAAGCTAACGCCGCCACGCTGGGTGAGATGCGCTCGCTGACCAAGGAGGTGAAAACCGAGGTGGCCGACCTGCGCAAGGGCCTCCAGGGACAGATCGATACGCATCGGACCGAGACGATGCGCCTCACCAAGGAGCTGGCCGACATGCGCGAGCGCCAGGAGAAGATGGAGGCGACCCTCCGCGGTGCCGCTCCCGGAGCCAGCGAGCAGCAGCCGACTCGCAGGAAGACGGGCAATGGAGCCATCGGGCCCACCAGGCCGAGCATGGGTGACGGGGTTCCGACCACGCCCAAGGCCAGCTCGAGTAGGGCCTCGGCTCGTACGTCGCGCACCATGTGACTCGTGCCCGGGTGGCGAGGAGTGAAGGACTCCTCGTCGCCTGGGTTCTTCTTTTTGGCTCCGATGAAGCATGAGGGAGCGAACCAGTATCCGTCGGCACACGACCGATCCTCACCACTGTGATGGCCCTCGGGAGCGATTCGTCAGCCACTTACGGAATGAGACCTCTCTCGTCTCATGGCCTTCCCATCGTGGCGGGTCCTATGCTACCCGTAGGTGCCTATCTCACCGGAGGTTCGCGCATGATCCGCGTCTTCGAGTCGTGTGGCTTCGAGTACCTGGTGCTACGCCCCATCAAGTACGGCCGTGATGGAGCTCCTGTGCTTCTGGCGGCGCGCAGGGAGTATCTCGGGACGGACACGACGACCGTCGAGCTGAGACCGCTTCACGTGACGCACGAAACCGCCGTGCAGGTGAGAGCCCGGCTGTCGGAGGAGTTGCAGCTCAGCAAGTTCCTGAGTCACCGCAACATCGGCAAAGTGCTCGGCTACGCGGTCGAAGGGAATCAACCCTACCTCGTTTTGGAGCACGTGCCTGGATGCTCTCTGGAGACGGTCCTCGATGCCTCTGCCCTCGTAAAGCGCAAAGTGTCCGTCGGTTTCGCTGTCACCGTTGCCCTGGCCGTTGCCGATGCGCTGGATCACGCCCATCAGTGTCTCGGTGAGAAGGAGCATCCCCTCCATATCGTTCATCGAGCCGTGTCGCCTGCGAACATTCAGATAAGTCAACGTGGCCAGGTCAAGCTCGTGAACTTCGGGTCGGCCTACTCCGAGTTGATTGGACGGTATCGGACGCCAACCGGGCTTCTCAGGGGGGACGCCGCATATATTGCGCCCGAAGTCCTACGCGAGTTCCAGACGCCAAGGAATCGCCGCCGTGCCGCGGCCAGGACTCCACCCGACAAGAGGGCCGACATCTTCTCATTGGGCCTGGTTCTCCTGGGGGAGATCACCGGCTGGCATCCTCTCGACCCTCCGGATTCCCTGGAGGATGAGGCGTCGGCCTTCGTGCTCCCAGGCACTCGCGTCGAGACTGAACCGGCTATCCCTCTCGAGGTCCTGACAACCCGCCTCCTGAATTTCGGCTCCAAGGACGTGAACCGGGCCACGAAGAGGCTCGCCCAACGGCTGCGTCGGATCATTGCGAAAGCTCTCCAAGTTGAGCCCTCTGAGCGCTACCAGAGCGCCCTCGACATGGCTGACGATCTTCGCGGCTACATGCGCGACTCCTGGCCCAAGTATCACGAGGGGGAGCTGGCAGCAGAGATGACGGCGCTCATCCGTGCAGCGAGAAAACTCGACGAGCATGTCGCTTATGGCGTAACAGAGCCCGGTATCCTTTCAACGCCTGTGGATGTGCCTTGGAACATCCCATGAGGCGCTTCCAAACGAGGCAGCGATTCGCCAGCGAACTGGGCGCAGCCGCACGCGACGCCCGGCGCCAGAGGGGCCTCACCCAAGCCGAAGTAGCGGATCGGATTGGGATCGCGATGGAGGTGTATGGGAGGATCGAGCGTGGCGTGCTGCTACCGAGCATCCAGACGTTCCTGGGCATGTGCCATGTCCTCGAAGCGGATCCGCGCGTGCTCCTGGGGCTCATGAGCCCAGGAAGCGCGCCAGGGCCGCAACAGACGCCCGAGGATCCACCCCATCTCCGGCGGCTTACGCGCCTTGGACGTGAACTCGACGAGGCCGAAGTCGTCGCCCTCCAGGGAGTTGCCAAGGTCATGCTGGCGGGCCGTAGACGCCCCAGGACATAGAGAGCGAGGGCGGGCCTTCACCCTGGAGCTGTGGTGCGCCGGGCATCTTCAGGGGCGCAGGATGCGGTAGGTTGGACACGGCTCACGCTATCCTGTGAGTCAGGAGGCAGGGTGAACCCATGGAGCACCCGTCATTTCGACTCCCCTCCGTCGGGGCCATGGTCGGTGACTACCGCATTGTTGGCCTCATCGGAGACGGCGGGCAGGGCCATGTGTATCGCGCTGCCGCATTCGGACGGGTCTACGCACTGAAGTTCATGGATCCGGGACTCGATCAGTTCGGCGAACTCGAGGCGCAGATCCTCCTGGCGCTCAAGAAGCTTCAGCATCCGGGGGTGGTGCGCTTCATCGCGTGTGGCAGGTGGCCGGACCCAGACCATGGGCTCTTCTACGTCGTCATGGAATTCGTGGAGGGGCTGACGCTCTACGACTACGTGATGAGCCACAACCCCTCGGCGCGCAAGGTGGGCCAGTTGGTGCTCTCCCTCGGCCGCACCCTGATCGCAATCCAAGAAGCAGGCGTGCTCCACCGGGATGTGAAGCGGGAGAACATCATGGTCCGGCTGCCAGGTGAGGAGCCGGTGGTGCTCGACTTCGGGCTCGGGGC
>DASVVJ010000269.1:0-5272 GCA_036389955.1 Myxococcaceae bacterium
AGCGTGTCACCCTTCCGCGCCATGGCCAGCAGCGCGAAGCGCTGGCCCGGAAGGGGCACCTCCACGTCCGCGCTGCCGCCCGGCTCCAGCGCCAGGCTGGGCGTCTGGGCGAGCACCTCCACCAGCCCCGCCACCAGGGCCTCGGGCGTGGTGGAGTGGGAGGCGCAGAAGTCCACGAAGGGCAGGTTGGCCGCCAGCAGCCGTGGCGTCACGTCACAGAGGGCGAACGGCTCCTCCAGCACCTGGAAGAGAGCCTCGAAGGCCTCCGGCGCCGGGCCGCCGATGCGCAGCACGCGGGAGTCACTCTTCATGGGAGGAGGCCTTGTCGAGATCGAGGATGCGCTGCTTGCCCATGTACGTCTTGGTCTCGTAGCGGGTGATCTTGCCGATCTTCCGGACGATCTCCGCCATGCGCTCAGCCTCTCGGTAGATGATGTCCACGGGCTTGAAGGCGAAGTCCTCCGGTTTGAGCTTGCGCTTGAGGAGTTCGGCGTAGCCCATCACCGAGGTGAGGGGCTGGTTGAGTTCATGTGCGGCGGTGCCAGCCAGCGCGACGATGACGGCGCTCTTCTCGCTCTCTTCCAGGCGCGTCTCCACGTCCGACAACTTGCGCT
Organism: Myxococcaceae bacterium; assembly: GCA_036389955.1. Taxonomy (GTDB): domain Bacteria; phylum Myxococcota; class Myxococcia; order Myxococcales; family Myxococcaceae; genus DATHBR01. The sequence continues at coordinate 615 of DASVVJ010000269.1, forward strand.
CCAGCTGCATGCGGTCGCGCAGGTCCGTGAAGATGCCCACGCTGGCCACCTCGCGGCCGCCCTCGTAGAGGATGGAGGCCGTCATGTTCACCGGCACCATCTCGCCGGTGCGGCTGACCAGCTCCTGGCGCACCACGGACAGCCGGCCGCGCCCGCCAAAGTCCGGGCTGCGAAGCTGCGCCATGATGCGTTCAGCGACGCCGGACGGGTACACCTGGCGCACGGTCATCCCCGCCAGGGCCTCGTGGGCGCTGTAGCCGAGCATGGCCTCGGCGCCCTTGTTGAAGAGGATGATGCGGCCCTGCATGTCCGCGGCGATGATGGCGTCCACCGACGAGTCGATCAGCCGCTCCAGGAAGTCCTTGGTGTGGTGCAGCTCGTCGGCCAGGCGGCGCGCCTCCGTCACGTCCCGGAAGGACAGGATGGTGGCCAGCCCGCCATCGTGCAGGGGCGCGGCGGACAGCGAGAGCGTCAACCGCCGGCCGCTCACCGTGCGCACCGCCAGGTCCACGTTGGAGCGGGCCTCGCCTCTGGCGGAGGCGGACACCATGTCCATCAGCGGCCCCTCGTCCACCGTGTGGATGAGCTGCAGCAGGTGCTTGCGGTGCGCCTCCTCGGCGGGCGTCTCCAGCAGCGCCGCACCGGCCGGGTTGAGGCTGAGCACGCAGGCCTTGTCGTCCAGAATGGCCACCCCATCGCCCACGTTGGCGAAGAAGAGGTGGTAGGTGCGCAGCGCGGCGGCGCGCTCCTCGGCGGCGATGCGCGCGGTCTTCTCGCGCTCGGTCTGCCCGCGCACCGTCTCGAGCACGCTGGCGTTGCGCAGGGCCACCGCGGTGGCGTGCGCCACGGTGGTGAGGAAGTCGATCTCCCGCGCGGTGAAGGTGTGCCGCACGCCCGAGGCGCGCACCATCAGCACGCCGCGCACCTGGCCCCGGATGGGCAGCGGCAGCGCGGCGATGGCCTGAATGCCCTGAGCGGCCACCGCGTTCTGCACGCCTTCGAGCAGCGGGTGGGTGGGCGCGTTCTCCACCACCACGGGCCGGGCGGTGCGCGCCACCTCGCGGATCTCCGGGTAGCGCGACAGCTCGATGCGCCGGTTCTTGAGCGCGGCGTCATCGCTCGAGGCGACGATGACGCCCTCCTCCGAGTCCGGATCCAGCATCACCAGCGAGGCGCGGGAGATGTCGAGCTGGAGCGCCAGGCGGCGCGTCACGTCATGGAGCAGGGCCTCCACATCGAGGCTCTCGGCATAGTCCGCGGTGAGCTCCAGCAGCAGCGACAGGTCCTTCTGGAGCTGGGCCTGCTCCTCGCGCTCGCGGTAGCGCTCGGCCAGGCGCTGCAGCCGGTAGGCCAGCTCGTGCGGCACCGCGCTGGTGAGCACGTCCGCCGGCTTGAGCGGCTGCAGCGAGGTGAAGGAGTCCTCGCCCGGATCCACCAGCGCCATCAGCAGGCCGCGGATTTCTCCGCCCGCGGCCAGCAGCGCGGCGAGCAGGGGCCCGCTGCCCGCCGCGGTCAGGTCCGCCACGATGATGGCGGCCTCCACCGGACTGTCCACCAGCTTGAGCCCGATCCGGGCCGCCGCGCGCACGAGCGGCTCGCGCGCGGACGAGTCCGGAGGTAGCAGGGCGACGCCGAGAATGGTTCCGGAGGACGACACGAAGCAGGGGACTCCAGGCGGGAGGCCTGGAGTCTACACGTGCTTCAGCCTCAGGTGCAGCCCGCCTCCCGCGCGCCGAGATCCGGCCCTGTCCCACAGTAGGGCAGGCCGAGTGCTACACCTGTGTCGCGCGCCGGGGAACCCGTTCCCGGGGTGAAGTCCTCGAGGTTCGTGTTGGTGAAGGCGGGAGCGCGCTCCACCGAGCGCCCATCCAGCCCCGTCTTGGACCGCCACTGATCAAAGCTCATGTCCACCCCGTCCAGACGGAAGCGGGCCGAGCCACTGCTGCGGGAGTAGAGGTTGTTGTTCACCACCGCGCCTCCGCGTCCCGGGCCCACGCGCAGGGCCACGCCGCAGTTGGACAGGATGTTGTTGCGCGCATCCAGCCCCTGCGAAGGCCCCGTGCCCCCGTAACCGAAGTAGAGGCACGCGCCGGGCATGTTCCAGAAGGTGTTGTGCTGCACCTTCACGTCGGTGGAGGTGTCTACCCGGATGCCCACGCCGTCATTGCCATCGGCGCTGTAGCCATCGAGCAGCACGTTGCGGCGCAGGACGACGCGGGTGGGAGGCGAGCCCACGCGGACTCCGCCCACGTTGATGCCACGCCCGTTGCCGCGCAGCACGTTGTCCTCCAGGGTGATGTCGCGCGCGGACATGTGCACCACCACGCCCTCGCCGCCCGAGGAGGAGGAGCGCTTGTGGCCCCAGATGTGATTGCCGCGCAGCACCACGCGGGTGCACGTCTTGATGTCCACGCCGTTCTCACGGTTCTCGTGCAGCTCGTTGTCCTCGAGCAGCAGGTTGTCGAACGGGGTGCCGGAAATGGTGGCTCCGCCCTCGGGACCGAGGCACTGCACGGCGTCACCGGAGTTGTGGTGGATGTCGTTGCCACGCGCCACGACGTTGCGAGCCGTGGTCTGCAGGATGAGGCCATGGCTGTCACCGCCGCCGGCCTTCTGGAAGTTGTGGATCTCGTTGTTCTCGATGAGCACGTCACTGGCGTACTCGGCCACGTTGACGCCCGCGCCGGAGGTGCCGTTCTTCATCTTGCTGCCACGCAGCACGCCGTGGTGCGCGCCCTTGCCGCGCCACAGCACCGCGAAGGCCCGGTCGCCCGCTGCGTCCACGGTGAGGCCTTCGATGGTCCAGTACGCGCCACGCACGTCGATCATCGACGTGGAGCTGCCCGTGCCGCCCTTGATGACAGGCGTGGCGTTGGGCGCGGCGCGCAGGGTGAGGGGACGCGAGGCAGAGCCACCGCGCTCCTCCAGCTTCAACCGCTCATAATAGGTGCCGGTGGCCAGGTAGATGGCCTCGCCCGGCTTCACCAGCGAGAGTGCCTTGGCCACCGTGCGGTAGGGCCGCGACTGAGAGCCGTCCGCCGTGTCACTGCCCCCCGGCGCCACCCAGAGGATGCGCGAGTACGTGGTCAGGGCCGAGGTGGACTGGCCCAGCGTTGAGAGGGCGCTCGCCTGGGCAGCAGGAGCCAGGGGCTCGACTGGTGACGGCGTGAGCGCTGGGCTGGCGGGCTCCATGGGCAGGAGGGATTCCACGTCGCCCTGGGAAGGGTCAAAAGAGCCCGTGAGGTTCGAACCGGGAGCTTGATCGCAACCGAGCAGCGAGAGAGCAACAGCACTACCGAATGCCACAAGGGCCAACTTGTTCCGCATCCAGACTCCGGGTGTGGGTGGCGGCGATGGAACTCGCCGCGGGTTGGGCGCCGGACACGTCGCGTGCGCTGATCATTCCGCCCCGGACCCGCAACTCATGCCTGCCAGGCCGCAGGGCGAGCCGGGGGCACACACGATTTCGGGAGGTTGGAAGAGGCGGATGCAGGAAAATGGATGCGTCCCGCGTGGGCGTGTGTAAGAGCAGGAGCCCGCAGGCGCATCTCGTTCGTTTCACCCGGAGTGCACGTGGAGATCTTCAAGGAGTTCACCTTCGAGGCAGCCCACCGGTTGCCGCATGTCCCGGCCGACCACAAGTGCAGCCGGCTGCACGGGCACAGCTACCGCGTGGAGATCCACGTGCGCGGACCGATCGGTGAGCGCTCGGGGTGGATCATGGACTTCGCGGACCTGAAGACCGCGTTCGCCCCGCTGCAGGCCCGGCTGGACCACTACTACCTGAACGAGATTGAAGGGCTGGAGAACCCCACCAGCGAGGTGCTGGCGAAGTGGATCTGGCGGCGGCTGCGCCCCACCCTGCCCCAGCTCAGCCAGGTGGTGATCCGTGAGACGTGCACCAGCGGCTGTGTCTACCAGGGCGAGGACGAGTAGCGTCTACGCGGTGGGCGTTAGCGGCTCACCGTTGTCACTCAGCACCACGGGCTTGAGGCCCAGCCAGCGCTCCAGCAGCGCATGGACGCCATAGATGATGGGTGTGAGCCCCACCGCCACCAGCAGCTTCACCACATAAGAGGTGAGGATGATGCGGGTGATGACGCCCGGGGGCAGCACTCCCGCCCACGCGATGCTCTGGAACACCACGGTGTCGATGAGCTGGGACACCACCGTGGAGCCGGTGGCGCGCAACCACAGCATGCGGTTGTGCGTGCGGCGCTTGAGCAGGTGAAACAGGGCGATGTCGATGAGCTGGCCGATGACGTAGGCGGCCATCGACGCCAGCAGGATGCGCTGCGAGCCGCCGAAGACGTTGTTGAAGGAGTTCTCGACGGTGCCCCGGTAGTCGGACGCGCGGGTGAGCGGCGCCCACTCGATGCCCAGCACGACGTAGATGGCGGAGAAGGCGAACAGCGCCATGCCCAGGCCCGCCCAGGTGACGAAGCGCGCCGCTTTCTGCCCGTAGAACTCGTTGAGGGTGTCGGTGAGCACGAACGTCACCGGGAACAGCACGATGCCCACTGACATCACCGAGACGATGGGCCCCAGCTGCACCTCGAAGAGCTTCACGCTGAGGATGTCCCCCACGACGAGCGCGGTGCAGAACACCCCGGCAAGCACCACGAAGAGCCGAATGCGGTTGTCGAGGACCATCCCTG
>DASVVJ010000270.1:0-2536 GCA_036389955.1 Myxococcaceae bacterium
CCGCCGAGCGCGCGGAGCTGCTCGAGGCGCGCAAGGCGCTCGAGGCGGTGCACCGGGCGCTGAGCACCGCCTCCGCGCGCTAAACCCCCTCTCCCTTCGGGAGAGGGCGGGGGTGAGGGTTACGGCTTCCCGCTGGCCACCGGGCCCTTCACCACGGAGAACTCGGCGGGCAGCGGGGGCTTGGCAAAGCCCTCGGTGCTGGCGGGCAGCTCGGGAAACTCCTCGGAGGGTTTCTTCGCGGACTCCAGCAGCGCCACCAGGCGCTTCACGCGGTCCACCTTGCGCGGATGGTTGGAGAAGGTGCTTCCGCTGTCCGGAATCTTCCCCAGGAACCGGATGAACTCGTGAGGGTCGTACCCGGCGGAGGCCATCAGCCGGACGGCCAGCTCGTCCGCGGCGAACTCGTCTTCCTTGCCGAAGCCGTTCTCGACGATGGAGTCCACGACTTCATCGGTCAGCTTCGTCAGCACCTGCAGGTTCGCGTTGAGATCCAGCAGCGTGCCGATGCCCTTGCCCCACACGTTCTTCTGGCACTGGTTCACCTTCACCTGGCCATAGCGCGTCAGCGCGTGCTTGGCCGTGATGTGGGCGATCTCGTGGGCGAGCACGCCCGCGAGCTGGGCCTCATTCTCCACGCCCTGGAGCAGCCGCCGGGTGACGAAGACGTAGCCACCGGGAGCGGACACCGCGTCGAAGGCCTGGGGATCCTGAAGCACGCCGAAGGTCCACCTCAGCGTGGGGCGAGGCGACTGCGCGGCCAGGTTCCTGCCCACCAGGTTGACGAAGGTGTGGAGCTTGGAGCCCGCATCATCCTTCATCATCAGCCCACCGCCCCGCTGCACCCAGTTGATGGCCACCGCGCCACCCAGGGCGTACTCCTCGGAGACGGGGATATCGTTGCTCAGCTTCTTGCACTCGGCGCTCTCGTTGGCCGTGCGGCCCACGGTCTCCGCGGTGCGGACCATCGAGCTGGGATTCTTCAGGTTGGGCACCTGCATTCCCTTGCACGACGTGGCCAGCAGCCCGAGTGTGGCCACGCAGAGCCACCCGGCGCGTGCGCTCACTTGCCACCTCGCGAGGCCGTCGTCTCACGCGGGCCCACCACCGGGAAGAGCCCCGCGCCGCGCGCATGCGCGGCGAGCTGATCAGGGGTGATCGTCTCCGCGAGCACCTCGAGCGCCTGGAGTTGCTTGGAGGCATCGTCGAACTTCGTGCCCTTGGCCTGCCCGTAGTCGATGGCGCCCTTGGCCAGTCCCTTCACCGCCGCGCCCGAGTTGGCGAACGCCACGGGGTCCTTGGGCTGAGTCGAGCCGTCCTGGGCGACGAGTTCCATGCGTGGGGGCTGCTTGGAGAGGTTGGACTGGAACACCACGCCCTTCTTCTTGCCGAACACCACCTGGTGCCACTGGCCGTTCTTGGGGTCCGCCCCCAGCCAGTCCACCTGCTGACCCGGCTGGAGGATGGCGATCGCATCCGCGGTGGGGGAGGCGCTGGCCATCAGCCGGGTGTTGCGGGCCTTCACGTACAGCGTGCCCTTGGGCTTCTCCGCGGGCTTCTGGGCGAAGGCCAGGCTCGCGGTAAACACGGCCAGTAAGGCCACCCGTTTCTTTCCTGTGATGCGCATGCAGTCCTCGATTCTCTCGTAGAGCCTAGCGGGCCGCGGCAAGCTCCGCTGGCACGGGCAGCTTCACCAGCCCCTGGGGGCTGGCGGGCAGCTCGGGGAAGTCGTCTCCCGGCTTCTTCGCGGCGTCGAGCAGCGCGACCAGCCGCTTCTGGCGCTCCTGGTTACTGGGGTGGTGCGAGAAGCCACGCCCCTCCTCCAGGATGCCCAGGAAGGTGACGTACTCGGCCGGGTCGTACCCCGCCGAGGCGATGAGGTGCAGGGCCATCGCATCCGCGGCGAACTCGTCCTCGTGAGCGTAGCCCTGCTGGACGAGCTGCTCGACGAGCGGATCCGTGAGCTGGCGCAGCAGGCCCGGGTTCTTCTCGAAGTCCAGCACGCCGGTGTTCCCCAGGGCTTCGAGCAGGTGGCTCATCTCCGCGGGCATGACGTCCTTGTTCATCTGCCGGACCATGCGCTGGCTGGCCCGGAAGTTCGCCGCCAGCTTGCACTGGTGCACCTTCACCGCGTCGTAGCGCGTCATCGCGTGCTTGAGCACCACATGGGCAATCTCGTGGGCGAGCACTCCCGCCAGCTGCGCCTCGTTCTGCACGCGCTTCACCAGCCCCCGGGTGACGAAGACGTAGCCGCCGGGAGCGGAAGCCGCGTTGATGGCCTGAGGTTCCTCCAGCACGCCAAAGGTCCACTCCAGCGTGGGCCGGGCCGACTGGGCCGTCAGGTTCTGGCCGATGAGGTTGATCGTCCGATGCATCCGCTGCTCGGGATCACTCGCGAGCATCAGCCCACCGCCCTGCCGTACCCAGTTGATGGCCACCGCATGGCCCAGCGAGTACTCCTCCTGGACGGTGACCTGAGAGCGCAGCGCCTCGCACTGGCGCATCGTCTCGGTCATCTCCTGGGTCAGCTGGATCATCT
>DASVVJ010000271.1:0-8147 GCA_036389955.1 Myxococcaceae bacterium
CGGCGCCCGCGCTGCCGTAGACGTTGCCCTTGACGGCGAACGGGCCCGCGCTGAGCTTGCCCTCGGCCTCGGCCTTGACGACGGCGGAGGCACCCGCGCCGCCCTCGATGATGGCGGACTTCGGGTTCCGGGTGATCTTCACCTTGGCGTTGAGCTCGGCGGTGGCCTGGGCGGACACCTTGGCGGTGCCCTCGGCGCCCACATTCAGCTTCTCGCCCGCGATGGTGACGCTCTTGCTCTGGGCCTTGCCCGTGACTGACGCCTCGAGCGTCCCGCCGATCTTCGCGCTGCCGGACGCATCCACGCCATTGCTGTTGAGCTTGGCCTTGCCCTCGGCGCTGGCCTTGACCTCGGCCTTGGCGGCGCCGCTGAGCTGCCGGCCCCCCTTGGCCTCATCGATGTCCGGCGTCTTCTTCTCCGCGTAGATGCCGTGCTTGCGCTCGATGTTGCCCGACGCATCCACCCCACCGGCGTTCAGGGTGACCTCGTACTTGCCCGCGTAGCCGTTCCGCGTCCCGACGAAGGTGTTCGGGTCAGGCTTGCCATCCTTGCCCTTGACCCAGTTGTTCTCCTTCATCTTGTCCTTGGCGATCTCGCCCTTGTACAGCTCCTTCTTGGGCCCCACGGCGGCGAGCGCGTCCGCTCCCTGCTGGAGCTTGCTCAGCTTGTCCTTCTCGTTGACCGGGCTGAAGCCACCGGGCTCCTTCACGTCCTTGCGCTGGTACTCGCGGCTGTAGGTCTTCTCGCTGTTGACGCGGTGCTTCTTCCAGTCCGCCGACTCGCCGACGGAGTACTTGCCCTCCTCGAACTTGGCGGACGAGCTGGTGTTCAGCTCCGTGCCCTGGGTGTTCTTGCTACCCGTGGTGACGGTGTGCTTGCCGTTCTGGCGGGCGGTGGAACTCTCGTTGACGACGGCCTTGTTGCCGAACCGATCCGTGGTGACCGTCTGGCTCTGGCTCTGGGTGGTGTGGTTCTTGTCGTCGGTGCCCGTCTTGAACTTCGTGCCCTGGCTGGTGGACTCCTTCTTGATGCCGAACTGATCGCGCGCCTCGGTGCGGCCCTGGGTCTTGGTGAGCTCGCCCCCCTGGGTCGCGTCACCCGTCGTCTGGGAGACCTGCTTGGACTGAGACGACGTGGTGCGGCCGAACATGTCGCTCTTGCCGGCGGCCTCGTACTTGGTCGTGTGGGTGGTGCCGCTCTTGTCGGTCTGCTTGGTGGTCTTGCTGTACTTGGTCTGGGCCTCGCGCAGCAGGCCCTTCTTGGTGGTCAGCTCCACCTCGTGCGACTTGCCATTGCCCGTCTTGCCCTCGAGCTTGCGCGTCTCCGAGCCATCCTGGTTGACGGTGGCCTTCTTCGTGGCGGAGTTGGCCAGGTGGTTGATCTGGTTGCGCGCGCTGGTGGAGAAGTCCTTGGTGATGCGGTCGGGGGGGGCGCCCACGGGCTTGGAGTTCACCGAGCCGGTCGCCTTCGTCTTGGTGTCGAACCGGTCGCCCTTGGGCTGGGCCACCGTGTTCTTGGCCGGCGCCGCGGGGGCCTGCTTCTTCTGCGCCTGGACCTTGGGCGCGGGGGCCTGCGTCTTGTGCGTCTTCTGCGTCGAGGGGGGCTGATGGGGGCCGCCGTTGATACGGGACATGGTTTTTCTCCTGCGAAGCTCGGTGAGGGAATGACTTCCTGGAGCGATTGTCTTGGGGGAAGGCCTGATGTTGAGTGCCGCGATGAATTCTCATCCTGTGAGAGGATGAGATGGGGACTCAGGCCCCTTCTGTTTCTGTGGATGCATCTTCCGGCTCGCGGATGCACGCTTCCTCGTATTCCCACTCCGATTGTGCGAACCCCATCTCCAATTTCTCCAGGAGATCCTCCAGGGGGACGGTGGGTGGGACATCCAGGGCTACCAGCTTGCCGAAGGTGGTTTCGCTGTCACACCCCTGTCGTTCGAACTTCTCGATGACGGTGGGGACGGCCTCCTCGCGCTTGATCAGCAGGCGGATGGTGCTGTGGCCCGAGATGTGGACGACCTCCTGGACGCGTAGGCCCTCCTCATCGGCCACGGCGGAGACGATGTCTCCGCGGGAAAGGCCTCGGGCAAAGAAGGGGATGTTCTCGATGCGGAAGAGCCCTTCTCCCGAGGGCGTGGACCAGAGTTCCTCGTAGTCGACGGGGGGATAGTCGTCCGCCTCCTTCTCCAAGGGGACGATGAGCTTGATCTGGCGCTCTTTCTGAACCTCTTCCATGGTGCGCGCTCCTGTGCCTGCGCCGAAGCCCGACAGCCTAGCAAGTCCGGACGTGTGAGGAGGAGGGGGGCAGCTCCGTTTCTGCTGACATGGGGCCTGCTCTGCCCCACGCCTCGCCTCGGGCCCTGTAACGAATTCGTCACTGACGCTGTGATCTCGGGCCTTTGCGGCGCTTGGTGCCTTCTGCCTCTCAGCGCGACTGGAGGAAGTACTCGTCGCGAGGGAACAGGTCGTGGTTGAGCAACCGCTCCTCGGTGGCCAGGCGCTGCTCGGCGGAGAGGGGTTGGGGGTCTACCGACTGGAGGTAGCGGGTAATGGACTCCCTGCGGCTCGGCAGTCGCCCCTCCAGGTCCACCCCCGCCAGGCGGGCCAGGACCTGCTCGCGGTTGAACGTCAGCGGCTGAGGGCTGGCCACCATGAAGCGCGAGCCGTAATAGCTCGGCACGTCGAACAGCAGCATGTGCGGGAAGACCGACGCCGCGCTGTGCAGCACCCGGTCGGTGGGCACCCACTGGGCAAACAGGCCGTCAGGGGCGAGCCGTGACTTCACCAGCTCGTAGAACTCCACCGAGTACACGTTCCCGCTGTAGGCGCTCTGCGGGCGCATGACGTCCACCGTCACCACCTGCAAGGGCTCGCGCGCGCTCAGCAGCGCCTTGCGCCCGTCCCCCACCTCCAGCCGCGCGCGCGGGTCCGCCAGCAGCAGCCGCGGCGGGGCCATGCCCTTGCGTGCCAGCGACTCGAGCAGCTGAATCTCCCCGCCGCAGACCTCCACGCACTGGATGCGCTGCATGCGCGGATCCATCAACAGGCCGTAGGCGGTGGACCCGCTCCCCAGCCCCACCGCGAGCGCACGCTCGGGGGCCGGATGCATCAGCGAGGGCAGCAGGCCGATGAGGATGTGGAAGTCATCGTAGCGGTAGCCGTTCTGATGCGCGGCGTTGATGTAGAGGATGGTGTCCTCCTCATGCTCGATGTACGCATTGACGCAGGCGCGGTCCTCCACCACCTCGAAGCGCTCCGGCGCCGCACCGTGCAGGTAGGCCCACAGCCGAGGGCCGGAGGGGACGACGGCCACCGAGAGGCCCAGCACCAGCGCGGCTGCGGCCAGCCGCCCCACCCGATGCCGGCCCCGGGGCTCGCGCCAGGCCGCGGCCAGTCCCGCCAGCCCCAGGCCCCCGCACCACAGCAGCAGTGTCCCCACGGTGCCGAGCCGGTCGAGCAGCAAAAAGCCCGTGAGGATGCTGCCCGCCACGTTGCCGAGGATGTTGGCGGCCAAAAGCGTGCCCGTGCGCCGGCCCAGGCTCTCCACGCGCCTGGCGACCACGGCCTGGATGAACGGGAAGGAGGCCCCCATGAGGAACACCGGCGGGCCCATGAGGAGCAGCGGCGCGACCAGGTGCGCGAAGAAGAAGCGCTTCACCGTGCGCCCGTCTCCCTCCGTCAAAGGGCCATGCATGAAGCCGCCGCTCAGGAAGTAGTCCGTGACGAACTGGGAGAGGACCGGCAGCTTGGGCAGGAGGACGAGCGTGGTAATGCCCCACATGCTGAACACGCCGATGCCGAACTGCAGCCACAGAAACCAGCTCTCGGGGCGGGAGGTACGGCCGGCCCACCGCGACGCCAGGGCCGTGCCTGCGGCGAGCAGCAGCAGGTACAGCGCGAGGACGTGGCCGAAGGTGTATGAGTTGGAGCGGACGATGGAGTCCACGATGCGGAAGTAGAGCACCTCGAGCCCCAGTGCCGCGGCGCCAGTGAGGCCGTAGAGGAGCATCCACCCGGGCACCGCCGCGCGGGCGCCGGGAGACTCCGGTGCCCCCGCCTCCTGCTCGCGGGGGACAGGGGCGGCGCCCTCCCCGGCCACCTGCCAGAGGATGAAGACGCCCAGGCCGGTGAGCAGGCTGAGGGCCGCGCACAGGCGCACGGCGCCGGTGAAGCCGAAGGTACCCAAAAGCCAGTACGCGGTGAGCGCCGCCCCCGCCGCGGCTCCCAGGGTGTTGGCGGCGTACAGCCGGCTCACCCGGGGCGCAATCTCCCCCGCGGCTCGCACCACCCCGCGCGCGAGCAGCGGCAGCGACAGGCCCATGAGGCTGGTGGGGATGACGAGCAGCACGAAGTGGAAGGCAAACGCCGTGGCCATCCCCGCCACATAGGGCACCAGCGCCCGGTAGCCGTCGTAGAGCAGCCACAAGCTCACGAGCGCGTAGAGCCCCGCCCCCACCTTGGAGGCCGCGAACGCCAGCAGCGCGCCGCGAGGAGAGAGCCGGTCCGCCCACACGCCGCCCAGCAGGCTGCCCAGCCCCAGGCCCGCCATGAACGCGGCCACCACCGTGGTGGCCGAGAACAGGTCCACCCCCGCGTGCAGCGACAGCACGCGCTGCCAGATGACCTGGAGGGAGAGCGCGGCGAAGCCACTCGCCGCGAAGAGGGCATAGAGTGACCAGCGGTGAACAGGACGCATCGGGCGTGCCCCTCTATCAGGGGCGGGGCGAGGAAGCGAGAGGCCGCGAGCCGCTACACGAAGGGCGGCCGAGAGAATGCGGCGTCCGCGAGGAAGTCGATGAAGGCTCTCACGCGCGGGTGAAGGTACTTGCCAGGTGGCATCACCGCCTGGATGGGTGCGGGCGGGGGCGCATAGTCCGGCATGAGCGAGACGAGACGGCCGCTCTTCAGGTCCGCCTCGACGAGCCACTCAGCCAGCAGCGCGACGCCCAGCCCCGCACGCGCCATCACCAGTACCGCCTCGCTGTTGTTGGCGGAGAGCCGGCCCCGGACGGGCGCCTGGACCGCCTTGCCTCCGCGCCGGAAGGACCAGACGTCACCGGTGCGCAGCCCGGTGTGCAGCAGGCACGAGTGCTCCTTGAGCTCCCTGGGAGTCCGTGGGGCCCGATGCTGCTCAAGGTACCCCGGTGAGGCGACGAGGTGCCGCCGCGTCTCCCCGAGCTTCCGGGCCCGGAAGGTGGAGTCCGCGGGCAAGCCCACGCGGATGGCCACGTCGATGCCTTCCTCGACGAGGTTCACGTAGCGGTCGCTGAAGACGAGTTCCAGCTCCAGCTCGGGATAGCGCCTCATGAGCCGGGCGACGTGCGGCACGACGAAGAGCCGCCCGAAAACGGTGGGCACGCTGACGCGCAGCAGGCCCCGGGGCTCGGGGGCGCGCTCCTGAAGCTCATGGGTGGCCTCTTCGTAGGCGGCGAGCAGCTCGCGGGCCCGCTCATAGAACCGCTGTCCGGGCTCGGTCACCCGCTGGCTGCGCGTGGTGCGCTCGACGAGCTGGGCACCGAACTGCTCCTCGAGCGCAGCGACCCACTTGCTCACCGTGGACTGCTTGACGCGCAGCTCCGCGGCGGCAGCGGAGAACGAGCCCGCCTCGACGAGACGGACGAAGGCTTGCATGGCGGCGAGTCGATCCACGGGATTTCACCTCTCCTCGGATGGAATGAATTCTAGTCCGAAACGGGTGTGGGAAGCCCCAGACGGAATAGCTACACCGCTGCATGCCGCTCGCGGCGGGGCGCTGGAGCCCCGGCGGGACATGGGAGAACACGGATGACGAAGATCGCCTTTCTTGGATTGGGTGCCATGGGCTCGCGCATGGCCAGGAACCTGCTCTCGGCGGGCCATACGGTGTCGGTGTGGAACCGATCGCCGCAGCGCGCGGCCCCGCTGGTGGAGGCAGGCGCCAGCCTGCACGCCACGCCCCGCGCGGCCGTCACGGGCGCTCAGGTTGTTTGCGCGATGCTCACGGATGACGAGGCCTCCCGGGACGTCTGGCTGAACGAACAGACGGGTGCGCTGGCCGGCATGGCCGAGGGAAGTCTCGCGGTCGAACACAGCACGCTGACCCCCGGCTGGGTGAAGACGCTGGGGGCGCGCGCGGCCTCGCGGGGCGTGCGCTTCGTGGATGCCCCGGTGGCGGGCTCCCGGCCACAGGCCGAGGCGCGCCAGCTGCTCTTCCTCGTGGGAGGCGAGGCGGGCCCGGTGGAGGAGCTGCGCCCGCTGCTCTCCGCGATGGGGGCCGCGGTGCACCACCTGGGCCCCATGGGCGCGGGCGCGGCGATGAAGCTCGCGGTCAACGCGCTGTTCGGCATTCAGATTGCCGCGATGGCCGAGGTGCTCTCGCTGCTGGAGAAGTCAGGCATCGAGGCCAGCAAGGCGGTGGAGACGCTGGGCGCGATGCCGGTGACGAGCCTGGCGGCGAAGGGGGCGGGGGCGCTCATCGCCGCGAGGAAGTTCGACCCGCTGTTCCCCATCGCGCTGGTGGAGAAGGACTTCCGTTATATCGCCGAGGCGGGCCGCGCCGTGGGCAGCCGTACCCCCACCGCCGATGCCGCCCGCGCGCTCTACCAGGAGGCCATCGCCGCGGGCCATGGCGGCGACAACATCCACGGCGTGGCGAAGCTCTACGGCTGAGAACACGCTCCAGCGCAAGCGCTGTGGAGCTCGTCCTGAGCGCTCGAGGCACTCTCGCAGGCGAAAGGGCGCCGGGGCCACCTCCCCGGGATCTCGGACACCCGCGTGTTCCGGGACGGCATGGAGCCGATCAAGCTGCGCGTGTCGCCTCCCCTGGCGCTCCAGGTGAATGTTCGCCTGGAAGGGCAGCCGCGCACCCTCACGCGAGCCCCAGGAGGCCCCGCGTCCGGCGGGGTTCAGTCCCGGCGCGAGCCAGGTCCGCCGCTTCCTTCTCGTAAACCGTCAACGTCGTCTGGGACAGGTCCAGACCAGTCGGCAGCGGGCTCATGCGCCGATACCGACTGGCCGGCAGTAGCCACCGGCCGACTAGCGCGCTTCCGATGGGCTTGAGGTGGGCTGTGGCTTTCTGGGAGGCTCGAGGGCGGGGCCAAAGCACCTGCCCTGGAAGAAGACGTAGCCGCTCTCAGAGCAGGCTTGAGCGTTTGCCAGGGAGCTCTCGACCCAGCAGCCTCCATTGATCGCAACCTGCTGGAGGCCCGGGCACTGGCCTTTTTTGTTGGGACGGATCTGCCCCGGGCGCGGCTCGGGAAGCGGCGCCTGAGCCAGGGGCTTCTTCTCCGGACCAGGAGCATTGGACGCCTGAGGCTCGGTGGGCGAGGTGTCTCCTACGGCCACCGTCCCCGCCTCGGGAGTCCGCGAGCTGGGGCCGGGCGGTACGAGCAGCGGCTTTGCGTGCCACAGAAGCACCGTGCAGGCTCCCGCGGTCGCCAGCGCCAGCCACGGCTTCCTGGCCCGTGCTCGCACAGGTGGCTTGGAAGGCTCTGGGTGCTCAGCGCCACCCGCCCCGGCTTCCAGCGCCTCGGCCACCTGCCCCGCCGTGCCTCGCGCCTCTGGAGCGTCCGAGAGCAGGCGGACCATCACCTCCCGCAGCACCGGCTCTACCCGGGGGTTGCTCTCCAGCAGCGGCCTGACGTCGGGGCTTCTCACCTGCCACGCGCCGTGCTCATCCTGACGCACCTGCATGGGCGGTGGGTACTGGCCCATCACCAGCCGATAGGCCGTCACTCCCAGCGCATACAGGTCATCCGCCGCGCAGGGTGGGTAATAGCCGTCCGGCTGGTGCTGCAAGTGGATGTAGAACAGCCTCGCCTGCGGGGACAGATAATCCAGAGTGACCGGTGGCAAGGATTGCCACGTCAGCCGCTGTGCCCCCTCAAAGTGGCACGAGCCGAAGTCGATCAGCACCGGCAACCTGTCCGACAGCCGGACCAGGATGTTGTCTCCCTTCACGTCCCGGTGCACGGCTCCGGCGGCGTGCACTGCCTCCAGCGCCCGAGCCAACCGTGCCAGAGCCCGGAACATCTGCATTCCCGAGGGCGAGTGCTGCTCGGCCCAGGCATACAGGGGCGTGCCCTGCACCCACTCCATAACGAAGAAGGGGTACTCGTTGCTGCCAGGCGGCTGCGACCCGCCCCGGTCCAGCAGGCGCGCAATCCCGGG
>DASVVJ010000272.1:0-13085 GCA_036389955.1 Myxococcaceae bacterium
CACGCCGATGAGCTTCTGCGGCCAGGCGGGGTTGATGCGGCCGGCGAGCGCCAGCAGCGCCGGGCTCCAGGCGAAGAGGGTGAAGCCGAGGATGAGCGTGCCGCAGCCGGCCAGGAAGCCGAACTGGCTGAAGCCGCGGAACTCGCTGACCATCAGCACGAAGAACGAGCCGGCCGTCACCACCGCGGACACCAGCGCCGGGCGGCCCGCGTTGATGATGGCGTCGCGGATGGCCACGTCGTACGGCTTGCCCGCGCCCAGCTCCAGCCTCGTGCGGAAGATGAAGTGGATGCCGAAGTCGATGCCGAACCCCATCAGGATTCCGCCCAGGATGCTGGTGACCATGTTGAGCTCACCAATCGTCGCGTAGGTGAAGCCCATGGTGATGATGGTTCCAATCACCATGCCGGTCACCACGATGACGGTGGGCGCCCACTTGCGGAAGAACGCGATGGTGATGAGCAGAATGGCCGCGAACGCGTAGAACGCCACGGGGCCCAGCGACTCCTCCATGGCGTAGGAGTCATCCACCGCCGTCTTGTAGGAACCGGTGAAGCCGTAGGCGACCGTCTTCTTGTCGCCCATCAGCGAGTAGTCCTCCACCAGCTTGACCGCCGTGCTGCCCTCGCCGGCCTTGTTCGACGCCGAGTACGCGGCCAGGTCCTTGTTGAGCTTGTCGACGTAGACCTTCGTCTTGCCGATCTCGTTGGTGTCCCACATCGGCTTGATGAGCAGCAGGAGCATCTTGCGGTCCTGCGAGATGTAGTAGTCGTCGCGGATGCTCTTCTTGCCGACGCTGGAGTACTTCTCGATCAGGTCCTGCAGGTCCAGCTTCACCGGCTCGGTCTTCTTCAGCTCGATGTAGAAGGGGTTGTTGCGGCGCAGCTGATCCTTCATGTACGCGGAGATGCGGCGCTTGCCCTCGGCCAGGTCCTCCGTCTTGATGAAGAGGACCATGTTCTCCTGCACGAACTCGACCGGCATCTTGTAGGTGAGGAAGCGGACGTTCTCCGTGTCCGCCTGGAGCTGCGCCGCCAGGTCATCCGAGACGCGCTTGAGGGTGGCCTCGTCGTCTCCCCGCAGCGTGAGCATGAGGTAGCCGCTGCCACCCACCATGTCGATGACGCGCTTGACCTCCTTCACCTCGGGCAGCTCTTGCGAGATGAGGTCCAGCTGGTTGGAGTTGATGCGCAGCTTGCTGGTGCCCCACAGCGCGCCCGCGAGCAGCGCGAGGATGACGAGCAGGACCGTGCCAGGCCTGCGAACCATGAGGCTGGCGTAGGCGAGCGAGAAGCGGTTGGGGGGATGGGACGAGGTGCTCATTGCGAGCGACCCTAGCGGCAAATGGCCCCGCCCGGAAGCCGAGCTTGAGTGCCCGGCCGCTCTCCTACCTCAGGCGCCAGGTCCCCCCGGAGCCGGTGCGGAACCCTCCTCGGGGCTGGGCGATTCGGTCAGCTCGGCCCCAGGCTCTTCATGAGGAGGCAGCAGGAAGGTACGGGGCTCCCTGAGCAGGCGGGCGGCCAGCATCCGCAGCAGCAGCACCCCGTCGCGCAAGGAGGCCTCCCGGGCCCGCAGGGCCACGGCCAGCGCCAGCGTAAAGGAGACGCCGAAGTTGAGCGTGCCAATGGCCAGTACGCCCAGCAGGGCGGTCAGGAAGCCGGGCTGCATCACCGCGTCCGGGCCCAAGGCGCACCCGGCGAAGGCGAGCGCGCCGAAGGTCAGCGTGCCATGGCGCACATCAAGGGGGACGCCGAAGAAGCTGCCCACGCCGGGAACCCCTGCCAGCAGCACACCCAGCACCAGGCTGCCGCCGACGCCGGAGATGTGGTGCAGCACTCCGTCCGCGAGCCGCTGTGCCCCGGCTTCGCCGAGCAGCCGGCGCAGCCCCCGGTGGTGAGCGAGCGCCTCGGGGATGCGGCGATAGACGAAGAAGTTCTCCAGCCATCCGCCCGCCACGCTCGACACCCACAGCAGCACGCCGGTGAGCGCGGCCCACAGCAGGGTGGCGCTGCGCCAGGGGTGAAGGGACTCCACCACGGCGGTGGCTTTCTCCGGGGTGAGCAGCGGGCGCCCGGTGGCGAGCTGGAAGGCCAGCGCCAGGCCCACGGCGGCGGGCAGCACACAGCTGAGGTTGCCCAGGGACGCGGCCAGCTGAGAGCGGGTGATTCGCGGGATGAGCTCCAACAGCCGCGCCAGCCGCCCGGTGCGCGAGCCCGAGTCCTCACCGATGGCGCTCGCCAGTGTGGCCGCCGTCATCGAGGGCTGCTTGTTGGCCAGGGTGAAGCCCAGCGCCTGCATGAGCAGCAGACTGCCCGCGTAGTTGAGCGCCGCGAGGAGCCCCACGAAGAAGGGCGCCAGCGCCAGGCCGCCGATGAAGAACACGAGCGCGGCGGTGAGCGCGGCGATCAGCCCTCCGCCCGCGGCCGAGTGCACCAGGGCGTGAAACTCGGCCCGGGTGCTGGTGACGTAGTGCTCGCCCGAGTGCCCCGCGCGCTCGATGACCTTGCGCGCCAGAAGCCGCAGGTTGGTGCGCGTCAGCTCCCGCACGGAGCGGTCCGCGTACGAGTGGCGCAGCAGCCCCGTCACCAGCGCCAGTCCCTCGCGGCAGCGGTCCTCTCCCTGGGCGGCGCCCAGCACCCGGGAGATGGCCTCCATCCGGTCCAGCCCGCGGCGCAGGCTCTCCAGCCGGTACACCAGGTCCACGCTCACCCCGGACTGCTCCAGGTGACGGGTGACCAGGGCCACCACCTGCCGGCACTCGGTCAGCGAGGCGCTCAGCTCTCGCAGGGTGTCCGGCCCGGCGTCCCGGGCGAGCACGCTGTCGCACGTGCGGCGCAGGCGCAGGAAGGGCGAGGCGCGGAAGGCGACACCGGGGCTGCGGTCACGCACATCCTCGGCCAGCCCCAGCGCCGCCATCTGGGTGGACAGCAGGGTGAGCGCGTCCACCAGGTTGGCGCGCAGCAGGCTGGAGGGGGCCGGCAAGGGCGGCTGCGGCTCGCTGGCCAGGGAGAAGAGGCGCGCCATGGGCGCCGAAGGCAGCGCCTCCAACCAGGCCACGTCCGAGGGGCCGGGGAACAGCCGCAGCAACAATTCCGAGAGGCGCTCGGGATCCGGTGGAGTCGGCAGCAGGTGCCGCAGCACGCGGTCCGTCAGCTCGGAGAAGAAGCCCTGGCGGCTGGGCAGCCCCACCTGCGCGAAGAGCTTCAGCCCCCGGGCCTCGGCCACGATGGCGGACACCAGCCGTGCCACCGCCTGCCGCAGGGAGGTCTCGCCCTCGAGCACCCGGACCAGCAGGGCCAGCCGGCTGGCCGCCACGGAGGTCCCGGGTTGCTCGTTCTCGGTGAGCCCCTGGGCGGCACGCGGCTCACGCAGCCAGGCAAGGCACCGCTCCACCCAGGCAAAGCGCGCCTCCAGCCCATCGGTGGGCAGCGCGTAGAGCAGCCGGTACAAATCCCTCACCGCCGCATGGCCCGGAGCGCGCGGAGCGTAGCGCACGCAGAAGGCATCCACCTCGCGGGCCGAGGGCTCGCGGCGGCTGCGAGGTGGCTGAGAGAGGTGAGAGGTGGACATCAGGCCGGGCGCTCCACTCCAGAGGCCGGAGCCTATACGGCTCGACGGCCTCCTCCTACTGCGTGCGGTGGAGGCCCGGGCAGGTAACCCAGCGGGCAGGCTACTTGAGCTGAACCTTGGCCAGCTCCTGGTCCTTCTCGCGCATGGCCTTGATCAGCGCGTCCCAGCCACCCTCCTTGAGCAGCGGGCGCACCTGGTCGTCGCGGATGCCGGTGAGCATCGAGTCACCCAGCACCGCCACGTCCACCACCTTCCAGCCGTCCTTGGCCTTGGCCAGGCTGTACTTGAGCTTCAGCTCCTGCTTCTTCATCGGGTGGTTGATGACGATGGTGGAGCCCACCTTCGCCTCGTCGCCATTGACCTCGGGCTCCTCGTAGTTGATGGCGGCCAGGTTGGTGAAGTTGTCGCGCACCTTGGGGAAGGCAATCTTGGCGAACAGGTTGTGGAACAGCTGCACGAACTCCTTGCGCTGGGCCTCGCTGGCCTTGTCCCACGCATCCCCCAGCAGGAACTTGGCCTGCTGCTCGCCGCCGAAGTGCTTGAGGGCGGCCAGGTCCTTGCTGTAGCGCACGGACTGGACCACGGTCTTCACGGGCTTGGTTACCGCCTCGTTGGGCGCGGCGAGCGCCGTGGCAGAGATGACGAGAGCAGCCAGCAGGGGGACGGTGCGGAGGCAGGCGTTCATACGGGTCCTTGTTCCTGTCGAGGGAAGCGGTGGCTTCCTGTAGCTCAGGGGAACGGCCCGCGCTCCGGAAAATTCACTTGGGAAGGACTGGGCCTCGCCTGCCCGCCTGGACCCGATTAGGCCGAATTCCCCAGCTTGTTTCAGCGTTTGACTCTCGAAGGACCCCCTTCTACTGTCCGCGCGCTACACGTTGGCCCTGCCTGCCCGTTATCATCGAGAAGACATGCCTACCGACTTCATGTTCACGTCTGAATCCGTTACCGAAGGGCACCCGGACAAGATCGCCGATCAGATCTCCGACGGGGTGCTCGATGCCATCCTCACCAAGGATCCCCAGGGCCGCGTGGCCGTGGAGACCCTGGTCAAGACGGGCCTGGCCATCGTCGCCGGCGAGGTGACGACGAACTGTTACGTGGACATCCCGAAGATCGTCCGCAGCACCATCTGCCGCATCGGCTACACCGACAGCTCCATGGGCTATGACGGCAACACCTGCGGCGTCATGGTGGCCATCGAGGGCCAGAGCCAGGACATCGCCCGCGGCGTGGACAACAAGAAGGAGCAGGGCGCCGGCGACCAGGGAATGATGTTCGGCTTTGCTTGCGACGAGACGCCGGAACTGATGCCGGCCCCCATCCACTACGCGCACGCGCTCACCCGGCGGCTGTCCGAGGTGCGCCGCAAGCAGCACGACTGGATCCGCCCGGACGGCAAGAGCCAGGTGTCGGTGGAGTACAAGGGCGGCCGCCCGGTGCGCATCGACACGGTGGTGGTGTCCACGCAGCACTCGGAGGAGATCTCCAACAAGAAGATCCACGAGGCCATCCGCGAGGACGTCATCGCCAAGGCGCTGCCGGCCAAGCTGATCGACAAGAAGACCAAGTTCTTCATCAACCCCACGGGCCGCTTCGTGGTGGGTGGCCCGATGGGTGACTCGGGCGTGACGGGCCGGAAGATCATCGTCGACACCTACGGCGGCATGGGCCGTCACGGTGGCGGCGCGTTCTCGGGCAAGGATCCGTCCAAGGTGGACCGCTCGGCCGCGTACATGGGCCGCTACATCGCCAAGAACGTGGTGGCCGCGGGCCTGGCCAGCCGCTGCGAGGTGCAGGTCTCTTACGCCATCGGCGTGGCGGACCCCGTCAGCGTGATGGTGGAGACGTTCGGCACCGCGAAGGTGGACGAGGGGAAGATTGCTCAGGCGGTGCGCCAGGTGTTCGGCCTGCGCCCCCGCGAGATCATCGAGCACCTGGACCTGCTGCGGCCCATCTACCAGAAGACCGCCGCGTACGGGCACTTCGGCCGCTCCGAGAAGGAGTTCACCTGGGAGCGCACCGACAAGAAGGACGCGCTGGTGGAGGCCATTGGCGGCCCGGCTCGCCTGAAGGCCGTGGGCAGCCCGTAAGGACTGTCGCTTCGGCGCCGTTTTGATTTGAATGCGCGCGTGGCCCCCTGAGGGTCACGCGCGTTTTTCTTTTCGCCGCCCCGAGGGAGCCCTTCCACCATGGCCAAGCTCAGCAGCCTCAAGAGGTCGAAGCACAGCTTCGCCCCCGTGCACTGTGACATCAAGGATCCCTCGCTGGCGGACAAGGGGCGCGGACGCATCGAGTGGGCGGGGCGCACCATGCCGGTGCTGCTCCAGATTCAGCAGCGCTTCCTCAAGCAGCGGCCGCTCGAGGGTCTGCGGGTGACAGCGTGTCTGCACGTCACCGCCGAGACGGCCAACCTGATGGTGGCGCTCAAGGCGGGCGGAGCAGAAGTCTCGCTGTGCGCGTCCAACCCGCTGTCCACGCAGGACGATGTGGCCGCGGCGCTGGTGGCCGACTACGGCATGTCGGTGTTCGCCATCAAGGGCGAGGACAACGAGACGTACTACCGGCACATCGATCAGGCGCTGGAGCCCGGGCCGCACATCACCATGGATGACGGGGCGGACGTGGTGGGCGTGCTGCACACGCGGCGCAAGGATCTGCTCAAAGAGGTGATTGGCGGCACCGAGGAGACCACCACAGGCGTCATCCGCCTGCGGGCGATGGCCCGGGACAAGGTGCTGGGCTACCCCATCGTCGGGGTGAACGAGGCGAAGACCAAACACCTGTTCGACAACCGGTACGGCACGGGCCAGTCGACGATTGATGGGATTGTCCGCGCGACCAACCGGCTGCTGGCGGGCAGCGTGTTCGTGGTGGCCGGCTACGGGTGGTGCGGGCGCGGGCTGGCGATGCGCGCCAAGGGCATGGGCGCGGATGTCGTCGTTACGGAGGTGGACCCCACCACGGCGCTCGAGGCGGTGATGGACGGCTTCCGGGTCATGCCGATGGGCGAGGCGGCGAAGATTGGCGACTTCTTCTGCACGGTGACGGGGAACATCGACGTCATCCGCGGCGAGCACTTCGAGAAGATGAAGGACGGCGCCATCGTGTGTAACTCGGGCCACTTCAACGTGGAGCTGGACCTCAAGGCGCTGAACCGGATGGCCAAGCGCCGGGCCTTCCTCCGCGAGTTCGTGGAGGAGTTCACGCTCAAGAGCGGCAAGAAGGTCATCGTGCTGGGCGAGGGCCGGCTCATCAACCTGGCCTCGGCCGAGGGACACCCCTCCAGCGTGATGGACATGTCCTTCGCCAACCAGGCCCTGTGCTGCGAGTGGATGGTGAAGAACCACGACTCGCTGGAGAACAAGGTCTACGACGTGCCCGAGCACATCGATCAGGAGATCGCCCAGCTCAAGCTCAGGAGCCTCGGCGTGAAGATCGACACGCTCACCAAGGCGCAGGCCAAGTACCTGGCGTCGTGGAGCGAGGGGACCTGAGCCGGAGGCTCAGGAGCGGGGAAAGGTTGCTGCCCGAGTGAAGAAGCCGCTGTTTGGTTGGCGAGCCTTCCAGGCCCAGGGCGGAGTTGAACCGCGTCGATGTGTGAGATCGATTACCAGGAGCGTGTAGGGCCTCTTCGGCCGGGCAGCTACCTTCATGGACGAAAATGGCCCCGAAATCCTGACGGGGCTTTTTTCACTTCGGAAAGGTCTCCAGCGTGAGCTGCTCCGGGGGCACAGGCAGGTCCGCCGGCCGGAACCCCACCCCGGACAGGTAGCGCCAGCCCTTTCCATCGTGGCGGAAGTTCGAGCGCTCCACGAAGGAGCGGTCCTTGCCCTTCTCGAACACCTTGGCGAAGAAGAGCACCTGCGCCACCCCGCGCTCGTCCGGCGGCCGGCGGTCCATCACCACCAGCCCCGGAAACTGGTGGCTCTGCGTGAACGTCCGGAACTCTTTCACCACGTCGGCCTCTGGCCGGGAGCGCTCCGCGTGCTCCGGGTGCAGCGTCTTCCAGAGGTAGGCCGCGTCCTTGAGCGCGAAGGCGCTGTAGCGCGAGCGCATCAGGGCTTCGGCGTCTGGCGGCTCGGCCTCGCCGCGGTGGTAGGGCGCACAGCATTGCCGGTAGCGCAGACCGGAGGAGCAGGGGCAGGGTGGGGCAGGGGGCATAGTCGGTCGGACATGAGCCTACCGCTGTCCGGGCCCTGCACACCTGCTGACGTATTCGGGGATGGATAGGGCTCCGGGTGGACATGGCCCTTGCTGGCAGGTGTAGGAGGGCTTACATCCGGCCTCACCTTTATGAGTCTCATCGAAGCCATCGTTCTCGGCCTGGTTCAGGGACTCACCGAGTTCCTTCCCATCAGCTCCACCGCGCACCTGCGCATCGTCCCGGAGCTGCTCGGGTGGAAGGATCCGGGCGCCGCGTACTCCGCCGTCATCCAGCTGGGCACCGTGGCCGCCGTGCTCATCTACTTCCGCGGGGACCTGGTGAAGCTCACCGTGGCCTTCTTCCAGGGCCTCGCGCGCCGCCAGCCGTTCGCCACCCTGGAGTCCCGGCTGGCGTGGTTCGTGCTCGTGGGCACCATCCCCATCGGCGTGTGCGGCCTGGCCTTCAAGAAGTACATCGAGACGTCGCTGCGCTCGCTCTACATCATCTCCGCCAGCCTCATCATCCTGGCCATCATCCTGTTCATCGTGGAGCGGGTGGCCTCGCACCAGCGCACCGTGGCGGACATGCGGTGGCGCGATGCCCTGGTCATCGGCGCGTGGCAGGCCGTGGCGCTCATTCCCGGCTCGTCTCGCTCGGGCACCACGCTTACGGGTGCACTGTCGCTCGGGCTTCGGCGCGAGGACGCGGCCCGGTACTCCTTCCTGTTGTCCATTCCGGCCACCACGCTGGCGGGCGTCTTCGAGCTCAAGCACCTGCTGGAGTCCGAGGCTCAGGGGCGACCGTCCACGCTGACGCTGGTGGTGGGCACGGTGGTGGCCTTTGTCTCGGGCTGGGCGGCCATCGCGTGGCTGCTGCGCTTCCTGCGCACCCGCTCGACGATGGTCTTCGTCGTGTACCGTGTGGCGCTGGGCCTGGTGCTGATCGGCCTGCTGCAAGCGGGCGTGCTCAACCCGCTCTCCGGTGTGGAGAACGTCGACAACCCGGAGCAGCCGCTCAAGCCCGAGGTGGAGAAGCAGGTGAAGGACTGACGTGGAAGCCTTCTTCGACACCCTGGAGCGTCAGCTCACCGCGCGCACGCCCCGGCCACTGAACCTGCCGGGACTGGTGCTGCGCGAGTCGGCCGTGCTCGTTCCGCTCTTCGAGCGCGATGGGGTGCCGCACATCCTCTTCACGCGGCGGCCGGCGCACCTGCGCACCCACGCCAACCAGTTCTCGTTCCCCGGTGGCGGCCGGGATCCGGAGGATCCCACCCCGCTGCACACGGCCCTGCGCGAGACCGAGGAGGAGCTGGGCATCGAGCGCTCGCGGGTGCGCGTGCTCGGCATGCTGGACGAGGTGCCCACCACCACGTCGTTCCGCATTCAGCCGTTCGTGGGCGTCATCCCCGGGGATGGGCAGTACCGGCCGAACGCCGAGGAGGTGGCCTTCATCCTCGAGGTGCCGGTGTCGGGGCTGATGGACCCGGCCATCCGCCGCACGGAGAAGCGCACGGTGAGGGAGGTGGAGTACGACGTGTTCTTCTACACGTACAACTCCCACGTCATCTGGGGCGCCACGGCGCGCATCCTCTACAACCTGCTCAACCACATCGAGCACGCCTTCCCCTCTCCCGCCGGGAGAGGGACAGGGTGAGGGTGCCGTAGCCACTAGAACTGCAGGTACACGTAGGGCCGCGCTTCCACCGAGGCCAGGTGGCGAATGCCCAGGCCAATCAGCACCAGCACCACCGCGCGCGCCGGAGCGGGCATCCGCACGAACACCGTGCCCACCACGTCATAGACGCGCATGGGCAGCATGTGGCCCACCACCGCCACTGCCAGCATGCTCCACACCAGCGCGCCCACGTTGGCCAGCCCCGGCATGCCCAGCAGCATGCGCTCGTAGAACTCGCCCGCGTGCGCCAGGTCCTTCGCCCGGAACACCACGCGCGTGAGCACCACGATCGTGAAGGTGCAGAGCATCGACAGCCCGATGCCCGCCCAGCTCGCCCAACCCGAGGGCTTCGCGTCCGGCCGCCCGCCGCGGATCCACCACCAGGTGCGCGTCACGCCCAGCGCCACGCCGTGCACCGCGCCCCAGATGGCGAAGCGCCAGTCCGCGCCGTGCCACAGGCCGCCCAGCACCATCACCGTCATCAGGTTGAACAGCACCCGCGGCTTCGAGGCCCGGTTGCCGCCCATCGGGATGTACAGGTAGTCCCGCAGCCAGCTCGACAGGCTCATGTGCCAGCGGTTCCAGAACTCGAACAGGTTCTTCGCCAGGTACGGCCGGCTGAAGTTCTCCGGGAACTGGAAGCCGAACAGTGCCGCCGCGCCAATGGCGATGTCCGAGTACCCCGAGAAGTCCAGGTACAGCTCGAACGTATACGCCACCGCCGCCACCAGGCACTCGGCCGAGGTGTATGCCGCCGGATCCGCGAACACCGGATCCACCAGCCCGCTGCCCAGCACGTCCGCGATGACCAGCTTCTTCACCAGGCCCACCGCGATGCGGTACAGCGCCAGGCCGCCCTGCTCCGGCGTCAGCGTGGGCACGTCGTTGAAGCGCTCCAGCAGCGCCGAGGCGCGGACGATGGGCCCGGACACCACTCGCGGGAAGAAGAGCAGGTACAGCAGGTGCTCCAGGTAGCTGTGCGACGCGCTCGCCTTGCCGCGGTACACGTCCACCACGTAGCTGATCGCCTGGAAGCACAGGAACGACAGGCCGATGGGCAGCAGCAGCCCGAACGGCTCGTCGCGCACCGTGACGCCCAGCGGCGCCAACAGGCCGCGCGCTGTCTCGCGGAACATGTCCGCGTACTTGAACGTGGCCAGCAGCCCCACGTTGGACACCACCGACGCGGTCACCAGCGCCTTGCGCACCCGCGGGGATTGCCAGCGCGCCAGCCCCTTGACGATCAGGTGGTCCACCGCCGCGCACGCGAAGAACACGAGCACCGGGAACGGCGTCCACACCATGTAGAAGTACAGGCTGGCGATCAGCAGCACGCCCAGCCGCGCCACCTTGTGGCGGTGCACCGCCCAGTACAGCGCGAACGTGAGCCCCAGGAACACCAGGTAGGGAATGCTGGTGGACTGCATGTCAGCCTCCCTCCGCCGTGCGCTCCGAGGGCGCCGGGACTGGGGTGGGGGCCTTCACCTGCTCGGCAGGCGCGGCCTTGAAGGACTCGTAGGCGGTGAGCAGCTCCTTCACGAAGGAGGCCGCGAGCCGCTCGTAGCCCTCCTTCGTCAGGTGGACTCCGTCCGGGTGGCCGAGCACCGGCTCCGCCCGCTGCCAGCGCATCATCGACCGCTCTCCGCCCATGGCCGCCCGGGCGGACCAGTAGGCGCAGCCCGCCTCCTTCGCCACCGTGGGCAGTGTGGTGAGTACCCGGGCCAGGGCGACCGCTTCCGTCCACCGGCCGCTCGCGTCCTGCTGCAGACGGTCCGTGGGGCCGATGAGCAGGCACTCCGCTCCGGTGGAGGCGCGCATCCGGGAGATGAGGGCCACGTACTCCTGGCGCAGCGCCTGCGGGTCGAGGTCCGGCAGGTTCGCCTCGTTGGTGCCGTACCAGAACACCATCAACTGCGGCTTGCGCGCGGTGAGCTGCTGGTCGAGCGCCTGCGGCTCGTAGCGGCTCAGCGTGAAGGCCGTGCTGCCTGGCAGGCCCACCGCGTCATAGACGACGCCGGGCTGCTCGAAGTCCAGCGACGCGCCCAGCACCGTGATGGGGCCTCCGCCCGCGTTGGTCACCTCGAGCGTGTGCGCGGGGCCCTGAACGGGGAAGGAGTGGATGCGCACCGTGGGCGCGGTGACGGGCGTGGTGGCAGGCTCCTCGGCGGGCATGGCCTCGCCGTCCACCTTCACCTCCAGCTTCCCAGCGCCGGGAGTGTCCAGCCAGTACAGGTCCAGCCGGGCACGCGGCGTCTTCCCGGGCGGGCAGCCCTCGCAGAACTGGATGCGCATCGAGGCTCCCGGAGCCCCTACCGCGCGAATGCCGCTCAGGCCCCACACCTCTCCGGGCTGTGCGTCCTGCCGCTGCGCGTCCTGAATCTGCCAGTCGCCGGTCAGCTCGCGAGCCACCTTGGCTCCCGCCAGCCTCGAAGAGGCCTTGCCCGCGGCGATGAAGCCGCGTCCGCTGTCACCCAGGCGCTTGGTCAGCGCCGTGCGCACCGCGTCCGTGAACTGGTGCGAGGCGGTGTGCGAGGCGCCCATCTGAAGGATTCCCAGCCGCTCGGCGTCCTTCTCCTCTTCCTCCAGCGCGCGCATCCGCGCGAAGGTGCCCTTGAGCGCCGTGGCCCCGTCGATCAGCCCCGGCGGATCCTCCGCCAGCAGCATGGGCTGGTGGGCCTGGGCATAGGCACGCTGGAGCGCGAAGTCGAACAGGTGGCCCAGCAGGTCCGAGCCCCGGGCACGCGGGTGCACCAGGTCCTCGTTGAGCAGCCCTGACGACAGCCACTTGATAGAGGAGCCCTCGCCGCCCATCGCCGTCAGCGCGTCCCAGTAGGCGCAGCCGGCCTCGAGCGCCACCTCGCGCAGGATGCCTGCCACCTCTTGAGAGCCCCGGCGCGGAATCAGCTCGCCGCCCATGGTGCGCACCGCCGCGTCCAGCGGCGCCATCACCAGGCAGGCCGAGTCCGGTACCGCCTCGCGCACCGTCTTCACCAACTGCTCCGCCGTGGAGCGAACCTCCGCCGGGGTAATTCGGTTGCGCGAGATGTAGAAGGCCTCGTTGCCGCCCACCATCATCACCACCAGCGAGGGCCGGCGGTAGCGCAGCTGCGAGCGGAAGGCCCCGCGCTGCGTGCGCATGAACACCTCGGCCGTGGCGCCCGGCAGGCCCACCGTGTCGTAGACGATGCCCGGCATCCCGTTCTCCAGCGAGAGGCCGTGCAGCTCCACCTTGCCCAGCGCCTGCAGCGACAGCGTCTTGGTGCCCTCGGGCAGCGCGAAGCGCGAGAAGGCTACGCCCGCAGGCTCGAAGCGCGTGAGCAGCCGGTGCAGCGGCTTGCCGTCCGCGCTGAACTGCACCGTGCCGCCGTTGGGCTGCGTGAGGAAGAACAGCTCCGCCGTGCGCGCGCCCTCCACCGAGAAGCGCGCCGTCTGCGAGCCCGTGCCTCCGGAGGCGAACGCCACGCCCGTCAGGCCCAGCCGGTCCTTCGGATAGTTGCGGTCGATGATGCGGCTGATCTGCCAGCCCTCGCTCGCCGAGCCCGCGCGCACCGTGCGCCCCGCGCCCGTGGGCCGGTCAATGTAGAGCAGCCCCTTGCCGCCCGAGCCGTGCCGCTCCTGGAGCCGCGCGCGGATGACGTCCGTGATGTGGTCCGAGGCGATCAGCGAGTCGCCCAGGTGAACCACTCGCACCGGCGTG
>DASVVJ010000273.1:0-3673 GCA_036389955.1 Myxococcaceae bacterium
AGGGTGGGCGCCCGGTGAAGAGCTGCTCCGCGAAGGCTTCAATCACGTAACCCTGGAGCAGATGGCCGAGCCGCCGCTCGATGGGATCCGAGTACCAGCGCACGGTCACCCGTGGCTCGTAGCTCGTGGCATGCGTGAGGCGCGTCCGTCCATCCGGAAGCGGCTCCAGCACGAAGGTCGAGTGCCCCAGCCTTGCCCAGTGGTCGAAGAACTCCTTGCCTGATTCGGTGACGGTCAGGTCCATCTCGAAGCGCAGCGGCGGCTCGGACCGGATGACCCGCGCGAGGACCACCCCGTTGTGGAAGATGACGCGCCGCTCGGCACCGGCGTGAGCGCCCTCACCCTGAACGCCCAGCGGCTGGGGGAGCAGCGCGCGGACGAGCACCGGCGCCTTCTGGACCACCGACAGATCCACGGTCGCCAGCTCGTCCCACACCTGCTCCAGCGGAGCGTCGATGATCACGCTGTTGCTGAGGGTCACGGGCTCCACCCGGGTGGGAAAGCGCTCCTCCAGCCAGAGCGCGCCCGAGGGAAGCAGCAGAAGGAAGAGCGCAGCGAGCGGCTCCTGTGTCCTCTTTCTCCACCGTCCGACAGCACTGGTGACCAGCGCGACCACGGGAGCCACCACCAGAAACCACGGCGCGATGAAGATGACGCAGATGGCGCCCTCGCCAGCCAGGGGAGCGAAGACCAGCAAGCTCACGACGGACATCAGCAGGCTCGTCCGCACAGCCTGGTAAGGCCGGAAGATGCCCGCCAGAACACCGATGATCCAGGGGCCACTCACGAGCGTGGTCCAGCCGATGTAGGTGAGCGCCTCGTCGGTTCCCTCGCTGGGCGTCGTGATCCTCCCGTGAAGGAACAGCAGCCCCCCGACGGCACCAATGGCCACGGCCATGAGCCAGATGAGCCGGCCACTGCGGGGCTCATCCCTCTCAGGGGTGGACTCTGGGATGGGGGCATTCATCGGCGGGGCTCCGGTCTGGTGACAGTCATGCCCGCTGGAATCGCAAGGGCCGTGCCGCACTCTAACCCCTTGAACTCCAAGGCGGCTCAGCCTGGGCTGTCCACGGCGTTGTCAGCCGGTGTCCACGGACGAGGCACCGGGCGACGGGAACCCTCACCCCCTGCCCTCTCCCGAAGGGAGAGGGGGCTGCCGCGCTCAGCGCGTCATGATGCGGATGACGTGGTTGTAGGAGTCGGACACCAGCACGCGCAGCGCCGGATTCAGGGTGAGGCCCGTGGGCGCGACGATGTCCGTCTTGTCACCCGTGCCCAGCTGGCTGCCCAGCCGCCCCGTGCCCGCCACCGTGAACACCTGGGTCGACTCGGCGTCCGCGCCCGGTGACACCTTGCGGATGCGGAAGTTGGCCGTGTCCGCCACCAGCAGATCCCCCTCCAGCGTCAGCGTCATTCCCAGCTGCGCCCGGAAGCGCGCCTCCTTGCCCGGGCCGTCCGCGTAGCCCGCCGGGTTGTCCTCCTTGCCGGCCAACGTCTGCACCGCCCGGTCCGCGTCCGCCGAGATGCGGCGGATGCGCTGGTTGCCCGCGTCCAGCACATACAGCTCTCCGCCCGCGCCCACCACGATGGCGCTCGGGTTGTTGAACTTCGCGTCCTTGCCACGCGGCGCATCCACCCAGCCCGCGCCGCCCGTGCCCGCCACCGTCGACACCCGCCGCGTGCCCGCCTCGATCTTCCGGATGCGATTGCCCGCCTGATCCGCCACGAACAGGTTGCCCTCCGCGTCAATCGCCAGCGCGGTGGGCCGGTTGAAGCGCGCCTTCTCCGCCTCTCCATCCCCCTGCCCTTGCGCCCGCAGCGCTCCGGCGTACGTGGTCACCACCCACACCGGGCCGACCTGCGTCAGCCTCCGAATGGCATGGTTGTCCGAGTCCGCGACGTAGATGGCGCCATCCGGCCCCACCGCCACGCCGATGGGGCGGCGGAACATGGCGGTCGCCCCCGGCCCATCCCGGCCACCAGGCTCTCCGTTGCCCGCGATCGTCGAGACCGTGCGCTGAGCGTCCCGCTCAATCAGCCGGATGCGGTTGTTGCCTGTGTCCGCCACGACGGCCTCCCCGCCGGGCAGCACCGCCAGGCCCGTGGGCCCGTTGAAGCGCGCCTTGCTCGCGGGCCCGTCCTCATGGCCTGGCTGGCCCACCACTCCCGCGAAGGCCTCCACCTTGGCGGCCCAGATGGCGTTGGGCTCCGCCACCGAGGGAAACGCCCCCGTCGCCGGTGCCAGCGTCCGGGGCGCGCGGCGGTGCTTCAGTGCCCGCTCGAGCACGTTCTGCGTCATCCGCACCACGCGCGCGTCCGCCAGCTCGGGATCCGCCGTGAACGCCAGCGGCCAGTAGATGGTGCCCGCCGAGAACACCAGCCGGCCCGAGGGCAGCGTGCGATCCACCACCTGGGAGATCGTCGGAACACCCTCGGCGGTGACCAGGGGGCTCTCCATGCTGATGGACAGCCCGGGGGGCGTGTGCCCGTTGTCGTAGATGCGGTCCACCTCGTAGCCCAGCAGCCCGTGCAGCTGCATGCCGTTCTTGAGCCCCGTGCCCTCGAAGAGCCAGTGGCGCTCGTCCTTCACCGTGAGCGGGAAGGAGATGAGCTGCCAGCCGTCGTACATGGTGCCGAACAGCCCGTTCTCCGGCGTCGGGTTCGGCTCGTCCCGGAAGCGCACCGTGGAGAAGGGCACCGGATCCCGGTACGGCTCGTTCTTGAAGCACACCATCGTGCGCAGCGGCTGGCCCTGGCTGTCGGTCAGCATGCGCACCTTCCAATACGCGGCGTTCCCGCCGAAGTGGGCCAGGCTCATCTTCCCCGAGGCGAGCGCCGCGTCCACCTGCGCGCGCTGCTCGGGCGCCCAGTACTCGTCGTGCCCGCCGTGCACGAAGGCGCCAATGCCGTCCAGCAAGTTGTCGTGCCGCAGGAAGTCCAGGTTGGTGGCATAGGTGACGTCGTACCCCTCCTTCTCGAGGAACTGCAGGAAGGGCAGCTCCCAGCGCAGCAGCTGGCCCGCGCCCTCGTCGTCCCGGTAGGGCCGGTTGAACGACACCGAGTAGGCCCGCCGGTTGGGCATGGTGCCCGAGTCATCCGAGTAGAGGCTCTCGCCGCCCCACGTGTTGTAGGCCTGGTACGTCATGAACGCCGGCTGGAACAGAATCTCCGCCGCGCGCGCGTCCCGCACCACGAAGGGCGCAAAGCGCTTGTACCCATCCGCGCGCTTCACCTTCACCAGGTACACGCCGGACACCCAGTCCTCCCCCACCGGAAACGAGAAGGTGTCCGTCCAGGCGCACTCCACCAGCGAGGTGGTGGGCTCTCGAGGACAGGCCGCCTGCGGCCCGGCCTTGAACGGACCGCCGGACCACACCTTCCGCGCGCCCGCGCCACCGTAGTAGCCCATGCGGAAGACCTCGGCGGACACCTCTCCCTCTTGAGAGGTGGAGACCTTCACCTGAATCGTGTCTCCCACGACCGCCGAGTCCGTGGACGTGTAGAGCTCCACCTGGCCCGCGCTGGCCGTGCGCCCCGACCGCCACGTGGGCTCTCCCGGCTTCTGGTTCTCCGCGGGAATGGGGTTGGGCGCGCTGACACGGCCCACCTTCTCCGGAGGAGGCGGCGGACAAGCAGGCGGGCAGTTTTCCACGGGAGGTGGAGGCGGCGGGTG
>DASVVJ010000274.1:0-3614 GCA_036389955.1 Myxococcaceae bacterium
TTCACCAAGTTGGGCGACGTGCTGCTCGCGCAGGGCAACCTGGAAGGGGCTCGCCGCTCCTTCGAGCAGTCGTTGGAGCTTCGGCAGCGGTTGGCGGCCCGAGAGCCGGAGCACACCGGTTGGCAGCGCGACATGTCGGTGAGCCTTGAGCGGTTGGGCGACGTGCTGTTCGAGCAGGGCAACCTGGAGGGGGCTCGCCGCTCCTTCGAGCAGTCGCTGGACATAGCGCAGCGGTTGGCGGCCCGAGAGCCGGAGCACACCGGCTGGCAGCGCGACCTGTCGGTGAGCCTCATCAAGTTGGGCGACGTGCTGCGCGCGCAGGGCAACCTGGAGGGGGCTCGCCGCTCCTTCGAGCAGTCGCTGGAGGTTCTTCAGCGGTTGGCGGCCCGAGAGCCGGAGCACACCGGCCGACAGCGCGACCTGTCGGTGAGCTTCCTTAAGTTGGGCGACGTGCTGCTCGCGCAGGACAACCTGGAGGGGGCTCGCCGCTCCTTCGAGCAGTCGCTGGAAGTTCTTCAGCGGTTGGCGGCCCGAGAGCCGGAGCACACCGGCCGGCAGCGCGACGTGTCGGTAAGCCTTGAGCGGTTGGGCAACGTGCTGGGCGCGCAGGGCAACTTGGAGGGGGCTCGCCGCTCCTTAGAGCAATCGTTGGAGCTTCGGCAGCGGTTGGCGGCCCGAGAGCCGGAGCACACCGGCTGGCAGACAGATCTCATCCTCTCTCAAGCCAAAATTGCTAGCATGCTTGCGTCAGGCTCCGCGTCCGAACGTACCCAAGCGGTGAGCCTGCTAACACAGGCGCAAGCCACGCTTCGTCGGCTCGCCGCAGATTCCCGCCTCACCCATGTGCAGCAACACCAGTGGCTGCCAGCCATTGAAGGCCTGCTGCAGGAACTCAAGCATGACGAGCCCAGTTAGGGCGCTCCGCCCGCCGGCACGGGGCCCCTGAAGACGGAGGGGCCAGGCCCGCTGACAGCAGGGGGGCTCAGTGACAGCCGCCCTCCAGAATGACGATCGAGCCGTCCTGCAGGAGCACCGCCAGCTCAGGCCGCGCATCTCCCAGCAGATTCACCGGCTGGGCCCACAGGGGCCGTGACTGGAAGGTGTAGCGCAGCTCGTGCGAGTCGAACTCCCCGCTTCCCACGCCGAAGATCGCCACCACCACCGGCTCCGGGTACCCGAGCCCGAGGAAGTCGGTGCGCCCGTCGGCATTGAGGTCCAGCGCCTCGAAGCTCGCGCGGGTGGTGGACAGCGCACACTGCTCCGGGTGCTGCAGCGTCCCCCCCAGGTCCCCACGCAGCATGCTCACGCTGCCATCCCACGAGCTGCTCACCAGATCCGGGGAGCCATCCCCGTCCACATCCGCCGCCGACAAGAGCCCTGCCCTCAGCGCGAAGCCCTGCCCTGAGTTCACCTTACCGGAGGCCTGCACGAAGTTGAGGTTGAACCCCAGGGTCATATGGCCGAAGTCGAGCCGGCCATCGCCATCGAAGTCGGCCACCACCGGCCTGCGGATCCCCGCCTGACTGTCATCCGGCTCGAGGCATCGGTCGGGCAGAGGCTCGCGCTGGAAGGTGCCTGCGCCCTGGCTCGTGAACAAGGAGGCCAGCGGAACCATGGGCCCCTGGGTCACTATCGCCAGGTCCATTCCCCCATCCGCGTTGAAGTCCGCGGCAGCCAGCGCCATGTAAAGCCCGTAGTAGGAGATCGCCAGCATCTGGCCCCCATGGGAGAACTGCCCCGCCCCGGTGTTCCAGTAGATCGCCGCGCCCTCGGGCTGGCTTCCGTTGGGGCCCGCGAACCATCGGTGAGCGGCCGCCAGATCCACGCGGCCGTCGCCGTTGAAGTCCCCCGCCGCCAGTTGAGAGACTTTGGCATCGAGCGCCGTGTCCTGAGCCTGGAACGTCCCCTGGCCCAGGTTGAGCAGCATCCGCACGCCCTTGTCCTTGAGAGGGAAGGCGAAGTCCCTCCGGCCATCCCCGTTGAGGTCCGCCGTCACGAACTGCGCGGTGGAGGGATCCAGCTCCGAGGGCAGGCCCGCCCGCAGCGTGGCCACGGCCTGCCAGGAGTCACAGGGCACCGGGTGCGGCCGGCGCAGGAAGCACGGGAAGACAACCACCGGCTCGTCCACGGGCTGCCGGGGGAGCTGCCTCACGAAGAGAGCGTTGGCGTCGGACTCGGCCACCAGCAGCTCGGCCACCCCGTCTCCATCCAGATCCGCGGCGGCCACGGCGCTCGGGGCGCGGCCCACCGCCAGCCGGGCGGGCTTGCGGAAGAAGCCCTCGGGCTGCCCGAAGTGGACGGACACGGCGCCCTCCCCTCGGTGCGTTACCGCCGCGTCGAGCCACCCGTCGCCATCGAGATCCTGCGCCAACAAGCTGCTGCCCGCACTGTCCAGCGCTGTCCTCCAGGCCGGCTGGAGGTGTCCCTGGCCATCTCCCCGGAACAACATCAGCCCGGACGCCGAGAGCAGGAGCACATCCGCATGCCCATCCCGATCGAAATCTCCGGCGGCCAGGGCGCGGCCCCAGTTCTCCACCGTGCTGCTCGGCCGGACCTTCCGAGCCCCGGTACGCAGGAAGACGGTCAGCCCCTCGTCGCGGACCATCGCGAAGTCGCGACGGCCATCCTCATCGAAGTCCGCGCTGGCCGTGAGGACATCGGTCTCCAGGACCCTCACCAAAGGGGTCCCGTCCTCCAGGAACACCTCCCCGCGCTGAAGACCGGCGTCGGTGTTCTCCACGAGCACGAAGGAGGCGAAGTGCCCCCGGAACTCCAAGCCGGCCGCGGCCCAGAAGTCCGGCCGCGAGTCCCCCAGGAAGGAGCCCGTCTCCAGGCTGACGGCGTGGCCATAGGCGACCGTCTGGGCCTGTTCGGTGGCGAAGGTGCCATTGCCCCGGCCCGGCAACAAGACGACACCGTCGCGTGCCCCCACCAACAGATCCTGCCGCCCATCCCCGTCCATGTCGGCGACGGCGAGCCGATCCGACCCGATGAGCGGATACATGAAGGTAGGAGCGGTCAGCCCACCTGCCCCATCATTGAGCACCACCACCACCGAACCGGGAGCCCTCACGTAGTCACTGGTGAACCCGCGTCCCAGGTTGGCGACGGCGACGTCCGTCTTCCCGTCACCATTGAAGTCCCCCAGCGCCAGCGCCTCGGGAGCCACGCCCGCATAGAACCGGCGCGGCGCCAAAGGCCGCCGGGGGACTTCGA
The DNA here is from genome assembly GCA_036389955.1 of Myxococcaceae bacterium. Taxonomy (GTDB): domain Bacteria; phylum Myxococcota; class Myxococcia; order Myxococcales; family Myxococcaceae; genus DATHBR01. Next base: position 3,217 of record DASVVJ010000274.1, read on the forward strand.
GCACCTCCTCCTCCTCCTCCGGAGAAGGAGGCGGCGTCTGCGCCTCCGGGAGTTCGGGCGGAGCAGGAGCCGCCTCCGGCGCACGGGCGTCCTCCGGTAGGGGAGCCAGAGAAGGCGCTTCGGTGTTTGAAGGCGCGTGACACCCAGAGAGCACGTTCCACACCGTGAGCTGCAGCGCGTGCACCCAAGCCGCACGCGCCCACTTCATGTCCAGCAGTCGAAGGTTCCAGATCGTTTGCGTCTTCATTGCCCCCGAAATGCGCGGGCGGCATTTCCTGGACGAACCCATCTCTCCACTCGTGTCCAGGGAGCACTTCTCTGTTGCCCAGGTGACGCCTGACAGGAGCTGGAGCCATCCCCCCCCGGGTCCAAGCCGCCGTAGACTGGCTTCACCCCGC
>DASVVJ010000275.1:0-2539 GCA_036389955.1 Myxococcaceae bacterium
GGAAGATGTCGCTGCGCTGATCCACGGGCTTGCTCAGCACCTGCTCGGGAGACAGGTAGTTGATCTTCCCCTTGAGCACGCCGGCCTGCGTTTCCTGGTGGCCGTCAGCCACCTTGGCGATGCCGAAGTCGGCGAGCTTCACCTCGCCGTTGCTGCCGATCATCACGTTGGACGGGTTGATGTCGCGGTGGACGATGTTGAGCGGCGCGCCGGTGGAGTCCGTGCGGGAGTGGGCGTAGGCGAGGCCCTCGGCCACCTGCTGGGCGATGAAGCACACCTCGCGCAGGCCGAGCGAGGCCTGGCGCGCCCGGGCTGCCTTGATGAGGGAGCGCAGGTTCTCGCCCTCCACGAACTCCATCACCATGTAGTACTGGCCGCTGGACATGCCCAGGTCCAGCACCTGCACGACGTTGGCGTGCTGCAGCAGGGTGGAGACCTTGGCCTCGCGCAGAAACAGCTCGGTGAAGGCGGCATCCTGCACGTAGTTGGGCAGGATGCGCTTGACGGCCACCGGCTTCTCGAAGCCCTCGGCGCCGACCACCTTGCCGAGGAAGACCTCGGCCATGCCTCCGGCGGCAAGTCTCTGGATGATCCTGTAGGTCCCCACGGCTGTGCTCCGGGGTGGGTAAGGGGGGGCGGGCAGGGCCCGACCCCTGTCCTACCATCATCCTACCTCAGGAGGGAGCCGAGGCCGGAGGTCCCTTGCCTGCCCAGGGGGAGGGCTGGACCCTGATGAACAGGAGCGCCCTACCACGGGCAGTCGACGACCTCTACGGTGCGTGTGACAGGCGGGGCGCTGTTACCGGAGGCGTCGCTCACGGAGTAGGTCACCGTATACGTGCCCTCGGCCCAGGCGTTGACCTCGCCCGTGCGCACGACGGCTTCCGAGACGGAGGCGTAGCAAACATCCGTCGCCGTCGCTCCGGGGTCCTGCCATGGGGTGTTGCACGTGTGCGTCACGAACGCGGCCCCGTTGAGCGTCAACGTCGGCAGCGTCTCATCCTTCACGGTCACGACGCGGGTGGCGCTTGCCGCGCCCTGGTTATTCCACGTGGTGTACGAGATGTAATAGACGCCCTCGTGGGTCAGGAGCGGGCCCGGTCCGGACGAGTCGTTGCCCGTGTTGTACGACTGCATCGCGATTGGCTGGCCACACCCGTCGAGCGCCTGGGCGCCCGGGTCGCTGTAGGTACCCGGCCCGCACTCGAAGGTCATCTCCGCGCTTCCGTTGAGCGTGAGGGTGGGCGGCTGCGTGGCGCAGGCGGGATCGGTGTTGAGGCGATCCATCCGTTGCCCGGGTGCTTCCGCTTCTTCCTGTGAGGGACCGCAGGCGCTCGCAGCCAGCAGCACGGTGCAGGGGAGCGCGAGGCTCGTGCGCAGGAGGAATCGCCAGTGGGATCGAAGAGGGGTCTCACTCGGGTGCATAGGCTGCCTTTCGGAAGGGGCCTGCTCGTGGGGGGACTGCGGCTCCAGCCTAGAGGGGGGCCCTGTTGACCGTATGCAGCGACACTGTCGGACAAGGGTTTGCGTTGATGGATCCCAGACACCCGGGACTCGCCGCACCGCGTGTTGACATGGCCAAGGCGCCTATTGCGCGGGCATGCAAGAGAGCGTCGCGAACCGCGAGAGGTACTGGATTGCCCTCGAGAACCTTCAGCGCCTGACAGGACCGGCGAGCGACAGCACAGAGTCGATGGCATCGGCGTAGAACGTGATGACGTCCCGCGGCTCACCCCTCGCGACATGCTCCACTCGGAGCGTCGCGAGGGGACGCCCACTCCGGCCATCGAGCTGCTCCACCGACCCCAGCGCAATGACCGTGGACTGAAGGAGCACCTCCTCCCGCGAGGGGGCTGGCGTCTCCGCCCAAGTGGGCAGCGCGAGCAACAAGACGAGGAGCTTCAGGCTGAAGCAGGTGGGTCGAAAGCTCATGGCGTGACGGGGAGCATATTGGGTTCAGTGCTGGGGCCACTCCTCCATCAACTCCCTCCACTCCGCGGGCGGTGCCCCCCACCACTCGAATGAGCCGGGTTGCGCCGGGAGCCAATACGTGAGGCCAAACCGCTCCCGGGGGCCTCCCGAGGGAATCCCGCGATCGGCCAGCAGGGGCGGCACCCTCAGCGCGGTGGCCTCCTGGAGAAGCGCGTTCCAGGTCTCCACGGGGAATCGTGTCTCGAAGAGGGTGAGTCAGTGCCGGGCCACACCGTGGCCCTACAGCAGGTCCAGGTGCTTCAGGACGGTGCGCCCATTGACCGGCTGCAGGGGCCGGGCGGAGGGATTGAGCCCCGCCAGGTTCTGGAAGGCGGCAATCTGCGCATCGGACATCTCGATGGGGGTGCGCATGACGTACCAGCGGATGCCCTCGGTGCACGGCGGCGTGGTGAGCGAGCCCTGGTAACGGAAGTGGGTCCGGTTGCCGGGCAGCAGGTTGGCGGCGTTGATGGATGCGCCGGCCGGCTCGCTCACGTCACCCTTGTTCTGGGGCAGGTTGTTGAAGGCGGTGGCCAGCGTCGTGTTGGCCGCGCCACGCTTGATGAAC
>DASVVJ010000276.1:0-2102 GCA_036389955.1 Myxococcaceae bacterium
TGCTGGAGCTGTCGGCGCCGGGCGGGCTGTTGCTGCTGAGCGAGAGAGGCCGGGTGCTGATGCTCTCGGGCGAGGGCCTGGCGCAGCGCCGGGGGCTGCACCCTGGAGCGCAGTGGACGCCGCCGGAGCCGCTGCCGGCCGACCAGTTGGAGAAGGCGCGTGGAGCCTCCTCGCGGCTGGCGCCGATGGAAGGGGACTTCGCGCCGTACGCGGAGGCCGCCGAGCGGCTGCTGGGAGAGCGGGACCGCAAGAGCCGGGCGGAGACCATCCGCCGCCGGCTGGCGCAGCCGTACCGGGCCCGGCTCAAGCGCTCCTCGCGCACGCTGGAGAAGGTGCGGGCCGAGGCCTCGCGAGGCCCCGAGGCGGAGGAGCACCGCCGGGTGGGCGAGCTGCTCACGCAGAACATGCACCGCCTGCGCCGGGGCGCCACCGAGGTGACGCTCACCTCCTATACGGAGACGGGGGTGGAAGAGGTGCAGGTGAAGCTGGACCCCAAGCGCACGCCGAAGGAGGAGGTGGACTGGCGCTTCCACCAGTACAAGAGGCTGCTCAGGGGCGTGGAGCAGGCGCGCCGCCGCGAGGCGGAGCTGGCGCGAGAGGTGGCCCACGCGAAGACGGCGCTCGAGCAACTGGAGCGGATGGACGAGGCGGCGCTGCTGGCCCAGGCCGAGGTGCTGCACGTGCCCGCCGGGGAGGAGGGTCCGCAGGAGGGCCGTCCTTATAAGGAGTACCTGGGGCACGGGGGCCAGCGCATCTGGGTGGGGCGCGGCTCGGAGGCCAATGACGAGCTGACCTTCAAGGTGGCACGGCCGTACCACCTGTGGCTGCACGCCCGGGGGCAGCCAGGCAGCCACGTGGTGGTGCCGCTGGAGAAGGGCATGGAGGTGCCACAGGAGGTGTTGCTGGACGCGGCGCACCTGGCGCTCCACCACTCGGGAGCCAAGGGCGAGCCGCGAGGCGAGGTGAGCTACGTGCCGGTGAAGTTCCTGCGCAAGGTAAAGGGTGGGGCGCCGGGCCAGGTGCTCTACAGCCGGGAGAAGACGTTCATGGTGCGCATGGAAGCCGAGCGGCTCGAGCGGCTGCTGAAGACGCGCCACACGGAGCCTTCTTCCGCATGAAGCCGCCGCAGAGCCCTGCCTGCGCGCGCTGTCCGAAGGTGCTGGGCAAGTCCTGCTGCGAGCCGCGCGGCACGGAGTCTCTGGCCATGCTGACGCGCTCGGACGTGGCGCGCATCTCCGCCCATACGCGGCTGTCGCCCCGGCGCTTCACCCAGGAGGAAGCCGTCACCGAGCAGGAGGCAGCGGACTTCGAGAACCGCTGGCCGCTGTACCGGGGCTACTTCCTCCAGGGCCCGGTGAGCCTGACGCTGCTCGCGCGAGAGGGTGCCTGCGTCTTCTACGACCGCCAGACAGGTTGCACGCTGCCCGCGGATGTGCGGCCGGTGGCCTGCCGGCTCTATCCCTTCGAGCAGTGGGATGATGGACGCTGGAGCCTGGCCATGGGGCGCTACGGCGACCTGGCGCAGGCGCGCGAGCAGGGCGGAGCGTGCCTGGCGGTGGAGGAGTCCGAGTCCATGGAGCAGGTGTTCCTGGCCTTTGGTACCAGCCGTGAAGTGGTGGAGGCGCTGGGCGCACAGCTCGCCGAGGAGGCGCGAAGCCATGGCCGCGGTTGACGGCTTGACGGAGAGCGGGCGGCCGGAATGACTGGTCTTGAGTCCGGGTGAGTGGCGGGTACGATGGTGGGGATTGATGCCTGAGTACCCCCGCCAGATGTCGCTCTTCACGCTCTCGGGCAGCCCCACGGCCGCGGTGCGCCCTGTGCCGGCGCCCATGCCCGTGCCGCAGCCACCTGTCCGCAACCGGCTGGTGGAGGAAGCGCCCCGGGTCGTCAGCGATGGGCGCGACGAGCTGTTCGTCCGGGCCGAGTCGCTGGCCTGGAAGCTCTCGGCGGACCTGGGCATCCCGGTGCGGCTGTCGGTGACGGACAACCGCTCGACGATGGTGTCCTTCCGCCGGGGCGCCAACGTGCTGCAGTTGCGGCTGCACCACATGTTCCTGGACGCGCCCGAGCCGGTGGTGCGCGCGGTGGCGGACTACGCGGGC
>DASVVJ010000277.1:0-5578 GCA_036389955.1 Myxococcaceae bacterium
GCTCCCCAGGCGGAGAAGCCCACGGAGTAGAAGGCCGTCATCCCGAAGACGACGAGGGAGCGGGAGAGGGACGTCATGCCCGCCCAGCTCTCGAAGACGAAGTACAGCGTGCCGGCGAGAATGAGGAAGGCCCCGACGAACCAGCCGATGCTCTCGTAAAGGAAGGGGCGCCAGATGCGGTCCCAGGTCGAGGTCTCCTCGACGATGCGAGCGGCGATGCTCTGAGGAGGCGGAGGCACATCGAAGATCGGCTCCGTGGTCACCGGAGCCAACATCCCCTCTCCCTCCGGGAGAGGGACAGGGTGAGGGTCCCGAGCCTCCGTCACCTCCACCTGCGCAACCGCCTCCTGCACCACCTCCTGCACCACCACGGGCTCCACGACAGGCACCACCGTGGGCTCCACCACGGGAGCAACGGGCTCGACCGCAACCGCCTCCTGAGCCACCACGGGAGCGGCCTCTCCGGCCAGCACGGAGAGCAGCACGCGGACCTGCCGCTCATACCGATCGCTGATGTAGCGGCGGGCCGGGACCGGAACCTCCGAGGCCTCCCAGCGCGTCACCTCATCCAGGAGGAAATGCACGTGCGCCAGCTCCGCCTCCAGCACTTCGCGGGCGCGCACCGTCATCTCACCGCCACAGAGGATGCACTCGCGACCGCCGAGACGCTCCTGCCGGCATTGGGGGCAATACATGCCCCCATCCTCTAACAACCGCCGTGCCACTCCGAATGCCACGGAAACTCAGGCACTTGGCTCCCTCCGCCCCGCCCAGGTGACACCGGCGCCACGCGGTGCGCAGCGCCCGTGTGCACCCGTCTGCACAGACCGCGGCTACTCCCGCAGGAACGCGGTGCCGAAGCTACCCGCCCGCTCCGCCTCGCCCTGCAGCGCATTCGCAGGCGAAATCCCCACGATGTGGATGGCCTCGATGCCCTCCTCGAGCATCGCGAGGCTCTCCTCCACCTTGGGAATCATCCCGCCCTGAATCACGCCCGAGTTGATCTTCGCCTTCGCCTGAGCAGGCGTCAGCGTGGGCAGCCGGGTGGACGGATCCTCCTTGTTCGCGAGCACGCCCGGCACGTTGGACACCAGGAACAGCTTGGCAGCCTTGAGCTTGGCGGCGACCCGGGTGGCCACCGTGTCCGCGTTGATGTTGAACACCCCGCCGTGCGCATCCCCCGAGAGCGAGCCGAGCACGGGAACGATGCCCGCGTTGGACAGCTTCTCGAACAGCGCGGTGTTCACGTCCGTCACATCGCCGACCAGGCCCAGGTCGATTGGATCCGGCCCCGCGCCGGTAATCACCTTGGCGGGCCGCTTGCGCGCATCCACCAGGCCCGCGGAGACGCCCGTGGTGCACAGCGCGGGCACTCCGGCAATGCGGAACGCAGCGGCTACATCCACGGAGACTTGGCCCGCCAGCGTCATCTTCATCACCTCGAGGGTGGCCTCATCGGTGAAGCGGCGGCCGCCCACCATGCGCGGCGTCAGCCCGAGCTTCTGCGTCAGCTCGGTGGCCTGAGGCCCGCCACCATGAATGACGGCCACGCGGACCCCGGCCTCCAGGAACGAGCGCACGGCGGCGCCGACACTGGCAGCCAGCTTCGGCTTGTCGGCGGCCAGCTCGCCGCCGATCTTCACCACGAACCACCGGCCCTTGTACGCGCTCAGCCCGCTCACGGCCACAGCCCCGGCTCGGCCAGCGTGGTGCGCTCGTCGAAGCCCATCATCACGTTGAAGCTCTGAATGGCCTGCCCGGCGCCACCCTTCACCAGGTTGTCCAACGTGGAGAAGCACACCACGCGGCGGGTGTCCCCGGTGACGGGGCCCAGCGAGTAGCCCACCTCCACGTAGTTGCTCCCGGCCACGCCCACCACCTCGGGCTGCCGGCCGCCACCGACGATGCGGATGAACGGCTCCTGGCCGTACGCGTCCTTCCACAGCTTCTCCAGCTCCTCCTGCGTGGTGGAGGCCGGCACGTCCACGAAGGACGTGGAGAAGATGCCGCGCGGCAGGGGCGCGGACACGGGGACGAACTCCAGCGACAGGTCCTGCGCCGCGCCCGCGAAGCGCAGCGTCTGGAGGATCTCCGGAATGTGCTGGTGCTCCAGCGGCTTGTAGGTGCGCAGGTTGCTGGCGCGCAGCGGGTGGTGGGTGGTGATCTGCGGGTTGGCGCCGCTGCCCGACGAGCCCGTGGCCGCCACGGTGTGAATGGCGCCGCGCAGCTTGCCTCCCTTGGCCAGCGGCATTACGCCCAGGGCGATGGTGGTGGCGAAGCACCCGGGGCTGGCGATGTAGCGCGCCTTGCGGATGGCCTCGCGGTTCAGCTCGGGCATGCCGTAGACGAAGGTGCCATCCGTGAGGTGCTGGGGCGCCGGGTGCGTCACGCCGTAGTACTTGTTGTAGGCAGCCGGGTCCCTCAGGCGGAAGTCGCCGGACAGGTCCACGATGCGCACGCCCGAGCCGAGGATCTCCATCACCACCTGAGCGGTGGTCTTGTGGGGCATGGCCAGGAAGACCACGTCCGCGCCCGCGACGGCCTCGGCGGGGGCCATCTGCTGGAAGGTGAGGTCGGTGAGGTTGGCGAGGTTCAGGTGAACGTCGCCCACCTTCTTACCGATGTTGTCCACCGCGGTGATGCGCACCACGTCCACGTGGGGGTGGAAGAGGAGCCGGCGGAGGATCTCCGCGCCGCCGTAGCCCGTGCCACCGATGAGGACTGCCTTGACCTTGTTGGCCATGTGCCAGGACTCCTGAGAGGTTCAACGGGGGTGTATAGGGGCTTGCCGGGCGCGAATCCACCTCCCAGGGCATCCGTTCACTATTCGAACAGCACCTCACTGTCCTCGGAGTCGATCAGATTGACCTGAGGTGGCTGGCCATGCACGGTCAGTGAGGAGCCGTCCACCACGGAGCCGGTGAGCTGCTGGGTGACGTGAAGGGTAGCCAGGCCGCCCTCGCGCATCGTCACCACGGCGGCACCCACGGGCAGCTCCCGGGCCAGCACCCTGCCCCCGCCCCAGGCCTCCAGTGTGAGCCCCTGGGCCGTGCCCTCCAGAACGACCTCCGAGCGGTCGCTGGCACTCACGCTGAACTCGTCCGCCTGAATGCCACGTGCCACCAGCCGCGAGCGTCCCTCCGCCCCCGCGGTCCTCAGCGTGGGGGTGGTGAGGGTGAGCACGAAGGGCTGGGTCTCCACCGGTGGCGCGGAGGCGGCCCACCAGGCGGTCAGCACCCCATCGGTCCCCACGCTCAGGGAGATGAGGTCCAGCAGGTTCTCATCGCCGCGCAGCTTCACAGACTGCTCGGGCCCCACGAGGACCTCGGCCTGAATCCCCAGGCTCGAGACAACGCCGGTGAAGGGGGCGGTGTCTCGGGACTGCTCCACGATGACGCCATTGCCCGGAATCTCGCCGCAGCCTCCGTCACAGCCGACGAGGATGGCGGCCAGCGCTACGGCCAGCACAAGCTTGCTCTTCATGGTCCGTCCTTCCGGGTGCCCGAGGTGCCCACGCGGGATGCCGCTGGCCAAGCCGAGGCGGCTGTGGAACCGTGAGGCCCCATGAGCACTGAGTGGGTTCTGCGTCCTATCGAGTCGAAGGATGACGCGGCGGTGGCCTCGATCATCCGCACGGTGATGCCCGAGTTTGGCGCCAACGGGCCGGGCTTTGCCATCCACGATCCCGAAGTGGACCGGATGAGCACGAACTTCTCCCGGCCCGGCTACCGCTACTTCGTGCTGGAGCGGGGCGGACGCGTGGTGGGCGGAGGCGGCATCGCTCCGCTCGCGGGAGGCGAGCCCGGAGTGTGCGAACTCCAGAAGATGTACTTTCTGCCGGAAGCGCGCGGACAGGGCCAGGGCGAGAAGCTGCTGCGTACGTGCCTGGCCTTCGCGAAGGAGGCGGGCTACCGGCTCTGCTACCTGGAGACGCTCACCGGCATGGACCAGGCCCAGAAGCTGTACCAGCGCGTGGGCTTCGAGCGCATCCCCCAGGCGATGGGGAGCACGGGCCACTTCGGCTGCAACCGCTTCTACACGTTGGACCTGAGCAAAGCTCAGCTTCCGTACTGAGCGGAGGCGGCATCCAGCATCAACGCAGCAAGGCACGGGTCATCGAAGCATAGGGCGCCGAGTCATGCTGCATTCGCTGCAGCAGACTCTGCGCCTGTGCGGCTTCGGGACCGCCCAGCGTGACAAGGTCCCGCAGTGCCTTCACATGGCTCAGGCGGTCCCTTCGCTGCTCCGCAAGCGCCTCTCGCCGGAGTCCCAGAAGACGAATCGTCGTCTCCCCTCGAATGCTCCCGCCCACGGCGTAAGGCACCTCTTCTCTGAATGAAATGAAGGTCTCCGGCTCCTCCATTCCCGGGTCGATCAGCAATGGGTCTTCCGCTGCCACATCGTCCTTGTGGCTTCGAGCCCGCTTTGCAGGCGTTTGCAGCGGGAAAAAGTTCCGTTTGAACTGCCGATTGCAGAGAGTGCAGGCCACGAACAGGTTCGTCCATTCGTAGGCGAGCCAGTAATACCCAGGCCGATGGAGCCGCTCTCCCTCCTCCTGACGCCACCCTGCCTTGGGCCGGAAGTGTTCTACATCTCCATAGTCGATGTGCGTAACGCGTGACTCGCAGAAGGCGCATTTCCCATGCTGAGCATCCACGAGTGCCTGCTTGACAGTCTCATGGCTGTAGAGCCCCGCGTCGAACTCGAACGACTTCCTGCCCTCTTCGTGGCCTTGCGGATCGCGCAAGTAGGCCGTGCTCATGGAGCGCTTGGCCTGGGCTCCCTTCGTTCGAAGAACTTCAGGCGGATGAGTGGGCTTACGGACGCGGATCACTTTTTCCCATTCCGCAGACGCGCGGCAGCACGCTGAATGAGTTCGAGCGCCTCACGCTCGGTACTGGTCTCCCCCGCAGGCAACGGGCCTATAGCAGTCTCCAGTTCTTGCAGCCGGGCCTCGTCCTCGCGAGTCAGACGCGGCTTGGAGAGAAGCGCTGTCCGCTCCTTGAGAAGTTCCTCGAGCTGAGGCGGGCGAGCAGTCTCCAAGCCGAACAGATCGCTCGTGAGAATCTGATCCACTCGCCAGCCTCGGATGGACTCCACGTCGTTGTCGATGACGACGTGGTCACCCTCACGCCTCAGGACAACGATGTTCGCATCCGTGGCACTTTGGACAACGAGTGGGCTGTGCGCGGTGACGATGAACTGCGTATTGGGAAACCGCTCGGTCAGATAGCCGATGAGCTGACGCTGCCACTTTGGATGCAGGTGGAGGTCGATTTCATCCACGAGCACCACCGCTGGCTCAGCCAAGGGGTTAGAACTCTCCGGGTAGCGCTCGAACAAGCGGCTGGCAAGGTCTACCATCCAAGCGATAAGCGTCCGGTAGCCCAAGCTCAAGTCCCGCATCGCCACCCAACCGTACGGGGTCAGTACCTCTACACGAGCATTGGAAATCCGGTCATCGGGAGGTGCGAAGCGCACATCGCTCACGTCTGGAAGCAGGTCGATCAGGAGTTTCTTGATGCGCTCCCGTCTCTCCCCGGCCCCTCCCGCTCCCCCCCGATCGAGCGACTCCTTG
>DASVVJ010000278.1:0-3222 GCA_036389955.1 Myxococcaceae bacterium
GCCCGGGCCCCGCCGCCCGGGCCGAACCACCCGAGGAACAGCCGCGCGAAGGTGAGGTTGAGCGTGGTGTTGAGCACCATGGACACCACCGAGGTGCGCGTCACCCACCAGCCCCGGTTGGTCACCGTCAGCACGGCGGCGCACACCATGGCCACGTACGTCAGCACGAGAATGGGCGCCTGCAGCCGCAGCACCGCCGCGGCCGGCTCGAAGGCGTCCCCGTAAACGAGGCCAATCCACACGTCCGCGCCCAGCGCCATGGCCAGCGCCAGGGGAATGGCGCACGCCACCACCACCTCGATGGTGCGGCGGGTGAGGCGGGTGAGCTCCTCGTCGGAGTGCCGGGCCGCACGGGCCAGCAGCGGCAGCATCACCCAGTTGAGCACCGGGGCCGCCATCAGCGTCAGGCCCGCCAGGTTCCACCCGGCGCCGTACCAGCCCACCTCCGTGGTGTTCGTCAGGAAGCCCAGCAGGAAGACGCCCATGGGGCCGTTGGCCGCCAGCGCCGCCTCATTGAGGAAGAAGGGCAGCGCGCCGCCCAGCGCCGTGCGCGTGCCCTGCGTGTCCAGCCGGAACTGCAGCCCGGTGTGCTTGCGCACCAGGCGGAACAGCGCCACCGCGCGCACGAACTCCGAGACGAGAATGGGCACGCCCAGCCACGGCAGCGGCAGCCCCAGCGCCAGCACCAGCAGCTGCCCGCCGCCCCACACGCACTTGGTGGCGATGTTCACCACCGAGAGCCCATCCACCCGCTCGCGCGCGTGCAGCACCGCCGCCAGCGTGCCGTTGCACCGGAAGAAGAGCTGGTACACGCTCAACAGCACCACCAGCAGCTTGAGGTGGTCCGGCTTGCCCTGCACGTGCATCAGCGCCTGCATGCCGCCCAGCAGCACCACCGCCATCAGAAGCTGCAGCAGCAGCGTGCCGCCGAAGAACTCACTGGCGTGCTGTGGCCTCAAGGCCACTTCCTTGCGGATGTAGACCTCCAGCCCCAGGCCGGCCAGCACGAAGAAGACGGCGGTGAAGCCCTCGGAGGCCCAGTTGAACTGCCCGAAGGCCTCCGGGCCCAGCACGCGCGGCAGCAGCAGGCGCACCGCCAGGGCGATGCCGTACGTCACCATGAGCGAGCCGCCCAGCTTCAGGGCGTTGCGCACGGACGTCGTCACATCCAGCCCCGCGGGAGGCGGAGCCGGAGCAGGAGCCACGGCGCTCGTGTCGGGGGTCGGCGAAGACATGGACTCGACGGCGAAAGAGGAGCGGATCAGTCAACGACAGCACCGCACCCTCGTCAATTCGCGGGCAGCCTCCCCGCCCCCGCCCCGAGCCGCCAGCCTGGCCTCGCCTGCTCGACTAGCTGGCACCGTTACCCGTGATGACCACGGGCACCGTCTTGAGAATGAGGCTCAAGTCGGTCATCAGCGTCCAGTTGTCGATGTACTGCATGTCCAGGTACATCCACTCCTCGAAGGAGATCTGATTGCGCCCGGAGACCTGCCAGATGCAGGTAAGGCCCGGACGCACGGACAGCCGGCGGCGCTGCCAGGCGGCGTACTTCTCCACCTCGCTGGGCAGCGGCGGACGCGGGCCCACCACGCTCATCTCGCCGCGCAGCACGTTGAGCAACTGCGGCAGCTCGTCGATCGAGTACTTGCGGATGAAACGCCCGATGGAGGTGATGCGCGGGTCGTTCTTGATCTTGAAGACCGGGCCGGTCTGCTCGTTGAGCGCCGCCAGCTTCTCCTTCAGCTCCTCGGCGTTGACCACCATGGAGCGGAACTTGAGCATGTTGAACGGCTTGCCGTGCAGCCCTACCCGCTTCTGCTTGAAGAAGACGGGCCCCCGCGAGGTGATCTTGATGATCAACGCCACCGTCACCAGCAGCGGCGAGAGCAGCACCAGCGCCGCGGCCGAGGAGATGATGTCGAACAGGCGCTTGATGGCCATCTGATGCGGCGCGGGCGCGTGCGTGACGAAGTGCAGGTAGCCGTCTCCCACCGCGTGGGTGTGCTCGGGGCGGGCGCGGTCCATGCGGAACGGGTGCGCCGGCAGCGCGAACGGAATGCCGAAGCGCTCGCACAGCTTGATGGCCGCCTGCATCTCCGTGCCGTACTTCTGCACGTTGCCGGCGATGTAGACGATGTCCACCGGCACCTTGCACAGCACCTCTTCCAGTTCCCCCACCCGGCCATGCAGCGGCTGGGGCGAGGCGGGCGTCACCTGCTCGTTGCCAAAGGCCAGGTAGCCGGTGACGCGGCGGCGGCCGTGCTCGGCCAGGTGCTCACCCGTGAGCCGGCCCATCGCGCCAATGCCGATGATCAGCGCCTCGTCGATGGGCTCCTCGCGCACCGCCAGCCGGCGGAACACCACGTGCCGCAGCCCCACCACGCTGCCCCACAACAGCAGCGGGAAGAAGCTCAGCGCCACCACCGGCATGCCCCCGGCAATCAGCAGGCGCTCCAGATAGAGAACTCCGGTGATGGACACCACCGTGATGGACACCAGCGCCAGGTCATCCAGCGGCGCCCGGTCCGAGAAGCGCGGGTCATACAGACACAGCGCCGTGCCCACCAGCAGCCAGCCCAGCCCCGCGACTCCCAGCAGCAGCCACAGGTCCAGGTTCCCCAACTGAATGGAGTGCCCCATCAACACCGTGGAGCCCAGCAGTGCCGCTACAACCAGCAACAGGTCCACCAGCATGTTCAGCTTGGCCGCGAAGCCCGGTGCCAGCCGCCCACGCGTCGCCTTGGGCACAGCCGGAGCCGGAGCGGGCGCCTTCGCGGGCTCTGGAGCTGCCGCGAGCTTCACGGGCTCACCCGATGGCGCCTTCTCGGCGGCTTCCTTCTGGACCGATGCGGATTGCATGCCAATCTCCCAACAACCCAGGCGATGACCCCGGGTGACACCGCCCACCATGCGAAAGGTGGGCGAGAAATTGCGGCACCACCACGCTCTGGACCAACGAAGATTGTATGGGTCCTCGAAAAGTGCACGCAAGCATGGCAGAAATTACCTGCAATGCATGACTCAACAGGTAGGGAGTCATGTCTCACGGCAGGAAAACACCCGTGGATCCGCGCACTTCAGGGGTCTCGTGTGTAACAACGAAAACACGAGAAATTTTTCTCAAGCTTCACCCATTGAGTTACAAGTTTGTGCACCAACAGGTTTTCCTGGAAGTGCCGCTGCCAGGTTTTCCGGGGCCGCTATGGCGCATCGTGTCGG
>DASVVJ010000279.1:0-7149 GCA_036389955.1 Myxococcaceae bacterium
GCCGCGCCTCGCGAGCCACGCAGGCGCTCAACCCCAGAAACCCCAACACCACTGCCAGCCCCCTGAGGGGCATCTGGTTCGAAATCATGAGAGTTGCTCCGTGCAAAAAAGAGAAAGGGCGGCGCACGCCGGGGACGCATCCCCTCGCACGCCGCCCCATACCGCACCGGACTACTTGCTGGCGCTCTTGCCCTCGGACGCGTTGAACATCTCCTTGGCGTAGCGGATGCCCGTGCCGTACGCGCCGCCGTGCTCCATGGCGATGCCCGTGGTGGCCGCGTACGTCTCACCGCGCGCCCAGTCCCGCTGGTACTCCAGCAGCACCTGCATCCAGGTCACCGGCTGCGCACCCGCCTGGATCAGCCGCGCCACGGACATGTCGTGCGCCTCCTTGCTCGTGCCGCCCGAGGCGTCCGTCACGATGTAGACCTCATAGCCCTCGTCCAGCGCGCTCAGCACCGGCTGCACCAGGCACACCTCGGTCCACAGCGCGGCCATGACCAGCTTCTTCTTGCCCAGCTTCTTCACCGCGTCGTGGAAGGGCTTGTCCTCCCAGGCGTTCATCGACGTGCGGTCGATGGGCTTCTGGTCCGGGAACACCGCCTGGAGCTCCGGCCAGATGGGGCCGCTGAAGGACTTGGACGCCACGGTGGTCAGGATCGTCGGCACGTTGAACGCCTTGCCGGCCTTGGCCAGGCCCACCGTGTTGTTCACCAGCAGGGTGCGGTCGATGCTGCTCACCGCGAACGACATCTGCGGCTGGTGATCGATGAGGATGATCGCCGAGTTCTGCGGCGTGAGCAGCTTGCTGCCCGGCTTACCGCCCGGAGCAGGCTTGGGCTGCGCCATCGCCACCGTGGACAACAACACCAGCGTCAGGGTCAGGGTGGTACGCATACGAGACATGGTTCTTCTCCCGCGGCTTGGAGCCGCTCCTTCGAGTGGCGTCCCGCGAGAGCGACCTCGCCGGGACACTGCCTCGTAGAGCAAAGCCCTTGCCACGCTCCAATGCCTCGTAACTCATTGAATCTACTGCAGACAGACTGAGGCGCCCACTCAAAATGAGAAGACAGGCCCCTCATTTTGAGGGAAGCAGCCTACTCCGGGGCCTTAGGCGCTCTGCCGCTGCTGTTGAAGGGGCACCGCGTCGAGCAGGTGGCCCAGGCGCTCGAGGTCGAGCGGCTTCTCGAGGTGAGGATTGGGCACCGCGTTGAGGAACGCGTCGGCGTTCTCGGAGAAGGCGCCGCCGGTCATGAAGATGACGCGCCGGGCCTGTTCCGGGTTGGCCAGCCGGAGCGCCTCATGGAACTGCGGGCCGCTCATGTCCGGCATCATCAAGTCACACAGAATGGCGTCGAACCTGGCGCCGGCGGTGATGAAGCTCAGCGCCTCGCGGGCCCGCAGCGTCACCGAGATGTCATGCCAACGGCCCAGGTAGCGTTGGAGCGCCCGGCCCACCGCCGCCTCGTCGTCGATGATGAGCACGCGCATGCCCTGCTTGAGCTTCACCAGGGACTTCTCGGGCAACGTGTCCACCGCGGGCTGAGCGGCGCGCAGGAGGACCCAGAAGGTGGTGCCCTTGCCCGGCTGGCTGCTCAAGCCCACTGTGCCCCCCATCTCGCTGATGAGGCGCCGGCAGATGGACAGCCCCAGCCCCGTGCCCACGCCCGTGGGCTTGGTGGTGAAGAAGGGCTCGAAGATGCGCTCCTGCAATTCCTCGGGGATGCCCGGCCCCGTGTCGTGGATCTCCACGCGCACGAAGTCCATGCCCTCGCGCCGCGTCACCACCCGGATCTCATGCTGGTTCTTCTGCCCATCCGGCAGCGCCTGGGCCGCGTTGACGATCAGGTTGAGAAATACCTGCCCCAGCCGGGCCTCGCTGCCCAGCACCGAGAACACCTGCCCGTACTCCTTGGTGACGCGGGCGCGGTGAATGAGGTGGTTGGTCGCCATGCGCAGGCACGAGTCCAGCACCCGGTGCAGATCCGTGGGGCCCGGCTGCTGATCCTCCGGGCGGGAGAAGACCTTGATGTCGCGGATGATGTCGCGCACGCGCCCGGCGCACTCGTAGGCCTCCTGCAGCGCCTGGTCCCCCTCGCCGGGTAGCTGGCAGCCCTCGAGCGAGTCCATCACCGACTCCAGGTTCATGATCAGCGAGGCCAGCGGGTTGTTGATCTCGTGGGCCACGCTGGCGGCAAGCAGGCCCAGCGACGACAGCCGGTCCGACAGCAGCAGGTGCTCCTGGATCCTCCGGCGCTCGGCGCGCACCTCGGCCTCGCGGATCTCCCGGGCCACCGCGGGCGCCAGCCGCCCCATCCGGTCCTTGAGCACGAAGTCGTGGACGCCGGCTTTCATCGCCGCCACCGCCACGTCCTCGCCAATCTTCCCCGACACGATGAGGAAGGGCACGTCCAGCCCCCGCGCCCGCACCTGGGCGAAGGCCGCCAACCCGTCGAAGCCCGGCAGCGCGTAGTCGGTGATGACCACGTCCCAGGGCCCCGCGTCGAGCGCGGCGGCGAGCCCCTCGGCGCAGTCGACCCGGGTGTGACTCACTTCGTAGCCCCCCCGCCACAGCTCTCGAAGCACCAGCGCCGCGTCGTCTTCGGAGTCTTCGACCAGCAGTAACCGCAGGGGGGTGGAACTCATAGGAACCTCACTTCAGGAACGGTTCGTCGTTTCGTTGAGGAGAAGCCAGTACATGCCCAGCTGCCGGATGGCCTCGAAGAAAGACGTCACATCGACCGGCTTGCGGACGTAGCTGTTGACGCCCAGCTCGTAGCTGCCGGTGAGATCCCGCTCCTCGTTGGACGAGGTGAGCATCACCACCGGCAGCAACCGGGTGCGCTCGTCGGAGCGGATGTGCTTGAGCACCTCGAGCCCGTCCAGCTTGGGCAGGTGCAGATCCAGCAGGATGACCTGAGGCTTGATGCCCGGATCGCGCTCCGCATAAGCGCCCCGGGCAAAAAGGTAGTCGAGCGCCTCGGCGCCGTCGCGCACGACGACGATGGGGTTCTGGATGTTCAGCTTGCGGAAGGCCCGCAGCGTCAGAACTTCGTCGTCCTGGTTGTCCTCCACCAGGAGGATGACGCGTTGATTCGGGTCAGTCATTGAAGTCACTTCGTGCTGGGAAACAGAGATGTCGTACGGGGTGGCAGCGGGAACTCATTCAAGGTGAAGAAGAAACGGGCGCCCTTGCCCAGCTCGCCCTCGCCCCAGACGCGTCCACCGTGACGCCGGACGATGCGCTGCACGGTGGCGAGCCCCACCCCATTGCCCTCGAACTCCTTCTGGGCGTGCAGCCGCTGGAAAACGCCGAAGAGCTTGTCCTGGTAGGCCATGTCGAAGCCCGCCCCGTTGTCGCGCACCTGGTAGATGCGCAGCCCCTGCTCGTCGCGCGTGGCGCTGAACTCGATCTCGGCCGGATTCCGGTCCCGGGTGAACTTCCAGGCATTGCCCAGCAGGTTCTCGAGCACCATGCGCAGCAACTGCGGGTCGCCCTGATCCACCAGGCCGTCCTGGATCGTCACCTTCACGGGCCGCTCGGGCCGCACCCCCTGGAGCTGCTCGATGATGGAGCGGGCCATGGAGGACAGGTCGCTCTTGCGAGGCGCCAGCTCGGTGCTGTTGACGCGCGAGAGCGAGAGGATGCCGTCGATCAGCTCCGACATCCGCTTGGAACCATTCACGATGCGCCGCAGGTAGTCACGCCCCAGCTCATCGAGCTTGTCCCCGCAGTCCTCCACCAGCGCGTCACTGAAGCTGGCAACGCTGCGCAGCGGGGCGCGCAGGTCATGCGCCACGGTGTAGGCGAAGGCCTCCAGCTCGCGGTTGGAGAACTCGAGCTGGGCGGTGCGGTCCGCGATGCGCTGCTCCAGCTGCGCGTTGAGCTGGCGAATCTGCTCCTCGGCCGCGCGGCGCTGAGTGATGTCGGTGACCATGGCCAGCGAACCGGTGTAGCAGCCCTGCTCGTCGAACAGCGGCGTGGTGGAGATGCTCGTCCAGATGGGCGTTCCGTCCTTGCGCAGGAAGCACCGATCCTCGACCTTGCCCCTGGGGGCTTCGTCCTGCTTTTCGAGGTTCAGCCGTGCCTCCTGCATGTTTTCCTGGTCGAAGAAGCGAGACAGGTGCACGCCCAGCATCTCGTCCGCGCGGTAGCCCAGCATCCTGGCCATGTATTGGTTGACGTAGGTGGTGCGCCACTCCGCGTCGATGGTCCAGATGCCTTCCTGCGCCGTTTCCACCAGCACCCGGAAGTGCTGCTCGGTGCGGCGCTTCTCCTCCTCGATGCGGTGCTGCTTGTCGATGTCGCGCGTGAGGGCCATGACCCCCAGCAGCCGGCCCGTCTCATCCCGTACCGGGAGGCAGGAGCAGCTCACATGGCGGCCCTCGGGAACGCGCGGGTTGCGGATGAACAGGCCCACGTCCCGCGTCTCCATGCCCTGCAGCGCCTTCATGACCGGCAGCTCCTCCAGCGGGAACGGCGTGCGCATGTCCGGGCGGAAGATGCCAAACCGGCTCTGCCACTCCTCGGGCCGGGTGTTGTCGTTCTCGGTAGCGCCGAACACCTGCTGGGAGAACGGGTTGTTGTAGATGAAGATCCCGTTCTCGTCCGCGATCGCCACACCCTCGGAGATGTTGTCGATGATGGCCCGGATCAGCGCGTGGTGGCGGACCTGGAAGATCCCTTTGCCAAGAACATCGGGTTGGAGCGCGTCGAGGGCTATGTCGTTCATGATTTCAAAGCCCATGGAAGAGAGCCGTCGGGGGCAGCTCTACACCCATGAAACACAGGGGTATTGCCGTGAGCACAAAAAGCTGGATCTTTCTTGTATAAAGAAATGTTGGCCCGCGTGCGACACTCTGTGCAGTTCTTGAGTTCTCACTCCGTGAGAACTCGCTGACTTGGCCCTGGGTGCTCTTTCTGCGGCATTTGTAGCGTTTATCAGTCAACGATGGAGCAAGGAGAGCTTCACGGGCAGCCGCAGGCGGGCGCGGCAGCCGGAGCCCTCGGTGCGGTTCTCCAGGCGCAAGGTGCCGCCGTGGGCCTCGGCAATCTGCCGGCTGAGCACCAGGCCGATGCCGCTGCCCTGCGGTTTGGTGGTGAAGAAGGGCACGAACAGGTTGGCCGTGTCCGCCAGCCCCGAGCCCTCGTCCTCGACCCAGAGCTCCACCTCTTCCGGACCGGGCTTGGTCCAGGACACCCAGACGCGGCCCTCGCGCTCGCGGGCCGCGTCCACGGCGTTGCGCACCAGGTTGATGAGCAACTGCTCGAGCTGATCGCCGTCCCCGCTCAGCGTGAGCGCCGGGCCCGGGCGCACCTCCACCGAAAGCCGCGTCTCCAGCGCCACCACGCGCCGCACCCAGGGCTCCACCTCCAGCGGCGCCAGCTTCGGCGGAGGCAGCCGGGCCAGCTTCGCGTACGCCGAGAGGAAGCGCGCCAGCGCCTCGCTGCGCCGCTCGATGATGCTCAGCCCGCTGCGCGCATCTTCCTCCCAGTCGGACGGGCGCTGGCCGTGTGCCAGCATGTCCCGCAGCGCTCCGGCGATGGACTGAATGGGGGTGAGCGAGTTGTTGATCTCATGGCTGAGCACGCGGACCATGCGCCGCCACGCCTCGCGCTCCTCTTCACGCAGCGCCAGCCGCAGGTCCGCCAGCACCACCAGCTGGTGCGGCAGCCCGCCCTGCCGGAAGCCGCTGCGGCGCAGCTCGTACGGGCCACCCTCCACCGCGAAGGTGCGGGCGAGCCGCCGGGGCACCGCGCCCTCCAGCAGGTCCGAGAGCCCCAGCGCCCCCGCGTTCTTGTTCACCAGGTGCGTGCGGGGCAGCCCCAACAGCCGCTCTCCGGACTGGTTGATCAGCCGCAGCGTTCCCGTGGCATCGAAGGCCAGCACCGCCACGTCGATCTTGTCCATCACGTGGGTGAGCAGCGCTCCGGCCTCCATCTCCCCCAGCCGCTGCTCGCGCAGCGTCTCGCCCAGGGCGTTGGCCTCCAGGAACACCTCTCCCAGCGGGTCCTCCGCGCGTGCCCCGCGCCCGCGCACCGAGTAGTCCCCCTCGCGCAGCGCGGCCAGCAGGTTGGCCACCGTCTGCAGCGGGCGGGCCACCCGCTCGCGCACGGTGAGCGCCGCTGCCACGTGCACGGCCAGTACCAGCACGGACACCGTCCAGCGCACCTTGGCGCTCACATCTCCTGTCCAGAGCAACACCAGCGCCGTCACGGAGCCGGGCAGCCCCGCCAGCAATGCCAGCAAGAAAGCGTGGAGGTCGTGTGCGAGCGGCCCCCGGGGGAGGATCACCGCGCGCCCTTGATGCCGTAGTACTGCATGCGGCGGTAGAGCGCGCTGCGGGACAGGCCCAGCGCCTTCGCCGCGTCGCTCACGTTGCCCTCGTGCCGGGTGAGGGCGCGCTCGATGAGGTAGCGCTCCACCTCCTCCAGCGTCATCTCCTCCAGGCGCGAGCCGCCCTCACGGCTGGCGCGGCGCAGGAGCAGATCATCGGCCGTCACCTCGTCGCCCGCGGCCATGAGCAGCGCGCGCTCCACGGTGTGCTCCAGCTCGCGCACGTTGCCCGGCCAGGGGTAAGCCATCAGCGCCTCCAGCGCCCCAGGAGACAGGCGCATGTTGGGGCGACCATAGCGCCGTCCCTGCTCGGCGAGGAAGTGCGCGGCGAGCAGCGGCAGGTCCTCGCGCCGGTCCCTCAGCGGCGGCAATTGCACCTCCACCGTGTTGAGGCGGTAGAGCAGATCCTCGCGGAAGCGCCCCTCGGCCACCGCGCGGGTCAGGTCCGCGTTCGTCGCCGAGACGACGCGCACCGACACCCGGCGCACCTTGGAGGAGCCCACCGGGTGCAATTCGCCCGTCTGCAGCACGCGCAGCAGCTTGGCCTGCTGGGTGAGCGGCATGTTGCCGATCTCGTCCAGGAAGAGCGTGCCACCGTCGGCCAGCTCGAAGCAGCCAATGCGGTCGGTCTTCGCGTCGGTGAAGGCGCCCTTCACATGGCCGAACAACTCGCTCTCGAAGACGCCCTCGGACAGGCCGCCCGAGTTGACCGCGACGAAGGGGCTGCCCGGGCGCCCCGAGGCGGTGTGGAGCCAGCGCGCCAGCACCTCCTTGCCGGTGCCATGCTCGCCGGTGATGAGGACGTTGGCTC
>DASVVJ010000280.1:0-6493 GCA_036389955.1 Myxococcaceae bacterium
CGGCAGGGAGGCCGGAGCCGGCTTTCCCCGCCCGGAGGGCCCGCCTCCAGGAGGAGGACCGCCCTTGGCGAACGAGCCCCTGGGGCCTCCAGGGGGCGGCATGGGCCCAGGTGGGCCACGTGGACGGGTGCGCGATATGCCGATGATCGTCGAGTTCGAGCCCCTCACGGTGCGGGAGCTGATGTCCAGCTCCCGCCGCTCGCTCATCCTCAACAGCGTCGTGGCCCTGGTCGTGCTGCTGGCGGCGCTGGGGGCATTCCGCTGGTTGAAGAAGCGCGAGGCGCTGCAGCACAAGCTGGAGCGCGAGCGGCACCTGGCGACGCTGGGAGAGATGTCCGCGGTGCTTGCGCACGAGCTGCGCAACCCCCTGGCCTCGCTCAAGGGCCACGCGCAGCTGCTCGCCGAGGCCCTGCCAGAGGGCCGCTCGCGCACCAAGGCCGAGCGCGTGGTGAAGGAGGCGCTGCGGATGGAGGACCTGACCGCGAGCCTGCTGGCCTTCGTGCGCACCGGCACCATCCAGTGCCAGGCCACGGATCCGGTGGCCGTGGTCCGCGCGGCGGCGGACGAGGTGGACCCGCGCCGCATCGAGCTGGACACCGGCACGGCCCCCGGCACCTGGCAGCTCGACGCCGCACGCATGCAGCAGGTGCTCAGCAACCTGTTGCGCAACGCGGTGCAGGCCTCGCCCGCGGGGGCCAACGTCTTCGCCCGGGTGGCCGCCGAGCCGGGCGCCCTGCTCTATGAGGTGCGGGACGTGGGCACCGGCATCCCTCCGGGCCAGGAGGCCCTCATCTTCGAGCCCTTCCACACCCAGCGCCCCCTGGGCAACGGGCTGGGGCTGGCGGTGGCGCGGCGGGTCGTCGAGCTACATGGCGGCAGCATCCAGGCCACCAACCACCCCGAAGGCGGGGCCCTGTTCCGAGTACGCATTCCCGTGACGGCCTGAGCACCGGCTTTCAGGCGAGGAGGTTCATCCGTGGGTCGCATCCTGGTCGTGGACGATGAAGAGGGCGTGCGCTCCTTCCTGGCCGAGAGCCTCGAGATCGACGGCCACCAGGTGGAGGAAGCCGCCAACGGCCAGGAGGCCCTCGAACGGGTGCGCGCGCGCAGCTTCGATCTGGTGCTCACCGACCTGCGCATGCCGGGCATGGACGGCCTGGAGCTGCTGCAGAAGGTGCACGCCGAGCAGCCCGAGGTGGAGTTCATCGTCCTGACGGCGCACGGCAACGTGGAGAACGCCGTGCAGGCGATGAAGCTGGGCGCGTTCGACTACATCCAGAAGCCGGTGAGCGGCCCGGCCGAGCTGCGGCTGCTGGCCCACCGCGCGCTGGAGCGGCGGCGGATGCGAGACCAGGAGGAGATCTCCCGCGCGTCCGCGAACGAGCCGGTGCTCACGCACGGCGATCCGGTGATGGCGCCGGTGGTGGAGGCGCTGAAGAAGGTGGCGCGCACCAACGCCACGGTGCTGCTGCTGGGCGAGAGCGGCACGGGCAAGGAGGTGGCCGCGCGCGCCATTCACCAGCTGAGCGAGCGGGCCAATGGCCCCTTCGTGGCCATCAACTGCGCCACGCTGTCCGAGAGCCTGCTGGAGAGCGAGCTGTTTGGCCACGAGAAGGGCGCCTTCACCGGAGCCACGGACCGCAAGCGCGGGCGCATCGAGCTGGCCCACGGCGGCACGTTCTTCCTGGACGAAGTGGGCGAGCTGAAGCTCAGCCTCCAGGCCCGGCTGCTGCGCGTGCTGCAGGAGCGCGCCTTCGAGCGGGTGGGCGGCACGCGCACGCTGGAGGTGGACGTGCGGTGGATCGCCGCCACCCACCAGGACCTGCGCACGCAGATCAGCGCGGGCACGTTCCGCGAGGACCTGTACCACCGGCTCTCGGTGTTCCCGGTGCGGCTGCCGCCGCTGCGCGAGCGCACGGGGGACCTGCTGCCGCTGGCCGAGGTGCTGCTGAAGCGGGCCTGCCATGAGTTCAAGCGGCCGGTGATGAAGCTGTCCGAGCCGGCCCGCAAGGTGCTGCTGGAAGGCCGGTGGACGGGCAACATCCGCGAGCTGGCCAACGTGCTCGAGCGCGCGGTCATCCTCTCGGATGGCGACACCATCGAGCCCCACCACCTGCTGATGGAGCCGGCGCCCCGCACGGCCGCTCCGGCGCTGGTGAGCGAGGCCCAGACGCTCGAGGACCTGGAGCGCCACGCCATCGAGCGGGCGCTGGAAGAGGTGCGGGGCAACCGCCGCGAGGCCGCCGAGCGGCTGGGCATCGGGGTGCGCACCCTCTACGAGAAGCTCAAGCGCTACAACCTCGGCTGAGCCTCTTCAGAGCGCCGCGTCCTCCGCGGACGCGCCTGCGTTCCATCCGGAAACGCCCTTTTTCAGGGCTCCGAAGCCCGGTGTGCGTCATCCGCAGCGAGTGGTGCGGGTCCCGCATTCCGGACTGCACATCCCGCAGTCCGGCGTGCACATCCCGCACGGGGCGTGTGAAGGCCAGGCAGAACGGAGCGTTGGCCCGGGGGTTGCTCAAGGCAAGGACATGCCCCGCGCCGAACCGGACGGCCTGGGACACCACCCGTCGCTCCCCCAACAGGCACCCCATGAACCGCTCCCACTTCCTCGGTCTCGCTGCTGGCTCCCTGCTGTTCTCCGCTCCCGCGCTGGCGCAGGTCTCCACCGCCCCGCAGGACGCGATGATTCCTCCGGCCGCCACGTACATGGCCGGGGTGCCCTATGGCACCAGCCAAGGCTCGGACGGCCAGTACACGGAGTCCGGCACCTACTACAACAACGCGCCCGTCTATCGCCGCGTGGGCTCCACCGGCGTCACCTGGTCGCTCTACAAGCGCGCCAACGGCAACTGGTACGTGGACTTCAACACCGTGTCCGAGGACTGGGACGGCACCGTGGCCTACACCCAGCAGGCCCAGGAGTGGCCGTGGACCGACAGCACGTGGAACAACAACGTGGTGTCCTTCCGCACCGCCCAGGTGACCATGCAGAACATCGCCTACCCGCAGCTGGGCAGCGGGGGCGACTACGCGTTCTCCGGGCAGATCTACAACAGCGCGCCGGTGTACCAGCGCATGGTGGGCGGCTCCATGTGGTCGCTCTACAAGCGCGCCAACGGCATCTGGGTGGTGGACGTCAACACCTTGTCCGAGGACTGGGACGGCACCATGGCCTACAGCAACGCGGCCGCGTGGCCGTGGATGGGTACCTGGAACGGCACCGGCCTCTCGTTCCGCACCAAGCAGGTGTTCCTCTACAACGTGCCCTACACCCAGCTGGGCAGCAGCGGCGACTACACCTTCTCGGGGCAGACGTACAACAGCGCGCCGGTGTACCAGCGCATGGTGAGCGGCTCCATGTGGTCGCTCTACAAGCGCGCCAACGGCACGTGGGTGGTGGACTTCAACGCCCTCTCCGAGGACTGGGACGGCACCGTGGCCTACAGCAACTCGGGGCAGGCGTTCCCCTGGACGAACATGGCGTGGAACAACAACGTCGTCGCCTTCCGCTCGGCGCGCGGGGTGATGGCGGGCGCGGCCTACTCCAACCTGGGCTCGGCCGGTGAGTACCTGTTCACCGGGCAGCTCTACAACAACGCCCCCGTCTACCAGCGCACCCTGGGTGGCTACACGTGGAACCTGTACAAGCGCCTCAACGGCAACTGGCACGTGGACTTCAACGCCATCTCCGAGGACTGGGACGGCACCATCGCCTACACCAGCCCGGCCTCCGCCCTGCCGTGGACGGCGAGCTGGAGCACCACCACGGTGGCTGAC
Source organism: Myxococcaceae bacterium (assembly GCA_036389955.1). Taxonomy (GTDB): domain Bacteria; phylum Myxococcota; class Myxococcia; order Myxococcales; family Myxococcaceae; genus DATHBR01. The sequence continues at coordinate 3,778 of DASVVJ010000280.1, forward strand.
GACCTCTTCGCCGAGGAGTAGTCCAAACCGCGCCCCTGCTCAGGGCTCCAGCAGGGCGGTGAGCACCTTGCGCACCTCCCGGGGGCCGTTGACCCGGTAGGCGGCGCGCGAGGGCTTGCCGCCCGCGTGCACCGAGAGGCCTGCCTCGGGTAGCGCGGCGAACAGGTCCTCGTCGGTGCTGTCATCCCCGAAGGCCGCCACCAGGGCTCCCGGTGGCGCGCTCTCCAGCAGCGGAGCCACCACGCGCCCCTTGTGCACTCCCCGGGGCCGTACCTCCACCACCTTGTCGCCTGGCAGCACCTCCATGGGCCCGTGGACGAAGACCTCGCCCAGCTTCAGGCGCAGCTCCCGGGCCTGCCCCACGCCGTGGCCCAGGTCCACCTGCCGGTAGTGCCACGCGAGCGAAGCGGTCTTCTCCTCCAGGAACGAGCCCGGCACGCGAGCGGTGAAGGCCTCCATTACCGAACGGGCCTGCTCCTTCCACTCGGGGACGATTCCGTCCAGCATCCGCCACGGCTCGCCCGGCTTGAAGCGCGACCAGAGGCCATGCTCGGCATGCAGGCCCACCGGCAGATCTCCCAGCCACTCTTCCAGCGAGGCCTTCAGCCGCCCGCTGATGACGTGCACGGAGGTGTTGGGCTGGGCCGCCAGCCGCGTCAGCAGCCTCTTGAGCTCCGCGTCCGGCCCGGCCAGCTCGGGCCGGCGGGCAAAGCCCACCAGCGTCCCGTCGTAGTCGAGCAGCAGCACCCGGTGCGGCGCGGCCTTGAGGCGCGCCACCACCTCGGAGGTTCCCGGTGCGGCGGACACCGCCTGCGGGGGAGTTATGCTCTGGAGCGTGTTGAGGAACTCGCTCACCCACCAGTGCACGTCCTTCTTCTTCACCTGCGCGCGCAGGGCCCTCATGCGGAAGCGCCGCTCCTGGGGCGTCATCTCCAGCGCCTGCTCGATGGCGTCCGCCATGGACTCGACGTCGTATGAATTGACGATGAGGGCCTCGTGCAGCTCCGTGGCGGCTCCGGCGAACTCGCTGAGGACGAGCACCCCATCCTCGTCCGGGCGGCAGGCGCAGAACTCCTTGGCCACCAGGTTCATGCCGTCCCGAATGGGGGTGACGAGCATCACGTCCGCCGCGCGGTAGAGCGCCGCGAGCTGCTTCTCGTTGAGCGAGCGGTACAGGTAGTGAATGGGCACGTTGTGCACGGTGCCGTACTGGCCGTTGATGCGGCCCACCAGCTCGTCCACCGTGTCCCGGTACTCGGCGTAGTCCTCCACCTGGGTCCGGCTGGGCACCGCCACCTGAATGAGGCGCAGGTGCCCACGCAGCGCGGGTTCCCGCTCCAGCAGGCGCTGCACGGCCAGCATCCGGCGGGGAATGCCCTTGGTGTAGTCCAGCCGGTCGACGCCCACCAGCAGCCGCTGCCCCACGCTGCGCTCCTTCATGACGCGCACTTCCTCGAGCACGCCTGCGTCACCCGCCAGCGTCTCGAAGGCTCCCGCGTCGATGCCCATGGGGAAGCCGCCCACCCGCACCTGGCGCCCCTCGTAGGGCACCTGGTCCACGTCCGCCTCCAACCCCAGCAATTGCAGCAGCGCCTTGAAGAAGTGTTGCGCGTAGCCGGACGTGTGGAAGCCCACCAGGTCCGCTCCGAGCAGGCCCCGCAGCAGTTGTTCGCGGTGAGGCAGCGTGCGGAAAATCTCACTCGCGGGGAAGGGAATGTGGTGGAAGTAGCCGATGCGCGCCTCGGGCAGCCGCTCGCGCAACAGGCCCGGCACCAGCATCAGCTGGTAGTCATGCACCCAGATGGTGTCGCCTGGCTGATAGTGGCGGACGACCAGGTCCGCGAAGCGCTCGTTGACCTTGGCGTAGGCGTCCCAGTCCTTGTGGTACCGGGGCATCCGGTCCAGCAGGTAGTGGCACAGCGGCCAGAGGACGCGGTTGGAGTAGCCCTCGTAGAAGCGGCTGACCTCACTGGCACTGAGGTACAGGGGCACACAGCGCAGCGCGGCGAGCTGGGACTCGACCTGGGCGCGTTGGGCTCCGGACAGACGGGAGACGTCGCCGGGCCAGCCAATCCACACGCCGCCGGAGCGCTCATGGGGACGGCTCAGGCCGGTGGCGAGCCCACCGGCGCTGCGGACCACGGAGACTTGATCCTTCTCGGCCTTGACGGTGACGGGGAGACGATTGGAGACGAGCAGGAGTCGAGACATAGAGACCCCTGCATTAATCAGTGGGACGCGCCATGGCTACCGGAGAAGGTGACACCCTGCCAGATGGAGAACCTTCCCGGGCCGGGGGCGCCCAGCCCAGGCGGCTCAGCAGGGCCGGATCGCGGCTGGGCTTCCAGATGAAGGCATCCAGCAGGTAGTGCGTGGCCTGGGGCAGCGCGAGCAGCGGCACCACCAGGGCCAGCAGGTCCGGCGGCAGGGTGAAGCCGCTGGAGCCGAAGAGCATGGGGCGGTCGTGCCAGACGAGCCTGTCCCAGAGCAGCTCCTCGGCCAGGCCCAGCGCCGCGAGGAACACGAGGAACCCGGGCAGCCCCAGGCGCAGCAGCGGGGCGAAAGCGCCATAGCCCCCTTCGGCATACCGGCCGCGCGCGTAGCGGAACAGGAGCGCGAAGTAGGGCACGCCGTGGAGCACGACATTCATCACCGTGAAGGTGAAGTCATCCTGGGCCAGGACGATGCCACCGAACCAGGTGGTCCAGGTGGCGAG
>DASVVJ010000281.1:0-3465 GCA_036389955.1 Myxococcaceae bacterium
CTCGCGCACATCCGCCTGAAACACAAAGTCTCGACGCCTGCCCAGGAAGTGGATGCGGACCGTGAAGCGCTACGTCTGCTGGGCACGGCGAAGAAGGGACATCAGTTGGCCGCAGCGTCGCTGCTGTTTCGCGCCATTGCCGATGATGCTGGCGAATACTGGGGCGTGCCCGACTCCATGGTTCAAGCCCTGCGGGATCGGTGGGCCGCGATCCTCGCAGCGGAGAATATTACTCAGTCAGGGTCTGAATGAGTCCGCGGTGTGGGCGGGGAGGCAGGCGAGAGCGCGCGCAGTGGAGCATCCCTGCCCAGGGCAATGAAGGGCGCCCAGAAGTGCGGGTGGGGCTGGGTGGTCCTCAGCGCGCGCATCGCCTCGCGCAGCGCGGTGGCACGGCCCTGGCCCGCCAGCAGGTTGCGGTAGTAGCCCTCCATCAAGGTGCTCGTGGTCTGGTCGTCCACCTTCCAGAGGCTGGTGACCACCGTCTCGGCTCCGGCCACCATCAAGGCCCGGCGCATGCCGTAGACGCCCTGCCCTCTCTTGACGTCGCCTCGGCCCGTGTCACAGGCGGACAGGACGACCAGCTCCGTGCCCCACAGGTCCAGGCCCGCCAGCTCCAGCGCCGTCACCAGCGCGTTCTCGGCCGGAGAGCGGGAAGAGGCCGCCGCCGCACGGGCCCCTGCCAGCAACAGGCCCGAGCGCAACAACGGATCCGGAGGACGCAAGGCGGCAGGCTCTTCGCCCAACGCACCAAAATGGCCGACGCCGCGGGTGCCCTCGGGCACTGCCGCATCCTCGAGGAAGAAGCCGTGGGTGGCCAGGTGGAGGATGCCAGGGGTGGACAGGTCCAGCAGGCGCTGCTTGGTGGCTTCCGCACCGAGGAAGAGCTGGGCCTTGGGAAGCAGGCGCTGAATGGCTTTGGCCTCCTGGCGGGTGCCTGGCAGGGGGACCGTGGCCCAGGCCCGGATGGCTGAGCCCTCGTCCCGTGAGGAGAAGAAGTGCTCGAGCGCGGCGGAGCGCTGATGCAGCGTCGCGAACTCTCCCTGGAAGGAAGCGGAGTGCTGGAAGGAGGCGTCGAAGTCCGGGTCCGCGAGGACGACCACCGAGGAGGAGCGGGCTGCCTGCTGGAGCCGAGGCAGCAGATCCTTGCCAGAGGTGAGGTAGGTGAAGTCGAAGGACTCCACGAGGAACTGCTGCCCGTCGTGGAGGGCGGAGAAAGGCACCAGGGCCAGCTGGCCATCCGTCGAGAGGAAGAGGCGGCGCGTCTTTCCCAGCAGCGGAAGCAGCGGACGGAAGGCGAGCTGGTAGAGCCTCTGGGCGTGGGTGTCGAAGGCAGCGTCCCGGTTGGCCAGCGCGGCGCGCAGCCGCAAGGCGGCCGAGTCGATGGGCTCGGCGGGGCCCAGGTCGAGCGCGCGAATGGTGGCGTCTGGAAAGAGCACCAGCGCCAGGTAGCGGAGCTGGGCCGCGGGTGCGTCCGGCCCGGGCACCAGCGGGCGATCCACATAGGAGATGAACTCGATGAGGGCCCTGTCCCTGGGCAGCGCCCGGGCAACCCGGTCGATGATGACCGCGGGAGACGGCAGGGCCGTTATCTCGCGCAAGGGGGCGGAGCGCTGGGCCAGGGTTGCTTCGAGGGCATCGCCCTGCTCGGCGAGCGCCTGGAGCTGTTTCTGATAGACCGGCAGTGGGCGCGGACCTGGACCGTGGAGCGAGAGGCTGGCCAGCTGGGTGCGCAGCCCGCGCAGCCGCTCGAACGTGTCACGCTCCTGGGCGCCCAGGCCCCGGTAGACCGCCCGGGAGATATTCGCCGTCTCCTCCACCGAACGGCCCTTGAGGAGCAGCGCGGCGCTCAGCGCCAGGCGCTTCACGCTGGCGTTGTCGGGATGGGCCCGCAGCAGTGCGTAGAGGCGCTCCTCGTCGGCGCGCAGCAGTTGGAGGAAGCTGGCCAGGCGTGCCTCGGAGAAGTCGAGGGCCTCGTGGCGCAGGCGCTGCTCGGACACGGCGAAGGCACGCGTCAGCAGCGGAACAGCCGCGGTAAGCCGGCGCCGGGCCAGTTGGAGCACCGCGAGATCGTTGAGCGACTTCACGACGGCGGGATGGTTCTTGCCCAGGGTCGCTTCATTGGTAGCAAGCGCGCGCTGGTAGAGCGGCCCGGCGCGTCCGTACTGCCCCTGCTCCGCGTAGACGCGGGCAAGGCTGTTGAGCGTCTGGCCCACCTCGGGGTTGTCCTTGCCAAGAACCGCTTCGTAGATGGCGAGTGAACGCTGGTAGAGCGGCTCGGCCCGGCCGTACGAGCCCTGGTTCGCGTAGACGTGGGCGAGGTTGTTGAGCGAGGCGGCGACGTCGGGGTGGTTCTGCCCGAAGGCCGCCTCCCTGAGTTTGAGTGCGCGCTGGTAGAGCGGCTCGGCGCGGCGGTACTGGCCCTGGCGATCATAGAGGACGGCGAGGTTGTTGAGCTGGATGGCGACGTCGGGGTGGTCCTTACCGACGGACGCCTCCTTGATGGCGAGTGCACGCTGGTAGAGCGGCTCAGCCCGGCTGTACGTTCCCTGGTCCGAGTAGAGGTTGGCGAGGTTGCCGAGCGAGGCGGCGACGTCGGGATGGTCCTTACCCAGGGCCGCTTCCCGGATGGCGAGCGCGCGCTGGTAGAACGGCTCGGCCCGGCTGTACAGCCCCATCTCCGCGTAGAGGATGGCTAGGTTACCGAGCGAGGTGGCCACCACGGGATGGTCCTTGCCCAAGGCCGCTTCCCGGATGGCGAGCGCGCGCTGGTAGAGCGGCTCGGCGCGGCTGTACTGGCCCTGGCGATCGTAGAGGACAGCCAGGTTGTTGAGCGAAGCGGCGACGGAGGGATGGTTCTTGCCCAGGGCCGCTTCCCGGATGGCGACCGCGCGCTGGTAGAGCGGCTCGGCCCGGTCGTACTTCCCCTGCGCCTGGTAGACGTTGGCCAGGTTGTTGAGGGATTGGGCAACCTCGGGATGGTCTGGGCCGCGGGCCCCTTCGCGGATGGCAAGTCCACGTTGGATCAGCGGCTCGGCCCGGTCAAACTTCCCCTGAAACCGGTAGAGCGTCCCGAGCAGGTCCAGACAGTCGGCGACTTCCGGATGCTTGTCTCCGAGCACCGACTCGCGCAGCGAGAGCGCCCGTTCGGCCTGCGCCACGGCTTCGGCGTACTTTCCCGCCTCATCGAGCCGCTTGGCCTCCTCATAGGCTGTCTGCGCCTGCTGCAAGCGCGCGTCGGGCACTGGCTCGCTGGCCACGGCGCTTGCCGTTCCGCACAGGACCACCACCGCGATCCACCTGAGCATCTCGATCCCCTGGGCAACGGCTTCTGAGGGTGAGCTTCCAGCCCAGTGCCCCCGGGCCCGCTCCGTCTTAAAACAGGCTGAACTGGTCCCACCCCAGATAGAGCAGCACCACGCTGAAGGTGTCCCAGATGCCGTGGATCAACACCATCAGCGTAAGGTT
>DASVVJ010000282.1:0-30410 GCA_036389955.1 Myxococcaceae bacterium
CTCCACGTAGGGCCGGTGCAGCGGACCATGGCGGCCGTCGAAGACGAGGTCCGACGAGAAGGTGACCAGGCGCGCGCCGTAGCGCGTGCAGGCGCTGGCCAGCTGCGCGGGCGCGGTGGCGTTGACGTGCAGGCACTGCTCCACGTCGTGCTCGGCCTGGTCCACGCGCACGTAGCCGGCCGCGTTGACCACCGCCCAGGGCCGCAGCCGTTCCATCATGCCATCCGCCGACCGTGGATCCGTCAGGTCCAGCTCCGACCGCGAGAGCAGGTGGTAGGCAATACCGCGCGCGTCGCAGAGCCTCGCGAAGGCGCGGCCCAGGGTACCGGTGGCCCCGAGAATGACGAGCGGCCGTGGCCCCCGATCCTCCATGTCGACGCCTGGCCCTGCGGGGGGGCGTGAGTACGAGCGCCCCTCGACGGGGGTATGAAAGAGCCGGTCCGGCCGGCGCCACCAGCCGGGCTGGGAGAGGATGGGATCCTCGTCCCGCGAGCGCCCCGCCGCCAGGTCTCGCATCAGCTGCGCCAGCGCGGTAGGCCGGGGCAGCGGCGCGCGCACGTCGTACGGGCCAGGCTCGTAGAAGCCTTCCACACGCTGCACCAGCACGTTCCAGTCGAAGGCCCCCAGCAGCGACCAGACCGTCACCGCCCGCACGTCCACGCCCTCGCCACGCAGCTCGATGGCCGTGTCCCAGAACTCCTTGAGCCAGCGAAGCTGCTCCTCCCGGGTCGAGCCCAGGTGGGCCTCCGTTACCGCGATGGGCAACCCGTAGCGCTGCCACGTCTCGCGAATCACGCCGCCCACGCCAATGGGCAGGTCCAGCCGCGCGCGCACCGCCTCCATGTCCGCGAAGCGCCTCCCCTCCTCTTCCATGTGGGCCCGGGCCGGGTAGGCACTCAAGTTCTCGTCGAGGTAGCGGTCGCTGCTCGCATAGTGGTTGACGCCCACCACGTCCGGCGGGCAGCGGTTCTCCAGGAACCACTCCAGCTCCGCCTCGCCGATGCCCCACTGGAGCATGTGGCCGTAGAGCGGATGCTGCCGATCCAGCTTCCCGCAGAGCAGGTCGAGCGACAGCCACCGGCGCTGGTTCTGGAAGGCCGCCAGCGAGGCCAGCGCGGGCGTGCTGTAGCGCCGGCCCAGATCCTCGGTCTGGATGAGCCGCGCGAGCGGGTTGACAGTGCGCACGGCCCTCATCGCGAGCACCACGGCCCGGCACTCGGTCACCAGCGCCCGGGCGAAGGTGGCGTGGTCTCTTCCATGGGGATACCAGACGCCATACAGCCCGCTGAAGCGCGCGGTCGTCAGCGGCTCGTTGACGGGCGTGAAGGCGTCCACCCACGGGTAGCGCTCGGCCACCCGGAGCGCGAACTCCGCCAGCCCGGTGGCGAACGAGGGATCCACCAGGCTGGTGTGGCGCGGCCCGCTGCCGTGGTGGGTCAGCCCGACGATGGGGCGGATGTTCAGCTCACGCAGCCCCCCGAGCCGCTCGTCCGGCCAGCTCCAGTCGATATTCCCGAAGCCGTCTGGCGCTACCCGCTCCCACAGCACCGGGTAGCGGATGGCGCGAATGCCCAGGCCTGCGAAGAGGCTCAGGTCGCTGGCGCGCGTCGCGTGACCGTTGCGCTCCATCTGGTCGAAGAACACGTCGCCCACGCGGTTGACGGTGCACTCGAGGCCCCCCCACAGCTCGAGTTTCCGCAAGCCGTCCCCATGGGAATAAGACGTAGCAGAGTCCATAAATCACCACGCTCCGAGGCGGGGCGAGGAGGCATTCGCGTGCGCCTCTGCTCGCCGATGAGAGTTCAAGCTGAACTCTCAACTTCGGAAGCGTGGGGGTCTTTGGACATTGGCCCCAGGTGCATGGGCCCTGGGTTCAATGACCAGGCAGCTCATCCTGGAACGAGGCCCCGCTGGCCGTGAGCGACTTGCCCTCGTGCCAGAGCAGCTCCTCGACCCGGAGGAGCAGCTCTGTCAGCCCTTCTCCCCGCGCCGCGCTGATCGCGATGCCATCCTGGTGATGCGCGGTGAGGTGGGCCAGGTGCCCTTGCATTCCCTCCTCCAGCAGATCGCTCTTGTTGAAGACGAGCAGGCGCGGTGTTTCGTGCAGGCCCAGGCTCTTCAGGATGTGCTCCACGGCTTCTATCTGAAGCAGGTGTTCCGGATCCGAAACATCCACCACGTGCAGGAGCAGGTCCGCGTCCGTGAGCTCCTCGAGCGTGGCGCGGAAGGCGCTCACCAGCGTCTGCGGCAGCGCGCGGATGAACCCCACCGTGTCGGTGATGACCACCTCGCGGTCTCGCGGGAAGCGCAGCCTGCGGCTGGCCGGATCGAGCGTGGCGAACAGCTTGTTCTCCGCCACCACGTCCGAGTTCGTCAGCCGGTTGAGGAGCGTGGACTTGCCCGCGTTCGTGTAACCGACGATGGCGAGGACCGGCACGTCGTGCCGGGCCCGCTGCTGGCGGCGCACCTGCCGGCTGACACTCAGCGCGTCGATTCTCTTCTCGAGCATGGAGATGCGGGCGCGCACGCGGCGTCGATCCACCTCGAGCTTCGTCTCGCCGGGCCCTCGCCCGCCAATGCCGCCCGCGAGCCGCGAGAGGCCCTCGTCCCGCTGGGCGAGGCGCGGAAGCATGTACCGGAGCTGGGCGAGCTCGACCTGCAGCCGGCCCTCGGCGCTGTGCGCGTGCTGAGCGAAGATGTCGAGGATGAGCTGGGTGCGGTCCAGTACCTTCAGGCTCGTGTGCTCGGAGATGTGCCGGGCCTGGGACGGCGTCAGCTCGTGGTCGAAGATGATCATGTCCGCGAAGAGCTGCATCGCCCGGAGGTTCAGCTCCTCCAGCTTCCCCCGGCCAATCACGAAGCGCGGATCGACGCGCGGCCGCGACTGGATGAGCACGTCGAGCACCTGGACGCCGGCGGTGCGCGACAGCTCCTTCAGCTCGGCCATGGAGGCCTCGGCCAGCTCGCGGCCTCCGAGCGCCACCCCGACGAGGATGGCGCGCCCCTGGACGGCGGTCTCCCGGCCGGCGACGGAGCGCCCGAAAGCCGCCTCGATCTCCTCGGCCCGCGCCACGGGATCAAAGTCCAGCCCGTGGACACCCTCGAAAGCTTCGGTCTTCCAGAACTTCGCTCGCTCGCCAGTCGCCTCGGCGTCGAGATACCCAAGATAGACTTTGCCTGGCAGGCCGTCGGGCTGCGTGACGATCGCGCAGACGAGATCCAGCCGGAGCAAGGCCAGGTCGGTGAGATCGTCCGGCGTGAGCGGCTCATCTTTCAAGTGCGTGTGAACGAGCCGCAGGCCCCGCAGACGCGTGTCGCCCGCGCGAACGCGGCCCACCTCGGGGAGCTCCAACTTGAACGCGTCCCCGACGATGACATGCTCGATCTCTCCGCGCCGGTTGATGAGGGCGCCCACCTGACGCCCCACCTCGTGGGAGAGCTCGGAGAGGTGGCGAGCGAGCTCGGGGCTTGTCACCTCGTCAGGCCTGACGCGCCGCCGGTAAGTCGCCTCCAGGCGCTTCCACTGATTCGGCTTGAGTCCCAGGGTGTTTCCGCTGATGGCAGGAATGGTGGCTCTCCTTGCGCGTGAAGCGTGCCGCTCCGTTCGGGTCTCACGCTAATCACTGCGAAGGTCATGTGAGCCCTGCGGGCTGAGGGGCGCTACCGTACGGCTCCTCCCTCGTGAGGGGGCAAGCTGCCGCTCAACACCCAGGCAAGCACCGCCAGGGCCCCTGGCGGTGACTTGAAACTGCCTCCGGTCACTTCTGCGCCGGCGCAGCCCCGGCGGAGGCCTCCGCTGGCGACTCCACCTTGAAACCCGCGCGCTCGAGCATGGCGCGCATCTCGCTGCGGGCCACGGACTTGTTGAGCGCCTCGATCGGTTGAACCAGCTTTTTCTTGGCCAGATCCAACAGCGCGTCGTTGAGCATCATCATTCCGTGCCCGCGCGAGGTCTGCATCACCGAGGGAATCTGGAACGTCTTGCCCTCACGGATGAGGTTGGACACCGAGCTGGTGCACAGGAGCACCTCCTGCGCCGCCACGCGCCCACCACCGATCTTCTTGCACAGCGTCTGGGAGATGACGCCCTTGAGCGACTCGGAGAGCATCATGCGGATCTGCGCCTGACGGTCCGCCGGGAACTGGTCGATGATGCGGTCCACCGTGGAGGCCGCCGTGTTGGTGTGCAGCGTGCCGAACACCAGGTGCCCCGTCTCCGCCGTCTCGATGGCGATGGCGATCGTCTCCAGGTCTCGCATTTCTCCCACCAGCACCACGTCCGGATCCTCGCGCAGCGCCGCGCGCAGCGCGTCCTTGAAGGAGTCGGTGTGGACGCCAATCTCGCGCTGGTTCACCAGGCACTTCTTGTTCGGGTGAACGAACTCGATGGGGTCCTCGATGGTGATGATGTGGTCTTCACGATGGCGGTTGATGTAGTCGACCATCGACGCCAGCGTGGTGGACTTGCCCGAGCCGGTGGGACCGGTGACGAGCACCAGCCCCTTGGTGAGGAAGCACAGGTCCAGAATCTGCTTGGACAGCCCCATCTCCTCCGCGCTGCGGATGGTGTTGGGAATCTGCCGCAGCACGGCGCCAATGCCCTTGCGGTCGGCGAAGACGTTGACGCGGAAGCGCGCCGCCGGCGTCTCGTAGGCGAAGTCCGTGTCGCGCTTTTTCTCCCACTGCTGCTTGTTCTTCTCCGGAGCGATGCTGAAGACCATTTCCTTGAGGCGCGGGGGCGAAACCACGCCGAACTCCGTCATGGGGACCATGTCTCCATCGATGCGCAGGTGCGGCACCGTATCGCTGGACATATGAAGGTCCGAGGCACGGCGGGCCAGCATCGTCTCCAGCAGCGAGAGCATCTGCGCCGCGGACTCGCTCTGCTGCGCCAGGTCTGCGCCCGGCGAGACGGACGGCGCCGGCTCCGGCGGGGCGGCGGGTACCGCCGGGGGCGCCGCGGGAGGCGGAGGGGCCGGAGCGGTTGCCTTCTCCACCGGCTTGGGGGCGGGTTGCGCGGCGGGAGCCATGACGGGCGGCCGGGTCGGCGTTACCGCCGGAGCGGGGCGCGGTGCCGCCGCGGCCGGAGCCGCCGCTGGAGCAGCCGCCGGAGCCTGAGGGGCACTCGCCACGGTGCTCTGGGCCATCCCCAACATGTCGGCGGGAGAGGCCAGCTCGAGCTTCTCTCCCGAGTCCTCGAACTCGAACGTGCCATACATGGCATGCGGGGCGAAGGGCACCATCGACACCCGCGCATGTTGCTGGTCCATCTCGAACTTCACCTGGACCGCGCCTCCGGGAGAGGCATAGGGAAAGATGGTGGTCCCCGGGGCCGGGAAGGTCGCCCGTTGATCCGAAGGCACCAGCTCCGCGACCGCTCCGATGATCTGCTGGGTGGTGAGGTTCTGCTTCAGTACCGGCACGATCCCCGAGGTGGTGCGGATGCTCACGCCCCCACCGGTCTCCATGAGGATTTCCAGACCAGAGTCCTTGAGAAGCTTCTCGATGATGTAGTCAATCCTGGCCATGATGTCAGCGCGAGAGGGGTTCCACGGAGGAGATGTAGCGTTTATTGACAAGCGCTATGCGCTTGCCCTGGACGAGACGAATGAACGGCGGTGTGTCGTTGAGATAGTCGTTGAGCCGGGTCCGGCCCTCGGGCTGCATGTAGACGATGAGCCCTTGCAGCCGCTGGCCATTCACCAGCCGGAGCTGCACTTCGTGCTCCGTCAGGATGGTGAGGCGATCCTCTTCGCGGAACTCGTGATCGACGTCGGTCTGCGCCACCACGATGGCGGCACTGTTGAGGAAGGTGATCATCCCCGTGGCCACGTCTTGAGCGGGAATGAATTTCATCTCTCCGTTGAGTAGGTCCGACAGCCGCTCACCCTCAGTGTACTCGGGGACCCCGGTCATGAGGAACACGGAGACCTCCCGGGCCTCACCCTCGGGAGAGGAGATCTGAGCAAGCACACGGCGTTTGGGAACGCGAAACTCTTCCACGGGAGCTGCTTCCTTGGTCGTAACGAGGGGGTCTGCGCCGGAATCCTACTGGCAGTGGTGCTCCCGCACCAAGGCCCAGCTCCGTGGCGGGCTACCCGTCAGGCCAGGTCGAGGCACGGGCCCTTTCCGGGCTGAATTTCTCTCCAAGGGTCTCGTCTGCGGGAGCCGTTGCTCGGATTTTCACCCTTAATGAGGATCTCCATGAACATCTCGAAGCGTCAGTACCTTGGCATGCTCTCCTTGTCGTTCGGTCTGGTCGTCACCGGCTGTGGAGGAGAGACTCCGGGCGAATCCCCGGACCCCCCTGCGCCCCCTGCGCCCCCTGCGCCCCCTGCGCCCCCTCCGCCCCAGGGAGGGACGGGCAACAACTCGGGAATCGCCGTGGTCTGCGGCGAGGAGACCTGTGTTGCGCCGGGAGATGCCTACACGAGCCACTTCACCGGGCCGAACTGCGATGGTGAGGAGTACTACTACACACCCTACTTCTCTGGGACGACCGACCCGAATCCGGACCAAATCATCCGGCCGTGGGACGGCAAGGGCATGGCCGGCACGGAGCTGCGCACCGTGATGGTGCGCTCGGTCCGAGACGCCATGGGCACCTGCCTGGTGAACCAGTGGCCCGACGGCAACACGCTGAGCAACTTCGTGCGCGTCTATCGCGAGGCCAACCCCTACGCGCTCTGCGGCGAGGACAGCTGCAAGTACCCCAGGGGCCGGTACTACAGCCACTTCACCGGGCCGAACTGCGATGGCGAGGAGTACTACTACACGCCCTACTTCTCTGGGACGAACGACCCGAATAAGGACGGGATCATCCGCTCGTGGGATGGCAAGGGCCTGGCGGGAACACAGCTCGCCTCGGCCAACACCCGCTCGTCTCGTGACAGCAGCGGCCACTGCAACGCCAACCAGTGGCCTGCCGGCAACCCGCTCACCAACATGGTGCGCATCTACCGCACCACCCGCTAGAGCGCCGAACAGGTCAGGTCACGCCGCGCAGGTAGCGCGTGGCGACCTCAAGGTTTTGGACGACCGCGAGTCGCCTGAGGTCAAAGAGGTTGCGGCGGGTGCCTTGATAACGGGCCTTCGGGCCCTGGCGGTTGGCTAGCCTGGCTCCAAGACGGCAAGGGCCACGGGAGAAGCCCACAGCCCGCAGTCCCCTCCAGGCCAGCCCCTGCCTGCCGCTTTACTACGCGCCGAGCACCTGCTTGGCGCGAGCGTAATAGGCCTCGCGGGCGGCCAGTCCGTTGAACCCGCCGTTGATGCGGCGGGTGATCTCCCGGAAGTTGCCCTGATCCGCGTAGCTGTTCAGGTTGCGGCTGTTCCAGAACCACGCGGCGGTGCGGAAGCCCACGTCCACGTCCGCCGCGCGCCGGGGGTTGCCCTCCAGATCGATGCCCAGGGCCTTGCCCGCCGCCCGGTAATTGGCGCGGCCCGTGAGCTGAATGGGCCCGCGGCCCTTGTAGCGCACGCCGTCACCCGGATGAATGTTGCCCAGGTCCTTGCGGCCCTCGTACGCCGCACCCGAGGCGAGCTCCTCGAAGTAGCGGAACTCGGCGCTCTCGTGCGCCAGCTGCGCCAGGAACGCTGCCTGCCGCTTCGGGGTGTTGATGCCCGCTTCGACCATTGCCTTGTTGAGGTGCGGCAGCACCTCGTTGGCCCTCGCCGTCGACAGGTGCGGCATGATCTGCCGCAGCTGCTGCACCGAGACCCCACCCTTCACCGGGCCCGGATCCGTGGGCCGGGTCGGCGCGGCAGCCAGCGCGGCCCACGTCCGGGGCCCCACCACGCCATCCGCGCCCAGGCCCTTGGCGCGCTGGAAGGATTTCACCGCCGCCGTGGTCTTCGGGCCGAAGTCCCCATCCGCGGCGCCCGGGCTGAAGCCGGCCGCGGCCAGCTTGCGCTGGAGGTCCACCACCTGGGGACCGCGAGCGCCTTCCCTCAGGGTGGGCGGCGCGAGGGCCGCCGTCGCGGCCAGAGGAGCAGTGGTAGGGCGTACAGTCGAGGCGGAAAGCATGGCAAGGGATCCAGTTCTCAGGAAATGAGCTGAATGCCCCGTTATCGTGTGCGCCCCTGTGGGAGTTGCGCAGACATCTAAAAAGAGGGCCCCAAAGGGAACCCGGGCCGCAGCCACGGAGCCGGGGTCACTCCCAGACGCCCCCCTGCCAGCGCAGGCCCTGCCCGCAGAGGCGATTACCGCGTGGGCGCCTGGAACTCGCTGAGAATCCTGCGAGCAGCCCTCAGGCCCGACTCGTAGGCTCCGGCCATGGAGCCATTGTACGCGGGGCTCGCGCACGCCTCCCCTGCGAAGAACACCTGGTGGGCTGCATTGCCCTGGGAGTCCTCACGGTAGGGAAGTGGCTTCACCAGCTCATCTCGCGCCGAGAGTTCTCCCGTCTTCATCACGTACGCCCCAGGCCTGGCCGCCGAGTAGGCCCCCAGCGTCCAGGGCTCCAGACTCCAGCGCGTCACGTAGATGTCTGCCTTCCCGACCGCCTGTGCCACGGCCGGGGAGTACATCCTGCCCAGCGCCTCCTGGGCTCTCTTGACGGCTTGTTCATCACAGGGCTGCCGCTCGGGAGGCAGTGGGCTCTCGTCAGAGGGACGCTTGCACTGCAGCTCGAAGTCCCTGGCCTGCTCCCCACCATAGAAGCCGATGGCGATGTTCTTGCCGAGCGGCCGGATGACGAACGCCATCACGGCCCTGCTGGACTCCGGAGTGGGCTTGCCGGCCTCGCTCCTGGCCTGGGCCGTATCCACGTAGAGCACCCAGGAATTGGCGTCCTCTGGGGGCAGGAGCCCTTCCTGATCCTTGAAGTCGATGATGACCTTCTGCATGTAGCCCATCGGCAGGGCGCCGATGGCGTCCAGCTTGCTTTGGGGGAGCCCCGGATCGAACTGGAGCTTCCCGGACTGCAGCACGCCGGTAGACACGGTCACCAGCGCCTTGCTTCCCTCATAGCGCTTGCCCCCCGCGACCTCCACCACCACCCCTTCGTCCCGGTAGGTGATCCGGGTGACGGGGGAGTTGAGACAGACGGGAGCCCCCTGGCCATAGGCCTCCACGAAGTTGCCAAGGCCCTCCTCGAGGAGCGTGTCATCGTCCGCCTCGAACTCAGCGGCATCCACCGTGGACGTCTGCGTAATCTCCCTGGCGCTATCGAGCGGCCCGGCGTTGGCCGCGACCAGCGCCTCGAACTCCGGCTTGTCCTTGACGGAGAGCACGTACTCGCCGGCGTTGTCGCGAAGTTGCCTCGACAGATGCGCACAGTACTCCTGCATCAGGCGGCTCTGATCGGAGCTCTGGAGATTCGGCCCGCTGTGCGCGGCGGAATCCAGGTCGGGGAAGAGCTTTCTGCAAGCCTGCAGGGTCAGTTGATTCCGGGAGGCCTGGCTCAGCACCGTCTCGAACGTGTCATTGAGCATCCAGAACGTTTGAGAGTCCTTGTCGTCGATCCGGCCTTTCTCGGTGAAGATGGGCACTTCCAGGCGGGTCGTGACTCGCTTGAACCCCATCTGGTCCGCGATGCCCGTGAGCTGGTTGGTGGCAACCCCGTGAAGCCAGGCACCTCCGAGATCGATGGGAGGACCCTTCTTCAAGGTCCGGGCGCGCCCACCGATGCGGTCTGTGGCCTCCAGGATCAAAACCTTGACGTCTGGCTTGCCTCGCCGCAGCTCCTTCGCGGCGGTCAGCCCGCTCATGCCAGCGCCCACGATGAGGACGTCATAACCCGTCGTCTTGTCGCAGTCCGCGGCGGGGGCGGGCGGGGCTGCCCCATCGGGCCTGGCCGCCCGCGTGCATCCCATTGAGACCAGGATCAGCATTGCAGCCATGAAGACAGCGCGAGTTCTCACTTTCGTGCTCATGGCCTGCTGGCCTACCACATCCCACGCGCCGCGATTCGGCCAGAGTGATGACTATCAGCTGGCCACAGTGTTGCCCTTGTCTCCCTTGGCGCCATTGCTCGTGCCCGGGCCGAGCAGCCCCTGCATCGAGTCGAAGAGGTTCAGGTTCGAGCCGCTGGGCAGGAACACCACCTTGTCCAGCCCGCCCACCACCGCCGCCTGCGCCTGGGCTGCCACGGCCTTGACGAAGTTCTCCCCGCCTCCGAGTGCCTCCACCCGCTGGCGGAACTGATCGGCTTCCACCGCCGCCAGCCGCGCCTGCCGGTCCACCTCGAGGTCATTCATCTGCTTCTGGCGTGCCAGCGTCATCTCGCTCATCAGCCGCTCGCGCTCCAGCTCCGCCTCCATGCGGATGCGTGACGCCCGAGCCTCCGCCTCGGCACGCGCCAGCACCTCGTCGCTCTCCACCCTCGCCTTCTCCAGCTGCGCCTCGGCCTCCACCTTGGCGTGGCTGAGCGTGGCCAGCTGGTGGTTCTTGTTCTGCAGCTCGATCAGCGACTGCCGCTCGGCCTCCGCCTTGCGGTGGCTGGAGATGTCCGCCAGCTTCTTCTCCTCCTCGCTGCGGATGCGCTTGAGCTCCGCGGCCGCCTGCGCCTCCTGCCGCGAGGCATCCAGCTGAATCTGGATGTTGGTGTCGATCGCCTCGCGCAGCTTCAGCGCCGTCTTGTCATCAACCGGTGCAATGTCCTTGATGTCGATGTCGATGATGCGCAGCTGATTCTCGGAGAACAGCCGGTCCTTGCGCGCCTTGCCCGCCTCGTCCACTCCGAAGATGGCCCGGCGAATGAGCGCGCTGGCGTTCTTGTGGAACACCTCGAACTCGTTCTCCGCCGCCACCTGGCGGATGCGTGAGGCCAGGTTCTCACACACGTACCCGATGAAGTCGTTCACCCGGAAGATCGCCTTGTCCTTCTCCGAGTCGCCCTCCACGTCGAACTGCCACTTGTACGAGAGCTTGATGCGCAGCCGGGCGTGGTCCCTCGTGGCCACCTCGAACAGGTCCGTGGCGAAGTCCGGCCCCAGCCGCAGCATCAGCACCTTGAGCTGCCGCGGCCGCTTCGGCGTCCCGCCCGACAGGTCCAGCACCGTCACGTCCTCGTACGGGCGCAGCATCACCTTCGCGGGGCCGAACTCCACCCGGGCGTGGTTCGTCTCGAAGTCGTTGATGAGCACCGCCGTGTTGTCCTCGATGCGCAGCACGATGGCTCGCGTGCGATCCACCCGCTCCGTGGACGCAGCGGCCGGGCGCGGTGCCTTGGCCTCCTTGCCTTCCACCGCAGCCAGGTGCGCCCCCGCCGGAGCAGGCGCCAATCCCAGCAGCGCCTCGGCCTCCGGAGAGAGCCGCTTCTCATGCAGCTCCTGGTGCGCCTCGGGCATGAACTGGCACGGGCCCTGGACCAGCGACACCTTGCCGGAGCGCAGATCCCTTACATAGAGGCCCTCGCCCTGCCCCAGCGAGAGCGCGACGATCTCCTTGTGGATGACCACCTGCTCATTGGGCACATAGGTGCGCGGCCCACGGACGATCCACGTGTCGCCGGCCTTGCGCAGCCGCGGCTCTCCGCCCTCCTCGGGCTCGGAGAAGTCATCCAGCGCCTGGAGCTTGAGCCCCTGCATCTCCGAGAGCACGTGCTTGCGCCGCACGTCCCCCTCCAGCACCTCGCCGGGCTCCAGGAAGAAGACGTCCGGGCCGGAGATGACCTTGCGGCGCCCTTCCTGGATGCGCCCCGTGGCCCGGTCCAGCGGGTTGAGCACCACGCAGTACTCCGTCTCCTTGAGCACGCGGGCCTTCTCGGCGGACACGACGGAGATCGCCTCGCTGGGCACGTACCGCCCGGGGCCTCGCACCAGCCACTCGTCACCGGCCTCGCGGTGGCGCGGGCCTCCTGGCGCCCGCTCATCCGTGAAGGCGGTGAGCGCGCGCAGCCTCAGCGCATCGTAGACGCCCAGCACGTACTCGGGGGTGATCTCCCCTTCCAGCTCCTCGCCTGGGTACAGGGGAAACACCTGGGGGCCGACGCGCACCTCCCGGTCTCCCACGGCGATGCGGGCCTGGCCGAAGTCGTCCAGCGCCACCTTGCCCTCGGCGCGGACCACGGGGTTGCGCACCACGCACCAGCTCCCCGTGCCCAGCTCAATCATGCGGCTCTTGGTGACGAGCGTGAGGTGGGCCTCCAGGGTGAGCACCTTCGGGCCAATCTCCACCAGCACGACGCCGCGGTTGGCGTCCTCGATATAGGCGTACTCGCGATTCTTCAGGGAGATTCGCTGGATGGCTTCGGCGCTGGTGTTCGAAGGAGGCACGGGGGATTCCTGCTCGTTGGGGGGTTCCCCCGCCTCCAGTGCGAGCCGCGTGCCACCTGTTTTCAGCGCGCCGCCGCTCTAGAACGGACAACCCCCGCTCCAGAATGGAGCCGCTTGGCCGCTCCAGACCGAGGCCCCCTGCACCACCCTGGAACGCTCGCTTCAGGCCCCCCGGTACACGAGCAGGCTGGTGCCCACCACCCACAGGTTGTGCACCGCGTGAGCGATGATGCTGGGCAGCAGGCTCCGGGTGCGCTCGTAGACCAGGGCGCTCACCACCGCCCCCGTGAACAGCACCACCATGCCGAGCGGCGAGTACACGTGCAGCAGCGTGAAGAGCGCGGCGCTCACCACCGCCGAGAACCACGGGCCGAACCGGACGCGCAGGGACGTGTAGACGAGCCCCCGGAAAGCAATCTCCTCGAACAAGGGCGCCGCGAGCACCGCCGTGATGAAGAGCCCCACCGCCTCCGCGGGGCCGCCGCGCATCAGGTCCTCCATCACCCCTTCGTACCAGCGCCCCTCCTCCAGCGAGTTGCCCGCGATGCCCAGCCCCATCACGAACGCCTGCTCGAGCGCGATGAGCACCAGCGTCACCAGGAGCAACGACGCCAGGGGCGCCTTGCGCCGGAGCCCGAACAGCTCGGAGAGCGGCACGCCGTGCGCCGCGGGCACCCGCTGAGTCAGGTAGTACATCATCGGCATCCAGCCCAGCAGGGAGCCGAGGAGCAGGCTCACCGCGCTGAAGTCCGGCATGCAGAAGAAGCCGGCCTGGGAAAAGACGATGGTCCGCACCGACATGGCGTAGCCCTCGGAGCCCGTCCAGGGCGCGGGGCTGACGCCCGAGGACACCTGCGGCAGCGGCCGGCGCCTCACCCACCCCAGCACCGCGAGCAGCAGCCCCACCAGCCCCAGCACGCAGATCGTCCCGAACAGCCACCATTCCCAGAACAGCGCCCGGGAGCCGCGCTCCAGGATGCGCGCTTCGGCCGCGCTCGCCTTCTCCTCGTGGCCCAGCCGCCGCAGGGCGCGCTGCTCCAGCCGATCCGTGGCCCACGTGTGGGCCGGACGCGCGGGCTCGGTCAGCAGCGGGAGCACCTTCTCCACCTGCTTCGAGGAAGGCGGCCTGTCCGAGAGCCCGTAGGCGTAGCGGATCACCTCCGCGAGTCCGGCCTCCTTCTCCCCCATGGCCGAGAGAACGTGGAGCCGCTCCTCCAGCTCATCCCGCTTGCCGGCCTCGCCCAGCACCAGCGCCAGCCGCCCTTCCACCAGGCGCACCTCCTCCGGGGTGCCCGGGATCGTCCCTCGGAGGTGCGCCTCCAGCGCCTCTTCGAGCCCGCGAATGACGAGCGCGTGCACCTCAGACAGCTCCGTGGCCAGCAGCGGCAGCAGCGGCTGAGCCCAGGCGGCAGTGGGCGGCGGCACCTCTGACAGCTCCAGCTCGCGATCGAAGAACTGCGCTGTCACCGCCAGTGGCTGCCGGAAGGACTCGAAGTAATGGGTCCCCTCCAACGAGCCCAGGATGGTGGTGATGACACCGATGACGAGCAGCACCGTGCAGACCACCGTCACCGCGTCATGGAACGGACGCACGGGCGGCACGGGCGGCTCTGGCGGCGATACCTGGGCGGAGGGCAGCTCGGACTCGGGTGACGGCTCAGTGCTGGACACGCGGTGCCGCAACCTAATGCACCGCGTGCACAGGAGCGACCAGAAGAGGCGGGCCTACGCTATGGTCCACGCCATGACTGACCGACTTTCGTTCCGAGTGGCCTGCTTGCTGTGGCTGGCCGTGGGTCTGGGAGTCTGTGGCGCCGGCCCCGCCAAGCCCACGAAGCCTCCTCAAATCACCTTCGAGGTGTTCGTCCCGCCCGACACGCCCCGTGATGAAGAGGTGTGGCTGGCGGGCAACCACGCCGCGCTGGGCGAGTGGAAGGCCGCGGGCCTGCAGCTGAAGCGCACCCCAGAGGGTACCTACACCGGCACCGTGACGGTGCCGGAGAACACCAAGCTCGAGTACAAGGTCACCCGGGGCTCGTGGCCCACCGTGGAGAAAGGTGCCGCGGGGGACGAGCTGCCCAACCGCGTCCTGAAGGTGGGCACCCGGGACCAGCAGGTCGCCGTCACCGTCTCGCGCTGGGCGGACCAGAGCGGCCCCGTTGCGCAGCGCACGCTCATTGGCAACATCCGCTATCTCCGTGGGGTGACTTCGCGCTTCCTGCCCCGCCCGCGCGACCTCATCGTGTGGCTGCCGCCCGGCTATGACGAGGACAAGCGGCGGCGCTACCCCGTGCTGTACATGCACGACGGGCAGAACCTGATGGACTCGGCCACCTCGCACTCCGGCGAGTGGCGCGTGGACGAGACGGCCGAGCAGCTCGTCCAGGCCGAGCAGGTCGAGCCGCTCATCATCGTGGGCATCTACAACTCCGATGACCGCTTCGACGAGTACACCCAGGTGAAGGGCACCGGCCAGTACGAGCGCCTGGGCGGCGGCAACGCGGACGCCTACGGCCGGTTCCTCGTCGAGGAGCTCAAGCCGATGATCGACCGGACGTTCCGGACGAAGGCGGGCCCTCAGGACACGGGACTGGCGGGCTCGTCGCTGGGAGGCCTGGTCACCCTGCACCTGGGCCTCAAGCACCCGAATGTGTTCCGGCGCCTGGGCGTGCTGTCGCCCTCGGTGTTCTGGGGAGACAAGGACATCGTCGAGCGGGTGAAGGCGCTGAAGAAGAAGCCGCCCCTCAAGCTCTGGGTGGACATCGGCACCGAGGAGTCGAAGGGCAGCCAGGAGACCGTGGAGGACACCCGGCTGCTGCGCGATGCGCTGGTGGCCGAGGGCTGGCTCATCGGCAAGGACCTGCAGTACCAGGAGGTGTCCGGCGCCGCTCATAACGAGGCTGCCTGGGCCGACCGCTTCGACGACCTGCTCAAGTACCTCTACCCTGTGCCGGGACGGCAGCCCTCGCCGTGAGCGCGGCTCAGGCCGGTTCGATGAAGTTCAGCCGGTAGCCGTCCGGATCGGTGACGACGAGCTCGCGGGTGTTCCAGGGCTGGCGCGTGGGCCCCTCCACGCTCAGCCCCTGCCCGAGCGCCTGGGTGCTCACCGCGTCGATGCCCCCGGGCTCCGCCCGGAACCCCACCAACACCCCGAGGCCTCGCCGGCCCTCGAGCTTCGCTCCGGGAGGCAGCGAGACGAGGTACACGTCGGCGCTCTCGCGCCACCGCAGGTGGATGAACGGCGGCTCGACCTGCACCCGCTCGAATCCGAGCGCCTCGTAGACCTGCGCCGAGTGCTCGCTGTTCGAGACGAGCAGCTTCACGAACGGCAGCAGCGGCGCGTCGGTCTCTTCGGGCTGGCGTACTTTGGCGGGCAGACTCATGGCAGTAAGGGCCGGGCGATCAGCTCCGTGAGCCAGCGCCGGTCCGTCAGGCTCATCGTCGATGGACGCTGGATGGCCTCGCGATACGCCTCGTAGGTCTTCAGCGCCGTCTGCTTCCAGGTGAACTGCGCAACGCGCTGCTGGCCTTTCGCCGCGAGATTCCGTCCGAGCGAGGGCTCCCAGGCGAGCTCGACCATCTGCCGGGCGACGGCCGTGTCATTCATTTCGTCGGCGTAGAGGACGGCATCCCCCGCCACCTCGGGAATCGAGCTGAAGCGCGAGCAGAGGATGGGCGTCTCGGCCGCCATCGCCTCGAGCAGCGGCAGGCCGAAGCCCTCGTAGGCGGACAGGTACACGTAGGCGATGGCCTGATGGTACAGCGCACGGAGCACCTCGTGAGACACCCCGCCCACGTAGTGCACGCCCGGCATGGGCCGCTGGCGCAGGTGGGGGAACACCCCATCCGCCGTGCCCGAGGGGTGGCCCACCAGCACCAGGCCCGGCATGTCCTCGCGGTGCTTCCACTGCGTGCGGAAGTTCACGTACGAGGCCAGCAGCAGCCGCACGTTCTTGTGCGCGTAGTCGCTGCCGATGAAGAGGAAGAAGCGGCGCGGCAGGCCCAACGGGCGCAGCACGGCCGCGCTGTCCTCTCCCGGGCGCCGGGCGAACGCGGCGGCGTCCACCCCGTGGTAGACGGTGCGCACGTGCTCCTCGGGCACCTGGAACTCGCGGATCACCTCGCGGCGGTTGTGGTCCGAGATGGCGATGATGCCCTGCGCCGCGCGCACCGAGACATACGAGGTGAGCTGGTAGCGCTTCTGGTCCGCGCCATTGGGCCACACCGAGCCGGCGCGGTAGGCAATCAGGTCCTGGTAGCTGATGACGTACGGCACCGGCGAGCGGAGCAGCAGCGGCAGGTGCTCCGGCTTGAAGAGCTGAGCCGGCCGGTGCAGCAGCTGAACGTGCGAGGGCAGCTCTCCGCCCACGTAGACGGGCAGGCCCAGCGGCTCGAGCGCCTGCCGCTGCTTGTCCGAGGCCACATAGAAGGACAGGCGCACCGGGGTGTGCTGCGTCAGCGCCTTGCTCAGCTCGATGGCGTAGACGCTGGTGCCGTTGATGGCGTCCTCGGGCAGATAGCGGATGTCCAGGCAGACCGAGAGGTCGCCCCGCACACCGCCCAGCGCCCGGGACGAGAAGCCCAGGGCGAAGTCCGCCTGCGCCGTCTCCCGCTGCGCGGGGTAGTAGGCATGGCGCTCATCGAGCGTGGGGGCCATCGGCAGCACCGCGACGGGCACGTCCGGCCGGGCGCGGACGAGCGCCTTCGAGGCTCGCAGCGTGATGAACCCCAGGCGCTGGGCCCGCAGGGTCCAGTCCGCCAGGGCATCTCCCAGGCCGTCGAGCTTCTCGTCGAGCGTGCCGACCATGTCGAGCACCTCTCGCGACAGAAGCGCGAAGGGCATGTCCGGCGCTGGCAGCGTAAGCGCCCGGGGCAGGCGGCTCTCGCTCATCCACCGGGAAGCCTCGGCCTCGGGGGCTCCCGAGAGGTCTCTCGTGGGAACGATGGCGCCAGCCCGGTCATTCTCACCGAGCACCGCGCGCAGCTCGGCCACGCAGCTCCCCACGCCCGTGAAGCTGCCCGCCATCAGCAGCACGTCGTGCCCGGTGAGCAGCAGGGCGCGATTGACGGACTGCACGGGAGATGGGCTGTGCAGGCTCTCCCAGGGCAGGCTCAGCTCGGAGACGAGGCCGACGAGGCGCCGGTTCAGCGTCTCGCCGCACGCGAAGAGAACGCGTGTCAGCCCCGGAGGACGCTCGGTGAGCACGGCGTGCAGCCGCTCGGCGTCCACCGCCGCGTCCTCCGTGGGGACGAACAGCAGCTCGAGAACAGGGCGCATAAGGTCACTTGAGCTTGTGCAGCAGCGAGGCGCCCACGTCCTTGGCCGCGCGGTGCACGTCGGGGAACTGGCGCTTCAGGGAGTTGTTCACCGCATCCACCAGCCGGTGGCGCAGCGGAGGCTTTCCCACCACCGGAGCAGCGGGCGCGGCGCTGGGCGCCTGCGGCGAGGCCGGGTACGCCAGGAACAGCGCATTGGCGCGCTCCCGCTCCCGCGCGAGC
The DNA here is from genome assembly GCA_036389955.1 of Myxococcaceae bacterium. Classification (GTDB taxonomy): domain Bacteria; phylum Myxococcota; class Myxococcia; order Myxococcales; family Myxococcaceae; genus DATHBR01. The sequence goes on from DASVVJ010000282.1 coordinate 17,716, forward strand.
GCCAGCAGCAGATCGCTGCGCTCCAGCTCGAGGTCCCGGATCCGGGCCTCCAGGCCCTTGCAGCGCTCACAGGCGGCCTTGGCTCCGGCAGTGCTTTCGTTGTCCTGGTTCGACACGGTTCCCTCTTCCTATCCGGCCTTGCGCAGGAGCAGGTTCACGAACCCGTCCTTCCCGGACCTATGGCACAACCCGAGGATCTCCTCATCATCGAGCCGCAACAGCTTGCCCGCCACGTCCACCACGCGGTCGAAGCCCATGCTCCGGTAGAGCCGCAGCACCTCGGTGGGCGCCATCCCGCGCTCCTTCATGGACTCGGGGAAGAACTCCACGAGCACCGCCACGTTGCGCGAGTAGCGGAGCGTGTCCTCCAGGCCCTGGATGACCTCGCACTCGTAGCCCTGCACATCCACCTTGATGACGTCGAAGCGCTGGCCCGCGAACAGCTCGTCCCCTCGGGCCATGGCCGCCAGCCGGTTGGCGCCCGTACCGGCATCTACCGTGGTGTTGCCGGTGTTGCCGTCCTCCACGCGCAGCCCCACGACGCCCCGGCGCGCGCCCAGCCCCACCGGCCAGATGCGCGCATGCGGCGCCAGCGCCCACAGGTTGAAGCGCAGCAGGGACACGTTGCGCGGATCGGGCTCCACCGCGTCAACGGTGCCCTCGGGCGAGCACCGGGCGGCGAGCGCGGAGAAGTACCCCACGTTGGCGCCCACATCGAGAAAGCGCGAGCGTGGGCCCAGCAGCGAACGCAGGATCGCGCCCTCGCTGGGCTCCCACGTCCCCGCGCTGCGCATGTACGGCAGGATGACGCGGTCCTCAGCGGGCAGCCACAGCTCGCCCACGTCCGTCTGGACCCGGACGGCGTTCACCACCGCCGGGGGAGGAATCATCTCGCCCGGGCCCTTAGACACGGACGGGGTAGCTCGGCCGGCCAGGAGGCTGAACCAGCGGAATGGGCAGCGTGTCGCTCCTGCCCGCGGGCGAGCTCCCGTCGGCGGCGGGCGCCTGGAAGAACTCCCTCGCGGCCTCCAGCGGCTTGCCGCGGGTGTCGGTGAGCTCGAGCTCGAAGCCCTTGTAGCTCACCAGCACCGAGCCCGTGTCGGCCCGCACCCGGCAGGTGACCTCCAGCATGTCCTGCTCCTTGGAGTCCACCACCGCGTTGTACTCGATGCGGTAGCCATACTGCCGGGCGGCCTGCCTCAGGATGATGGCCAGCGCGTCGCGCCGCAGCTGATCCAGGATGCCGCTGCGGACGAAGGCATCCACCTGGTTGCGGAACAGGGGGTAGCGGTAGTCGATGACGTTCTCGTTGGCGGGCACGGTGGAGTGGCCCCCCGAGACCATGCCGGCGGCCAGCGTGGAGCCGCGGCCCTGGTGGTACACGAAGGCGGCGGGCGCCAGGGTGATGCGGTAGCCCTTGGCCAAGCTGCGCAGCGTCCAGTCCGTCTCCTCGCAGTAGCCCCGGCCGAACACCGGATCCATCAGCCCCACGTCCCGGATGACGGGGGTGGGAATGAGGATGCTGAAGGAGATGCCGGCGGGGATGTCCACCGCGGTGCCCCGGAAGTTGGCGTCCAGGCTGCTGGAGAGCCAGTCCACCACGCCCTGCGAGGCCAGGTGCTTGTCCGGGTCGACGTTGGGCAGCGAGAAGATGGAGACGTTGTTGGACCAGGCCGTCACCGAGCCGATGCGCGGGCTGGAGCGCGCAGCGGCCAGCAACATCTCCACCGTCTGCTTGGAGTAGATGACGTCCGAGTTGGAGATGATGACGTAGTCGTAGCCCTTCTCGACCGCCGCCAGCAGGCCCATGTTGACGTTGCGCACGATGCCCAGGTTGCGCGGCGTGCGGTAGTAGTAGATGCCCTGGTTCTTGCACTGCTCGGCGATCATCTCGCTGAAGCCGGGCTCGGGGCTGCAGTCATCCAGCACCAGCACATCCACGTCAGCGGAGGGCGTCTCCAGGCCCTTGGCCGAGGTGAGGCAGCGCGGGACGAACGCCCGCCCGTTGTACACGGTGATGGCGAGCAGAACGCGGGGACGTGCGGAACTCATGGGACTCACCCCTTGCTCAGCACGCGCTTGGCCACATCGCGCGCGCGGTGGAAGGCCCAGCGCGCGGCGCGGTAGCTGAGGGTCTGCGGATGCTGCTCGGCGGAGTTGAGCTTGAGCCGCAGCTGCTCCAGCTCATTCTCCACGTCCTTGCGGCGCCGCTCGGACTCAATGAGGCGCTGGGTCAGGTCCAGCACGCGGGCGTTGGCGATCTCGAAGTCGCGCAGGGCCTGCACGAGGTTGACGCGGTCCAGGTCCGCGGTGTTGGAGCGGCTGTCCTTCTCCTGAGGAGTCGAGCCGATAATGGTCATCTGGGTCATGGGGATTTCTCGCGAAAAGCGGTCCTCTATGTGCGCGGAGCGGAGGGGGTGTCAAGAGCCCCTTCCAGCCACTCCATGAGGGAGGCGACGCCTGCCTCCAGGGTCCACTTGGGCTGGTAGTCGAGCGCCGAGCGGGCAGCCTCGATGGAGCACGAGGCGGCACGCACATCTCCGTCACGGAACTTGCCGCTCACCACGGGCTCGGGGGCGCCGTAGCGGCGGGCCAGCTCACGGGCCACGTGCTCGATGGTGGTGGGCCGGCCCGAGCCGATGTCGAACAGCCGCACGTCCTTGCCCGGCCGCTGGACACACTGGGTGACAGCCTGGGCCACATCGTCCACGTGGACGAAGTCGCGGACGATCTTCCCGTCCTCGTAGATGTCGAGCGACTGCTTGTTGCGGGCCAGGCGGGCAAACAGCGTGAGCACGCCGGTGTAGGGGTTACCTGGAGCCTGGCCGGGGCCGTAGACGTTCTGAAAGCGGAGGATGGACAGGCCGCTGCCAAAGGCACGGCACCAGGCGGAGAGCATGTGCTCCTGCGTGAGCTTGGTGGCGCCGTAAATGCTGATGGGGCTGGGGTGCGTCTGGCCGGCGATGCTGGGCAAGGCCTCGGCGGGCTGGCCGTTGGGGCCGATGTGATCCCACTGGCGCTTCTCGAGGGCCTGGCGGGAGCGCCCGGGCGGATAGAAGACGGTGCCCGAGGTGTCACGCCAGGAGCCATCGCCGTAGACGGCGCGGCTGGAGGAGAGAATGAACTGCTCGGGGACGTGGCGCACGGCGGAGAGCGCGTCGATGAGCTGCGCGGTGCCGTCCACGTTGACGGAAGCGTGGCGGTGGGACTCGGTGAGCGACTGGCCGGTGCCGGTCTCGGCGGCCAGGTGGATGACGGCGTCCGGCCGGTAGTAGCGGAAGAGCGTCTTCCAGTTCTCAGCCACGGTGACATCGCCGGGGACGAAGGTAACGCCCTGCGGCATGTCCTTGGGGAGACCGGGGTTGGTGTGCACCTGCGGGTGCAGGTTGTCGAAGACGAGGACCTCGTCTCCACGCGCCAGCAGCTTGCGGGCGACGTGGCATCCGATGAACCCAGCTCCCCCTGAGATCAATACTTTACGCGGCATGGGGCAGCCCTCTATCGCACAGGGGGCGGAATGCCAAGACGCCCTGGCTCCTGGGACTGAGGGTAAAACGAGCCGTCCCTCCGCTGCCCGGCCGCTACCCCTTGGTGGGCGGCTCTAACTGCTGCTCTCGGGGGTAATAAAGGCCCAGCGGGTCCCAGACGTACTTCTCGATCGGCACGAAGGTCATGTGACTGACGGCATACCGCTCGGCAAAGCGCATGAAGCGCTCGGTGACGATGATCCTTCCCCATAGGCCCCGTGGCCGGAACACGTCTTCACCGCTCCAGGTTGCAAGCTCCAGGGCGAGCCCGTCGATCGCGTCAATCCCCGTGTAGCGGCACCAAATGCACTTCATCGGTTTGCCGATCCATAGGCGGCTGCGCTCCATGTCCAGTGCCGGGAGGCCATGAGCCGGCATGACGAAAACGTAGGGAGGCGGTGGAGGAGGCTTTGAGCCACGGCGCTTCCTCTTTACACGCAGCACCTTCACGGGGTGAAAGCCACTGAGCCCCGTGAGCCCCTCGGCCTTGAACGCTTCCGCAAAGCGTTCCGTCACTAGCAAGCCGCCGCTGGGGCCGTCTACGAGATCCCCGAACTCCTGGCCATGCAGTTCCAGTTCTCCCTGGTGGGGAGGCTGCCAGGTCAGAAAAGTGAGGGGATCCCCGCATTGGGGACATAGCGACGCAGGACCGACTTTGAGGTCAATCGTGCTGAACTCGGTATCGTGCGTACCTCCGAGTAGCTTATCCAGGACGAAGAAACGCGTAGCGTGCGCGGAATCGTCAGAAGCCATCAGGGAACCTCGCGCGCATCTCGGGCCGACTGTAGATTTGCCGCAAGTAGGCCTCAAACTCCGCAGGGGTTGCGTTGCGGTAGGTACCAAGCCAGCTGATGACTTCCTCATCTACCTTGCGGTGCCATGCCTGATAACCGTTGTGGGACTCCTTGTCAGCCGCGCGTGTGATGAAGCGGGGGTCCCTCTCGGTGTAATGACCTCGGAGTGTGGCGTGTTCGTCGAGCTTCTTGGCGATCCGCTTGGAGATCGGGTGGTGTAGTTGCCCTGTCGGTCCGGTTGTTGGCGGACCTCCTCCCATGACTTGGGCCGCCATGGCCATCGCGGTGCCAGGGAGAGAAATCATGACGGTGCTTCCAACGACGGCCACCGTGCTCACCTGGCCCACATTCGCCAGGTTGAGATTCAACTGGGAGGCGCTTACCGAAGCGGCCTGAGGAAAGTTGGGCAGCATGGGCAGCCGTGAGGCCAATGCCGCAGCGCCTCCCGTCATCCCGTAGCTCACGACCACGGTCACGGCGAGGACCATGACCCGTGCCACCCTGGGGCCTACCCTGTGCGCGAAGCGCTGCCCGGCCTGCTCCAGTTCCTCGATGACGGTGGCTTTGTCCGTGGCGCTCTTCAGCTCGCGGCTGGCATCTACCAGTTCCAGGAAGGTGTCCACCCCCAGGTAAACCAGCATCAATGCGGTCATGACAGCCGCCACCTTGGTGAACACGGGCTCGGGGTTGGCGGCCAAAGCAACCCAGGTGACAAGGCCCGTGGCAATGACGGTGAAGAAGAGCTGCGGGGCCAGGGTCTCCTCTACTGCCCTGGAGATGCTCTCTCTGAGTGGATCCAGCGAGAGGCCCAGGGCGACTCCCAGTTTGTCCCACTCGCTCAGTCCCATCACATCGTCGAGCAGGGAGAGGCAGTTGTCTCTTCGCTGGCCAGGCTCGCAGATGCCGCCGAAGCTCTTACTCATGAGACTCCGCCACCGGGAGTCCGCGTCGTTACTGGCGTAGGAGGCGCGTACCAGCCAGCCTTGCTGGGGAGCGCGGAGGTGCAAGGGCGCGTTCAGCAGCAGTCCCGTCAGGGACTCCTCGAACGCGTCCGCCTCTACCTTCACGGGCCTGTTCGAGGTGGTTGGCCTGTACTCCTGTGGTTCGCCGTGCCCCGTGTCCAAGCGCACAACGGGAGTAGTGGCGCACGCGGTAACCAGGCTCAACATCCAGGCCGCAACGACTCGACGAAATGCCAAGAGATGTCCTCCAGGAGGTTCTGAGCCTACTTCCGGCCGTACTTCTTCATCGCCTCCTGGAGCCGGTCATGCGGAAGGGCGAAGACGCGGACTCCATCCGCGCCCGTCATCGTGTCCGCCGCGAGCATGGAGTTGAGGATGGCTTCCTGCGTGGCCTGCACCGTGGCCTCGAAGAGCGGGTCCATGCGCTCGTTGGCCAGCATGGACACGGCGGCGACCGGGTTCTCGCCGGACGGCTGCGTCTCCTGCGTCGAGAAGGCGAGGAAGATGTCGCCCGAGGAGTCCTCTCCCAACCCGCCCATCTTTCCGATGCCCAGCGGCACGCGCCGCGCCAGGCGGGCGAGCTGGTGCGAGAGCAGCGGCGCATCCGTGGCGACCACGATGATGATCGACCCCTGCCCCTCGGGGAACGAGGGCAGCGAGGCCCCCTTCTCGGTGCACGCCTTCATCCGGTGGAGCATCGGGTTGGAGGGCGGCTTGCTCGCGGTAGTGCACGCCTGCAGGTCCGAAATCTCCTCGCCCACCGGAACGCCCGCCACGCTGAGCAGCTTGCGGCGGCCGTAGTTGCACTGCACCAGCACCCCCACGGTGTAGCCCCCCTGCGCCTCGGGCAGCTTGCGTGAGGCCGTGCCAATACCGCCCTTGAAGCCGTGGCACATCATCCCCGTGCCTCCGCCCACCGAGCCCTCCGCGACCGGGCCCCCGCTCGCGCCATCGAGCGCCCGGAACACGTGCTCGGGCTTCACGTGGAAGCCCTCCACGTCGTTCAGGATGCCGTCATAGGTCTCCGCCACCACGGGCAGGCCCAGCTCCCAGGCCATGCCCTTCTTCGAGGCCCATGCAATCACCGCCTGGTGCACCGTGCCCACGCTGAAGGTGTTGGTGATCATCAGCGGGCCGTGGAGCAGCCCCGATTCGTTCAGCCAATGCGCGCCCGTCATCTCCCCGTTGCCGTTGAGGGCGTACGTCGCCGCGAAGACCGGAGCCGCCGCGCGTGCTTTTCCCCGGGGCCACACCGCCGTCACTCCCGTGCGCACCGGGCCCTTGCCCTTCACCAGCGGGCCCTGCCCCGAAATCAGCGTGGTGTGGCCCACCTCGATGCCTGGCACGTCCGTGATGGCATCCAGTGCCCCGGGCTGCCCTCCGAAGGGGATTCCCAGGTCCCGGGCGCGGGGCCTCGCGGGTGCGGGGGGGGTGGCGCCTGGCTGAGGCTTCGCGGGAGCTGGCTGCGCGGCACTGGCCCAGGGCCATCCCAGGAGGCACAGCACGGCGAGCGGGAAGAGCAACTTCTGACGGGAAACCATGGTTACGACCCCTTCAGGCGCTGGGGCAACTCGATGCCCGTGGAACCCTCACCCCAGCCCTCTCCCGAAGGGAGAGGGAGCGTGGCTTAGCACGCCTCGCGGCGAGGCACGGTGCTAGGGTGCGCGCCCCATATGCTTCCCGAGCCGATCACCAAAGCCATCTTCTGGGCCAGTGACTTCGTGTGGGGTCCCTGGACCATGGCCCTGCTGCTTGGCACCGGCCTGTTCTTGACCCTGCGCTACCGCTTCGTTCAGGTGACGCGCTTCCCCGAGGCCGCGCGGACCCTCATCCCCGCTCAGCAGGAAGGCGCCAAGGGCGCGCTCTCTCCCTTCCAGGCCTTCATGACGGCCCTGGGCGCCTCCATCGGCACCGGCAACATCGCTGGCGTGGCCACCGCCGTGGTCTCCGGCGGTCCCGGCGCCGTGTTCTGGATCTGGTGCTACGGCTTCTTTGCCACCGTCATCAAGCTCACCGAGGCCGTGCTCGGCATCCGCTACCGGCAGATCAAGGACGGGCACCTCTCCGCCGGGCCCATGCACTACCTGCGCGAGGGGCTACGCTCGCCCCGGCTGGCGTGGGTCTACGCGCTGGTGGCGGGAATCGCCGCCCTCACCACCACCCCGTTCACTCAGCCCAACTCCATCGCGGTGGTGCTCAAGAGCCAGTTCCAGATTCCCACCTGGGCCTCGGGACTCGGCATCGCCGTGCTGGCCTGGCTCGTCATCATCGGCGGCGTGCGCTCCATCGGCCGGGTGGCCGAGAAGCTCGCCCCGCTCAAGGTCGGCCTCTATCTGGCCGGCGGCCTCTGGGTCATCCTCTTCCATGCCGGAGAAGTCCCTGGCGTCTTCGCCCTCATCTTCCGCGAGGCCTTCTCGCTGGAGGCGGCCGGCGGCGGCGCGGCGGGCGTCGGCATCATGGTCGCCATGCGCTACGGCATCGCCCGCGGCATCTACGCCAACGAGGCCGGGTACGGCACGGCGGCGGTGGCCTACGGCACCGCCCGCAGCGAGCAGCCCATGCAGCAGGGGCTCAACGCCGTCATGGAGGTCTTCATCGTCTCCTTCGTCACCTCCTCCATCAGCGCGCTCACCATTCTGGTCAGTGGCGTGTGGCGCTCGGGAGAGACGAGCACCGCGCTGGTGGCCACGGCGTTCAACACCGCGCTGCCCACCGTGGGCGGCTGGGTGGTGGCCTTCTGCTCGTTCCTGTTCGGCTACACCACGCTCATCGGCTGGGCGTACTACGGCGAGCAGTTCCTCGAGTACGTCGTGGGCAGGAAGGTCACCCTGCCCTACCGCTGGGTGTACTGCGGCCTCATCTACTTCGGCGCCGTGGGCAAACCCGAGACGGTGTGGGCGTGGGGCGATCTGATGAACGGCCTGCAGATCTTCCCCAACCTGGTGGGCATCATCGGCCTGTCCGGCGCGGTGGCCGCCGCGCTGCGTGAGCGCAGCAGCTCCTCGCTCGTGCCACCCGCGGCGAAGAGCTGAGGCGTTACGCCCGGGCCCCCGGCACCACCGGGCCGTCGTAGCGCAGAGGCACCCCGTCATCCGGCGCCAGGGTGACGTTGCGGCGCACCGGACGGATCGGCCGGTCATGCGCCAGCGTGAAGCGGTGCGCCGCCAGCAGCGTGCCCAGCGCCACCTTCATCTCGTAGAGCGCGAAGGCCGCGCCCAGGCACCGCCGGGCTCCGCCGCCAAAGGGCAGGTACTCGAACGGCGAGAACTTGCGCTCCAGGAAGCGCTCGGGCCGGAAGCGCTCCGGCTCGGGGAAGGTGACCGGGTTGTGGTGGGCCAGGGTGATGGCCGCCATCACTCCCATGCCCTCGGGCAGCACATGCCCTCGCAGCGTCAGCGGCGCCCGGAGCTTGCGCGTCACCAGCCCCACCACCGGGTACAGCCGCAGCGTCTCGTCGCACACCGCCGACAGGTACGGCAGCTTCGCCAGCGCCTCGGGCTCCGGCCGGGGCCCCAGCCCGCTCAGCTCCTGCTCCAGCTTCTGCCGGGCCTCAGGGGTGCGGTGCAGCCAGTACAGCGCCCACGCCATGCCAATGGCCGTCGTCTCATGGCCCGCGATGAGCATCGTCAGCAGCTCGTCCTTCAGCTCCCGCTCGGACAGCGGCTGGCCCTCCTCGTCCCGTGCGGACAGCAGCAGGGTGAGGATGTCCTCCCCTCCCCGGCCGTCCGCGCGCCGGCGGGCGATCTGCTCCGTCAGCAGCGCATCGAGCGCCTGTGAGTGCCGCTCGAAGCGCGCCCACGGCCCGATTCCTCCGAACGAGCGCCGCAGCGGCACCAGAAGCATGAGCAGCGGGGTGAACGCGTCGGCGTACATGGTCACCGCCTCCATGAAGCGCCGCACCCGCTCCGGCTCCTCCACTCCGAACACGGCGCGGATGATGATCTCCAGCGAGATGGCCTGGGTCTTCCGCATCGCCACCAGGGAGTCTCCCGGGCGCAGCCCCTCCATCACCTCCAGGGTGGCCTGCTGCATCAGCGTGCCGTAGGCGCGCATCCGCTCGCCATGAAACGGCGGCATCAGCAGCCGGCGCTCCCGCTTGTGCCGCTCTCCACTCAAGAGCAACATCGAGTTGGCGCCCACCACCGGCTCGAGCACCACGCGCGACAGCGGCTCGAAGATGGACGGATCCGCGGAGAAAATCTCCCGGATCCCATCCGGCTCGCCGGTGGCCACGATGGTGCCCATGGGCAGCTTGGCGATGAAGGGATCCCCGTAACGCTGCGAGTTCTCGCGGAAGAACACCGCGGGGCTCTTCATGAAGCTCAGCGTCTGCAGCGGAGAGAACCGCGGTCCTCGGAGCGTCTCGGGCATGGTGTTCTTCGTGGCCTAGCGCCAGGTGGCGGAGAGTTCAGGGAAGAAACGCTGGTGCATGCGCTGGCAGTAGCTCACCAGGTTCTCACGCGACCGGCCAAAGTCCTTCACCGGACTGGACAGCCCCATGCCGAGCATGTTGCCCACGTACGCGTAGACGGTGGCGTCCACCGTGGTGGGCTGCTCGCCGAGGAAGAAGGGCCTGGAGCCCAGGTAGTCGGAGACCGCCGTGAGGTCCTCCTGGCCCAGGCGATGCACTTCGTCGGCCGAGTGGCGCCCCATGCCCTGGGCCTGGAGCTGCGCCAGGAACATCTGCCGGTACTGGTCCGTGGCCGGCGGGCGGTGCTCGGCGGGAAGGAAGTCCAGCATGCCGATGATGAGCTCACGGTAGTGCGACCAGTTGCGCTCGTCCTTGTAGCGCTCGTGGATGATGACCCAGTAGAAGTGCTCCTTGAGCATCCGGCGGAACGACGTGGCCACGGCGCGCTGCTCGGCGGAGAGTGCGGCGTCGGGATCCTTGCCCCGGGCGGCCTTCAGGTGCGAGACGATCAGCGTCGAGTCGCCGATGCGCGTGCCGTCCTGCTCGACGATGTAGGGAACCTTTCCCTTGGGCGCATTGGCGATGTCCAACGGCGCCACCTCATAGGGCACGCCCGTGATGCGCAGCCACGTCTCCAGTTTCATACAGGCAGGGCTCACGTTGGGCAGCCCCCACGCACCCCGAGTCTGGACCAGACGGATCATCTCATGTCTCCCCAAGCGAGTGAGGGTGTGCAGTGTACAGCTTCGCAGGCCCTGGGAAGGCGAGTAACCTGGTCACGGGTTCATCCGTAGACGACCGTGGAGGAAGCGCCATGAAGCCAGCCCTGTCTCTGAACGGAGCGCCTGCCCGGCTCCTGCCTCTGGATGCCCAGGCTCCCACGGTGGTGGAGACCGCCACCTTCTCGTTGGGTTGATTCTGGGGTCCGGACGCCCGGTTCGGGTGTCTACCTGGAGTCATCCGCACCCGCGTCGGCTACACCGGCGGCTCGCTGGCGGATCCGACGTATGAGGAACTGGGGGATCACACCGAAGCCCTGCAGATCGACTTCGATCCGCGGCGCATCTCCTACGTAGAGTTGATGAAGCTCTTCTGGGAGGACCACGATCCCAGCGAGCGCCCGTACAACCGCCAGTACATGTCCGCCGTGTTCTACCCGAACAAGACGCAGTGGGCGCAGGCGCTCGAGACGGGGCAGCAGCGCATGGCGGGCAAGACGGTGGCGCTGCGCACGCCGCTGATGCCGCTGGCCACCTTCTACCGGGCCGAGGACTACCACCAGAAGTACTACCTGCGCCGGTACGCGAACCTGATGAGCGAGTTCGAGGGCTACAGCGAGCAGGCGTTCACCGACTCCACCGTCGCGGCGCGGCTCAACGGGTACGTGGGAGGCTACCGCCCGGTGGAGGCGTTGCAGGCGGAGCTGGGCCCGCTCGGACTGTCCGAGCCGGGCCGCAAGCACCTGGTGTCCCTGGTGACGGAGACCCTGGCGCGGCGCCGCTACTGAGCCTTCAGCGCACCGCCCGCGCCAGCTCGCGGCCTCCCAGCACCACGCTGCCCACCAGGCCCAGCCCCATGGCCAGCACTCCGGCCGTCATCCCCGCGCGCACCCAGCGGGGCGTGGGCGGCACGCTGCCGTACTGGCCCACACCCTCGGGGGTGGAGTGGAAGAGGTTGCCGTCGGTCCGGGAGATGGGCTCGGAGCGCTGCTGCATGGGCACGCCCCAACGGGCCATGATGGCGTTGCCCACGAAGGGCACCACGGTGTCGGCGAACAGCATCAGCCAGCCCTGGAGGAACACCGGCACCCGCGTGCGGCCCGGATGCAGGGCGCACCGCACCACCGAGCGCGCCGCCACGTCCGGCTCGTAGACGGGAGGCAAGGGCTGCGGGGCCCGGATCAGCTGCGTGGGCGCGTGGTCGAACATCGGCGTGGATACGCTGGGCACCAGGACGCCGGAGACCTGGATGCCCGAGCCCTTCAGCTCCAGCGTCAGGCTCTTCTGCCAGCCCAGCAGCGCGTGCTTGGCGGCGGCGTAGACCGACAGCAGCGGCGCGGCGCCCTTGGACAGCATGGACAGGACGTTGATGATGTGGCCGCTGCCCTGAGCGCGGAAATGCGGCAGCACCGCGCGGGCAAAGCGCATGTAGCCGAAGCACGTCACCTCGAAGGTGCGGGTGATGTGCTCCCAGGGCAGCTCCTCGAAGAGGCCGTAGGACTGCACCGCCGCGTCGTTGACGAGGATGTCCACCCGCCCGTAGTGCTCGACGCACTGGCGCACGACGTTGTCCACGTCCTCCTGCTCGGTGACGTCACCGGCCACCACGAGACACTCGGCGCCCTGGGCTTCCACCAGTTGCCGCAGCTCCTCGAGCGCCTCGTGCCGACGCGCCGTCACACACAGGCGCACGCCCTGCTCGGCCAACCGCACCGCGCACTGCCAGCCCACGCCGCTGGATGCGCCCGTCACGATTGCCACCTGCCCTCGCAGTTCTTGCTTTCCCATGTTGGCTCCTTGAGCCCTCCAAGGCTGGGCATTCCCGCCTTCCCGGCCCACTGGAGCCTGCCCTCCTGCCTGCTCAGGGAGCAGGCCCTTCACGGTCTCCGGTGCCTTGACTCAGTCCATAGGCAGTTTCACGGGCGTAGCCCTCCACGGAGGAACTGGGGATGAGGAGCCAGCTTCTGGACGATCTGCGTTGCGGCACACGGGCCGGAGCCCTGGGAGGACTGGCCGTGGCGGGCACGGCGGCGGTGCGTAACCGGTTGCTGGGACGGCCTCCGCCCTACTCGCAGCGGCGCTTCATCTCGACCGTGGCCCGGCGCGCGGGCTGGCGGCTCTCCCCGGCTCAGGTGTGGGTGAGCGGGGCTCTGTTCCGACTGGTGTACAGCATGGGCTTTGGCCTGCTCTTTGGAGCCCTGGGCCGCCGGTACGCCCTGCGCAGCCCCGGCGCCGCGGGCGTGGCGCTCGGCACGTCGGTCCTGCTCCTGGAGCACCTGACC
>DASVVJ010000283.1:0-18467 GCA_036389955.1 Myxococcaceae bacterium
GTCGATGCAGATGTTGACGGTGATGCGGTACAGCCACGTGTAGAACGAGGCGTCACCCTTGAAGTGGTCCAGGTACTTGTAGACCTTGACGAACGCCTCCTGGGAGACGTCCATCGCCTCCTCCTTGTCCTTGAGCATTCCGAGCGCGACGGCATACACCTTGCGCTGGTAGCGCTCGACAAGGAGCTTGAAGGCGCGCTGGTCTCCGCCGCGGACGCGCTTGACGAGGGTGAGATCGTCGGTGGCCAATGAGCGGCAGACCCTAACACAAGCCCGCGAATTCCCAAGAACGGGCTACAGGCTGACCAGCAAGATGCCCAACAACATCAGCCCCACGAAGGCCAGGATGGCGCCAAACGCCATCTGAGAGAACTTCTCCTGCTCGACGGCGCTCTCCTCGGGGCTGTTGCGGAACAGGTGCAGGGTGTTCCACAGCATGTTGCCGCCCAGCTTCTTCAGGCTGCCGCCCATGCGCTGGAGCTCGGCGCCCATCTGCTCCAGGCCCCGCTTCTCCTGGGGGTTCACCGGCTGCAGCACCGGGCGGGGCGCCTCCGCCGTCTGAGGGGAGACGCGCATCAGCTCGGGGTGGCCATCCACCCGCTCCAGCGGGGCCCGGTCGGACGGCGGCGGCTGGGTGAAGACGTTGTCCTTCACCTCCTGGCGAGGCTTCTGCGGCTCCTCCTGCTTGCGGGGCTGCTGGGCCTCGGGCTGCGGCTGGGCCTGCTGCTGCTCGGAGAGGAGCACCTCGGGAGGCGGCTCCAGCTGCACCTGCTCGGCGCGCTGCCGGGCCTCCTCGGGCTTGGGCGCCTCGAGCACCCACTTGGCCTTCTTCAGCCCGTCCTCGCCCGTGTGCGCATCGCGCAGCTCGGCGAAGCCCTGCTCCTTGAGGGCCTTGTCGAACACCTCGCCCCCCAGGGGCGTCTTGTCGTGGGCGGCGGCGGCCTCGGCGTAGGCGGAGAAGAAGGCCCACAGCCGCAACGCCCGGTCCGACGAGGGAATCTCCGAGGGCCGCAACTGCTGGTGCAGCAGCGCCGCGTCCGAGGCGAAGCGCTTGGCCACTCCCTCCTGGTTGGGCAGCTTCTCCAGCCCGCCCGGGATGAGCTCCTTCACCGGCAGGACGGGCCCGCGCACCGGGCCCTGGCCCAGCGCCGGCCGGGCGCCCGTCTGCGGCGGCGGCGTGCGAAAGCCGTCCTTCTCCGGAGGCACCTCGGGCGCCTTGGTGCGCCCGCGGCCGGTGCGCACCTCCTTGCCACCCTTCTCGCCCTTCTCCTTGCCCCCGATGTCCGGGGTCTCTCCCGCCTCGTCGGTCTGGCCCTTTCCGCCCGGAGCCTCGGGCATCCGGGTGATGCGCGTACCTCCGCCTCGGCCGATGGGAGTGTCCATTTGGGTGACCGTACGGCCCTCGGGGGCCTGCGTGGAAGTCTCTGAGGGTGTAGCCGTCCTCCCGCCTCGGGGGTCAGGCATCTCCCGGGTGGGCTTGCCGCCCCGCGTCATGGGCAGCTGTTCCGGCACCTCCACCTTCGGCATCACCAGCGTCTCGACGCGGGTAGAAGGCCGGGTGCTCTGCTCCATGTTGACGGAGTCGGCGAAGAGGGCGGCCGGGCGTTCGGTAGGCACCGCGGGCCGGGTGCCGGTGGTGGTGCGCGTGCGGCCGGGCATGGCCGGGCGCTCTCCAGTGCGGCCCCGGGTAGGTCCCGCCTCGGCGCCTCCTTCAGAGGAGCCGCCCCAGTCCACCGCCTCCTGCTCCGGGGACGTCTGGCCAGAGCGCGGCCCGTCGCGAGTCGGCGCGGGGCCGATACGCGTGGCCTCGCCCGACCGGTGGCCTCTGCCCCGGCCGCCGATGTCGCCTACGTGTCCCATTCTCTCGGATTCTCGCTCACCGAGCGTCCGAGTTGCGAGGGGGGGGCCCTTTATTCGTCCTCGCGCTCGACTTTGACGGTGGAAGTCATGCCGTTGGCGTCAAGCTTCACGCTGTAGACGGAATTCTGGCCGTCCCCGTCCTGATCACCCCGGGCGTAGCACGTCACCTCGGGCTCGCCCACCGGATCAGCCTCCACCACCACCTGGTACTGCAGGCGCACGTCCGTGCCCGGCGCGAAGCCGAGCTTCTCGAAGGCCTCGTCATGCGGGAAGGGCACCGGCTTGCCGCCCTGGGGCACCTGGGGCGGGGTGGGCCCGGCCACCAGGAGCTCGCCGTGCTCGGCGCGGTACATCTCCACCGCGTTACACAGCGACAGCACGTTGAGGCGCGCCTCGTCTCCCAGCGGCAGGTCCCCGCCGCCCTCGGCGCGGAACGCGTTGTCCATGGCCTTCGCGACCTGGAGCCCCCGCAGGTAGAGGGTGAGGCCCATGCCCCCGATGACCAGAATCGCCATGCCCAAGAGCGAGAGCGCGAAGCCCACCTTCTTCCGGGTGCTCCAGCCCGGCGTCACCAGCTCGTTGCCACAGGAGCACGGGAAGCGCTCACCGGGCTTGCGGCCGGTGAGCTCGTGCGTGGCGCCACAGCGGGAGCAGTTCAGGGAGCGCACGGGCCTCTACGCTCCCTGGCCACCGCTGGCCCAGTCCCTGGGGTTGCGCAGCACGTCCACCAGCCTGGATTCCCAGGAGCCCGCCACCGGGTGGTAGTCGTAGCGCCAGCGCACCCGGGGCGGCAGCGACATGAGGATGGACTCGATGCGCCCGTTCGTCTCCAGCCCGAAGTGGGTGCCCTTGTCGTACACGAGGTTGAACTCCACGTAGCGTCCGCGGCGCACCTCCTGCCAGAGGCGCTGCTCCTCGGTGTACGCCGTGTCCTTGCGGCGCTCGGCGATGGGCAGGTACGAGGGCAGAAAGGCGCGCCCCATCTCCATCACGAATTGGAGCTGCTTCTCCAGATCGCCGCCCAGGTTATCGAAGAAGATGCCGCCCACGCCGCGGCTCTCCTCGCGGTGGCGCAGGTGGAAGTACTTGTCACACGTGGCCTTGAAGTGCGGGTAGTAGGACGGGTCGTGCTTGTCACACGCGGCCTTCACCGTGCGGTGGAAGTGCACCGCGTCCTCCTCATAGAGGTAGTAGGGCGTCAGGTCCGCGCCGCCGCCGAACCACGCCTTGTTGCCCTGGTGAATGAAGCGGTAGTTGGCGTGCACCGTGGGCACATGGGGGTTGCGCGGGTGGAGCACCAGCGAGAGCCCTCCGGCCCAGAACTGCTGCCCATCGCCCGGCAGCCGTTTGGCGAAGGCCTCTCCCAGCTCGCCAAACACCACCGAGGTGTTCACCCCCGCCTTCTCCAGCACCGCGCCCTCTTCCAGCACGCGCGAATGCCCACCGCCTCCGCCTGGCCGCTCCCACCGGTCCTCCCGGAAGCGCCCCTGCCCGTCCAGCCGCTCCAGCGCGGTGCAGATCTCGTCCTGCAGCTGCCGGATGAAGGCCTCCATCCGCTGCTTGATGCCCTCCACCTGCGCCACATCCACCGTCATTGACCCTCCTCAGGGGGTACCGCGGGCGCCTCGAAGTCCAGCGGAGGCACGGCGGGCGCCAGGTTGCCGGCCGCGTCGAACACCTCCACCCGCGCGCGGTAGCTCTTGCCGTCCTCGAAGGCGAACGCCCCGCTGCAAGGCTCGTGGCCCAGCAGGGCCGAGCTGTTCATGATGGGCAGCATGTAGTGCTGCGCCGTGGCCCCCGAGCGCTTTCTGGCCAGCGTCACCACCATATACATGGGGCTCTCCTCGCGCGCCGACAAGGTCAGCCGCACGTAGCGGGTGACCCCCTCCGGGCTGCGCCGCACGAGCCCCTCGGAGACCGCCGGGCGCTTGATCCAGCCCGGGGCCGCCTTGTCAGGCCCCTTGCCCGAGCGCCACTCGGCCCCCCTGGCGCCCAGCCCATTGAGCAGCAGCACCGAGCCGGGCAGCGCGTCATCCAGACGCAGCGTGTAGAGCTTGTCCGGCAACAGCGCCCCGTCGAGCTTGAGCACCACGGCGACGCGGCCCAGCTCGCTGGACCAGCCGCGCTGAATCTTCGCGCGCACCTCGTGGCCGTCGGTCTGCAGCCGCATCACCTTTCCGGGCAGCGCCGCCACCACCTCGCGCGCGGTGCCAATGCCCTCCAGCAGCAGACGGGTGTTGGTGGGAACGGTTGCCCCGGGACGAGGGAACACCTGCACCCCGTCCCCGACGCACTTCGCCAGGACGTCCGGGGCCACAAAGAGCGTGAACAAGAGCAGGAGTCGGTACACGGCTCCCGGAGTCTGCTGCGGGCCGCGCCCCGTCGCCAGTACCATGAACAGGCATCTTACCTGGCCACCGGGCCGCCGCCTTGCGGATGACACCTTCGGGGACTCCTGGCCACGGCGTGGACGCCCTCTCGCACACCTTGATAACGTCCGGTGCGGGCCGCTCCCGGAGGAACTACTTGAAGTGGCGCAATGCACTCACCGGTGTGTCCGTGGTCATGGCGATGACGGGCTGCCCCTCCGAGTTCGGCAAGAACGGCCGCGTGGACCAAGCTGCTCACCGTGACACGCTGGAGATATCGCGAAGGCGCTGTTCACCGGAGGAGGAGCGCCAATACTGCGGGAATGGCAGAGAGCATTCCCAGGAGTGCCGTGACCATTGCGGCAGCTGAGGTGGCACACGCTCGTCAGGGCCCTGGCCGTGCTCCTATTGCCGCTACCGCTCATCTTGCTTCTGAGTGGCCTGCTACACCCCCTGCCCCCTGAAAAGAGCGTTGGCGGCAAACAGATCAGTCCCATGCTCGACATCGAAGCGCGTACGCGGCTCGGCACCTATCGACGCTCGTGCAAGTTGAGTTCCGAGTGTGAACCACCGCTCGGCTGCATCTGGGACACACGGCTCTTTGCGCAGTACTGTACCGACAGCCAGTGCACGACGGATGCACAGTGTCCCGAGGATCAGGTCTGCCAGGGCATCGCCACGCAGGGCGAGGGCCCTCTGGTGAGGTTCTGCATTCCCGTCGGCAAGCGCCAGGAAGGGGAGCACTGCCTCGCGCTTACGCTTTCCAAGGATGACGCATGCGCCGCGGGGCTGCTGTGCGGCGGCCAGGAAGGCTCCTGTGCCCGGCCGTGCCGCAAGGGTGCCGCAGCGCCCTGCCCCGACGGATTCTTCTGTGCGGATACCGTTCCCGAACCTGTGTGCCTTCCGTCTTGTGAGGCGCGTGGCTGCCCCACCGGCCAATACTGCGTCCGGGACTCTTCCGGAGCCTCAACCTGCGCGCAGGTGTACGGAACCCAGTGCCAGCAGTCGCCTTGCGCGGAGGGGCAGGAGTGCCGCGTCGAATATGAACGCTCGACCCCAGGTAAGGTGTGGATGGACTGTCTCGTGACGTGTGGCGAGGGCCGTCCTGCTTGCGCTCATGGCCTGATCTGCGACACCGGGCGCTGCAGAACGCCTTGCGATCCCCAGGGCGCTGGTGCATGCACCGAGGGCTACGTTTGTAAGCAGCACACTCCAGCAAGCCCCTGGGTGTGCCAGCCCGACTGGTAGGCGCCAATGTCCCGCCAGGGTCCAGCGTCGCAGTCAGTGTGAAGCCTCACCAGCGCAGTTCCAGATCGAACCCCTGGAGTTCACGCAGCGTCACCGTCACCGTGGGCGCGATGCCCGTTCTGCGCAGGCCCTCCTCGAACAGGCCGGCCATGAAGTCCGGCTTGGCATCCGGATCCTCGCGGTAGGACACGCGGTAGTGCCGCTCCGCCAGCCTGGCCACCTCGACCTTGTACTCGAAGCTGTCCAGCCGGCTCAGGCTGGGAATGCGCTGGACGAACCGGTCCGGCCCCAGCAGCGGCAGGCTCACGTCCACCACCTTGCCCACCAGCGTCCGGGTGAACCCCAGCGCCATCTGCCGCCCCAACTCGCGGTACGCCGCCTCTCTGCCCAGGTGCGCGAAGCGTTGGCGCCACGTCACTTCGAGCGCATCGTTCCAGACCTCGATGGGGTAGCTGGGCTGCAGGTGGCGCACGTCCACGCCCACCGTACGCAGTGCGTCAGCCAGCGCGCCCTCCGCCTGGAGCGCGCGCACGAAAAGGCCTTCGAAGAAGGAGCCCTGCGTGACGCGGCCGGACAAAGAGGGGCTCATGGAGGGGGCTCAGTGCCGGTGGTCGTCGTCCCGGAGGAGGATGGCGCCGTACTTCGCCTCATAGCGGGAGAGGTTCTCCTGCATGGCCTGCACGAGCCTTTTCATGTGCTTGGGGCTGGTGATGATGCGCGAGTGCACCTTGGCCCGGTTCTGCTGAGGCAGCACGTAGATGAAGTCCAGGGTGAACTCCGTGTCGCTGTGGTCCACCATCGCCATGTTGGCGTACTGGCCAAGGGCCACATCTTCACTGAGTTGTATTTCTAGTGACGGTCCGGGGGGCTTGGGAGTGTCCGACATAAGGCGGTGGGAATATCGCTCCCGGGTTATCGTGACTAGCGTTCCCTGGTGAAAGCACACGCGGCGGCCTGGATGGATCCCTGGAAGACGGCACCCTTCGAACTCGGACGTGGCGACGACGCCTGTCTGCTGCTCCACGGTTTCACCGGTAGCCCCTGGGACATGCTCCCGTTGGGCGAGGCCCTGGCGGCCCGGGGCTTCTACGTCAAAGCGCCCCGGCTACCGGGCCATGGCACCACGCCCGAGGCCATGCTGGAGGTGGGCCACACCCAGTGGGAGGAAGCGGCGCTCGAGGCGCTGCACTCGCTGCGCGGCTACCGGAGGGTCTTCGTGGCGGGCCTGTCCATGGGCGCACTGCTGGGCCTGCGGCTGGCGGCGCATCAGCCCGAGCGGGTGCACGGCCTGGTGCTCATCGCTCCGGCGGCGCGCTTCAAGGGGCCGACGATGGCGCTGCTCAAGGGCCTGCGGAACACCGGGCTGCTCGAGCGGGTAAAGCCCTGGGTGTACAAGTCCGGCACGGACCTGAGCGATCCGGTGGTGCTGGCCGAGGCGCCCATCCTCTCCGCGTTCCCCAGCGCGCGGCTGAATGACCTGTGGACGATGCAGGACGCGGCGGTGGCGGATGCGCCGCGCGTGCGCTGCTCCACGCTGGTGGTGGTGGCCGAGCAGGACCACGTGGTGGATCCGGAAGGAGGCCGCTGGCTGGCCGATCAGCTCACCAGCGCCCCGGGCGTGCGGTTCCTGTCGCTCGAGGAGGGCTACCACATCATCCCCCGGGACAAGGGCGGACCGCGGCTGGCGCTGGAGGTGGGTGACTTCCTGGCGCGGCTGTGCACCTGGAGCGACGTGGCCTACCCGGCTGTCTCGCCGGCACCGTGAGGCCACGCGGAACGCGGGCGGGGGCCGCGCATCCTATATAAGCGCTGCCCTGGCTCCGCATGTCCTCTCCATCGTCTCCGCCCCTCGTTGAGCTTCAGGACGTCACCAAGGCCTACGCCGAAGGCGAGGCCGTGCGCGAGGTGCTCTCCGGCGCCCAACTCACCCTGCACCGGGGCGAGTTCGTCGTGCTGCTGGGCCGCAGCGGCTCGGGCAAGTCCACGCTGCTCAACCTGATCAGCGGCATTGATTTACCCACGCGGGGCACGGTGCGCGTGGAGGGCCGGGAGCTGATCCGCCTGAGCGAGCGCGAGCGCACCCTGCTGCGCCGCGAGCGCATTGGCTTCATCTTCCAGGCCTTCAACCTGCTGCCCACGCTGACGGTGGAGGAGAACGTGCGGCTGCCACTGGAGCTGACCGGGCGCTCCAGCGCGGAGGCGGACGAGCGGGTGCGGGGGCTGCTGGCCCAGGTGGGGCTCGGTGGCCGCGAGCGCAGCTTCCCGGACCGGCTCTCCGGCGGTGAGCAGCAGCGCGTGGCGGTGGCCCGGGCCCTGTCGCATGCGCCTCCCCTGCTGCTGGCGGACGAGCCCACCGGCAACCTCGATGAGCAGACGGGCCGGCAGGTGTTGGACCTGATGGAGGGCCTCATCCGCCGCGACAACGCGTGCGCCTTCGTCGTGTCGCATGACCCGGGCATGGCCGCTCGCGCCAACCGGTGTCTCGTGTTGGAGGGAGGCCGCCTCATCGAGCGGAAGGTGCGACCGTGAGCCGCCGCCTGCTCTTCCGCTCCAGCCTGCGACACCTGGGTGGCCACCCGTGGCTCACCGCGCTGTCGCTGCTGGGCATCGCCATGGGCGTGGCGGTGGTGGTGTCCATCGACCTGGCCAGCACCAGCGCCCTGCGCGCCTTCGAGCGGTCCACCGAGACGGTGGCGGGCCGTGCCACCCATCAGCTCGTCGGTGGCCCGGTGGGCCTGCCCGACTCGCTGTTCCGCGAGCTGCGGCTGCGGCCCGGTGCGCCCCCGGCCGCTCCCGTGGTGGAAGGCCACGTGCGCGCCTTGGGCCAGGACCGCCGGCCTCTCACGGTGCTCGGGGTGGATCCGTTCTCGGAGGCGCCCTTCCGTCCTTATGTGCAGGGCGACAGCTCCGGGGACGTGACTTCGCTCCTCACCGAGCCGGACACCGTGCTGCTGCCCTCCGCCACCGCGCGCCTGCTGGGCATCACGGCCGGGGAGAGCTTCGAGGTGGTGTTCGGCGGCCTGAAGCGGCGCCTGCGGGTGGTGGACGTGCTCACGCCCCAGGACGAGCGCACCGCCCGCGCGCTGGAAGGGCTGATGCTCACCGACATCTCCACCGCGCAGGAAGTGCTGGGCCGCACCGGCCGGCTCTCCCGCATCGACCTGAAGCTGGAGTCCGAGGAGGAGCTGGAGCGGCTGCGCCAGTGGCTGCCGGCAGGCGTGCAGGTGGTGCGCTCGGCCACCCGCGGCTCGACGGTGGATCAGATGACGCGGGCCTTCCGCACCAACCTCACCGCGCTGTCGCTGCTGGCGCTCGTGGTGGGCATGTTCCTCATCTACAACACGATGACGTTCTCCGTGGTGCAGCGGCGCGGGCTGCTGGGGCGGCTGCGGGCCCTGGGCGTCACCCGGGCCGAGCTGTTCGCGCTGGTGCTGGGCGAGGCCGCGCTGCTGGGCGCGGTGGGCACCGCGGCGGGCGTGCTGCTGGGCATTCTGATGGGACGGGGCCTGGTGGGGCTCGTCACCCAGACGCTCAATGACCTGTACTTCGTCGTCAGCGTGCGGCGGCTGTCCCTGGAGCCGCTGACGCTGGCCAAGGGCCTGGCCCTCGGACTGGGCGCCACGCTGGCCGCCGCGCTGGTGCCCGCGTGGGAGGCCGCGCGCTCGGCGCCCATCACCACGATGCGCCGCTCCACGGTGGAGGACGTAGCCCGGAACCGGGCTCCCCGGCTCGCGCTGCTGGGGCTGCTCGTGCTGGCGCTGGGCGTGGGGCTGCTGGCCTGGCCTACCCACGCGTTGCTGCCGGCCTACGGGGGACTCTTCACCGTGCTGCTCGGCTCGGCGCTGCTGGTGCCGTGGGTGACGGAGCGGTTGGCGCTGGGGGCGGCCCGGCCGCTGGGCGCTGTGTTCGGCCTGCTCGGGCGCATGGCCGCGCGCGGAGTGCGCGCCAGCCTCAGCCGCACCGCCGTGGCCCTGGCGGCGCTCATGGTCGCCGTGGCCACCACCGTGGGCGTGGGCCTCATGGTGGCCAGCTTCCGTGGCACCGTGGTGGCGTGGCTCGAGGCCTCGCTCGTGGCGGATGTCTTCATCTCCCCGCCTTCGCTCATGGCCCGGCGCGGGGACTCCACCTTTGTGCCCGGCCTGGCCGAGCGCCTGGCCTCCACGCCGGGCGTGGCTGACAGCTCCGCCATCCACGTGGTCTCGGTGAGCGTGAACGGCGTTCCCACCGACCTCGTCACCGTGCAGTTCTCCCGGGGAAACGTGCGCCCCTATCGCTTCAAGGAGGGCCAGCCGGACACCGTGTGGCGCGAGCTGGAGTCCCCGGACACGCTCATCATCTCCGAGCCCTTCAGCTTCCACCGCGACGTGCACCAGGGAGACACGGTGCAACTCGTCACCGACCGGGGGCCTCGCGACTTCCGGGTGGTGGGCGTGTACTTCGACTACGGCTCGGACGTGGGCGCGGTGCTGATGCCGCGCACGACGTACAACCAGCACTTCGATGACCGTTCCATCACCGGCCTGGCGCTCTACGCCGAGCCCGGGCAGGACGTGGACGCGCTGGTGGCCCGCGTGCGCGAGCGGGCCGGGGACACCCAGATGTTGAACGTGAACGCCAACCGCTCACTGCGCGAGGGCTCGATGGAGGTGTTCGACCGCACCTTCACCATCACCCACGTGCTGCGGCTACTGGCCATTGGCGTGGCCTTCATTGGCGTGCTGAGCGCGCTGATGGCCCTGCAGTTGGAGCGGGCGCGGGAGTTTGCCGTGCTGCGCGCCACCGGGCTCACGCCGGGCCAGCTCTGGGGGCTCGTCTCACTGCAGACGGGGCTGCTGGGGCTCCTGGCCGGCCTGTTCGCCGTGCCGCTGGGCGTGGCGCTCGCCTCCATCCTCGTCTACGTCATCAACCAGCGCTCCTTCGGGTGGACGCTGCAGCTTGAGGTGACGCCCGGAATATTGGCCCAGGCGGTGCTCCTGGCGCTGGTGGCCGCCGCGCTCGCGGGCCTGTACCCCGCCTGGCGGATGGCGCGCGCCAATCCCGCCATGGCGCTGCGGGAGGAGTGACGGATGCACGGCAAGGGGCTCGTCATCGGAGTGGCGCTGGTGCTGGCAGGGCTGGCGGTGGGCGCAGTCCTCGTCACGCGCGAGGCCGGGCCCGCCGCCGCCGAGCCGACCCTCACCGTGGCGGGAGCGCTCGGGGGAAGTGAGAGCACCGAAGGGTACACGCGCGCCCTCGAGCCACGGGAGTTCCGATTCCCCGAGGACCATGGGCCCCACGCCGGGTTCCGCACCGAGTGGTGGTACTGGACGGGCAACCTGGAGGCCGAGGACGGGCGCGCCTTCGGCTACCAGCTCACGATGTTCCGCAGCGCGCTGTCGCCGCGCGAGACGGAGCGCCCCTCCGCGTGGGGCTCACGGCAGGTGTACATGGCGCACTTCGCGCTGTCGGACATTGGCGCCAAGCGCTTCCACGCCTTCGAGCGCTTCAGCCGGGAGGCTCTGGGGCTCGCCGGAGCCCAGGCCTTGCCCTTCCGTGTCTGGCTGCAGGACTGGGAGGCCCGGGCGCTGGAGGGCGGCGTGTTTCCCATGAAGCTCACGGCCCGGGGGGACAACGGCGCCACGCTGGAGCTGGTGCTGGAGGAGGGCAAGCCCCCTGTGCTCCAGGGTGAGCGTGGGCTGAGCCAGAAGAGCGCCGAGCCGGGCAACGCCTCCTATTACTACTCGCTCACGCGGATGCCCTCGCGCGGCACGGTGACGGTGGAGGGGCGCAGCTACCCGGTCACGGGCACGAGCTGGATGGACCGCGAGTGGAGCACCAGCGCGCTCGGCAAGGGCCAGGTGGGCTGGGACTGGTTCGCGCTCCAGCTCTCCGACGGCAGCGAGCTGATGTACTACCAGTTGCGCCTGGCGGACGGTTCCGCCGATTCGTTCAGCGCGGGCACCTTCGTGCCGCCCCAGGGAGCG
Source organism: Myxococcaceae bacterium (assembly GCA_036389955.1). Lineage (GTDB taxonomy): Bacteria > Myxococcota > Myxococcia > Myxococcales > Myxococcaceae > DATHBR01. The sequence continues at coordinate 11,441 of DASVVJ010000283.1, forward strand.
CCGGTGCGCATCCAGCGGGATGAGGTGCGCCTCCAGGTATTGGACACGTGGGTGAGCCCGCGTGGAGGCACGAGGTACCCGGCGCGCTGGCGGCTGAGCGTGCCCTCCGTGGGGCTCGAGCTGGACATCACTCCCGCCCAGTCGGACCAGGAGCTGCCCGTGAGCGTGCGTTACTGGGAGGGCGCCGTGCGCTTCCAGGGCAGCCGCGCGGGCCAGCCTGTCTCGGGCCGTGGCTACGTCGAGCTGACCGGCTACGGCGACGCGCCCGAGCACACCCGCTGAGCCGCCAGGCTCACTGCTGCGAGGACAGCTGCTCGCCGCACCAGGGGCACTGCTCGTTCTTCACGCCCTCCTTGTCATCCACCACCGAGTTGCACGCCGGGCAGCGCAGCTTGCCGACGACGCGCCCCGAGCCGGGCTGCTCCGGCGCGAGGTTGAGCAGCTCGCGCACCTCCTTGTCCTTCAACAGCTCCTGGCCCGCGCCCCCGGTGTCGGCGACGAACTGCACCAGCTTCTCGATGACCTTGCGCTGCAGGCGCAGCTGCTCCGTGAGCCGCGCGAGGTCGCTCTGGGCATCCCGGAGCGCCTGCTGAATCGCCTCCACATTGAGCTGCGTGCGGGCCCTGCGAAAAGAGTCATCGTCATTATCGAACATGGGGCGCGGCCTCGGGGTGAGTGGCAGATTCCTATCATCCAGCGCCGCCACCGTGCTGACCAGCGCCCGGGTAGAATGCGCACATGCTCCCGCCGCGCGTGCTCCCGCTCCTGCTGCTGCTCGCCTCCAGCACAGCCTTCGCTCAGTCGCCGCCTCCCCTGGTCCCTGCTCCCTCGCAGGAGCAACAGCCCGTCTCTCCCGAGGAGCAGCCCACGCCTGAAGGCGAGATCATTCCCCACCGGTACGAGCCGACCCTCGCCCCGGCCCCTGGCGTCTCCGCCGGGCGCGTCATGCTGGAGCTTCTCGGCGGCGTCGTCGGAGGCCTGGGAGGAACGCTCGTGGGCGGTATCGTCGCCGGTGCTCTCGTCGCCGTGGCGGACGACTGCGTGGATGGAACCGCTGCCTGTGAGACCGCGTCCGCGGTGATCATCATTCCTTCCATTGCCCTCGGCATGGCGCTCGGCGTGTATGCCTTCGGCAAGCTCCTGGGCGGGAAAGGCAGCTTCTCGGCCACGCTCCTCGGGCTGGGCGTGGGCCTGGGCACGGGACTGCTGGCCGGCCTCGCCGGTGGCGAAGGAGGCACGCTGGTCGTGGGCGTCCTGCTGGGCCCTCTCATTGGCGCCATCATCGGCTATGAGGTCTCCAGCGCGGGGGCCGTCAGTTCCCCAACCCCCGATCCGAAAAAACGACTCCCAGACCCGGACGAGTACGCTTCGCGTCCCCGCCTCCAGTGGAGCCCCATGGTGGGGACCACTCCGCGCGGTGGCATCTTCGCCGGCATCTCAGGAGGCTTCTGACACCCATGAACGTGCTCGTCACCGGGGCCACCGGCCTCATCGGCAATGCCATCGCCCGCAGGCTCGTGACGCGGGGAGACTCGGTCCGTGCCCTGGTGCGTGACCCCGAAAAGGCCGCGCGCCTGCTGCCTCCCGAGGTGCAACTGGTGCGCGGGGATGTCACCGCGCCGGACTCGCTGCCCGCCGCCGTGAAGGGCGTGGACCACGTCTTCCACGCCGCGGGACTGCCCGAACAGTGGCAGCGCGACGAGGGCATCTTCGACCGGGTGAACCGGCAGGGCACCGTGAACGTGCTCAAGGCCGCGCTGGAGGCGAAGGTCCGGCGCGTCATCTACACCTCCACCATGGATGTCTTCGCCGCGCCGCCCGGAGGCACCCTGGTGGAGACGAACATCGACACCGCGCCCAAGCCCACCGCGTATGAGCGCTCGAAGCAGGCCGCCGAGCGCGAGGCCGAGGTCTTCCGCCAGCAGGGCCTGGACCTCGTCTACGTGAACCCCTCCGCCGTGTATGGCCCCAGCCCCGTGCACGTGGGCCTGAACTCCTTCTTCATCAAACTGCTCAACCGGCAGCTTCCCGTGCTGCCTCCGGGCGGCGTGTCCGTGGCGTACGTGGATGGAGTGACGGACGTGCACCTGGCCGCGGCCGAGAAGGGCCCCTCGGGAGAGCGCTACCTCGTCGCCGATGCGCACGTGAACCACGCGCAGCTCGCCCTGGCCACCCTGAACGCCGCGGGCCGTCCTCCTCGCGTACCTCCCACGGGGCCTGCTCCCGTGCTCAAGGTGGCGGCGGCGGCGCTGGCGCCGCTGGCCCGGCTGTTCGGCTTCACGCCGCTCATCGCCCAGGGCCAGCTCTCGTTCCTGCTCTGGGATGCGCACGTGGACGCGAGCAAGGCCCGGCGCGAGCTGGGCTTCCAGCCCACGCCCCTCGAGCAGGGCGTGGCGCGCACCATCGCGTTTCTGCGAGAGCAGAAGCTCGTGCCCCCCACCTGACCCCTTTCGCTCATCGCCCTCACCGCGCAGGCGCTGCAGGAGGACCGTGACAAGTGTCTCGCCGCGGGCGCCAGCGACTACCTGCCCAAACCCGCGGACACGGACCGGCTCCTGGAATTGCTGCGCCGCTGGTGCCGCTAAGAACTCAGGGGCTTGCCCGGAAGCGCTTGGCAAGGAGCTCGATGCCGATGCCGCTCACGAGCAGCCGCTCCTTGGCGTTGGACAGCAGCCGCTGCGTCCAGTCGGTGAAGCCGCCGTCCGCCAGGTTCATCTGCAGCCCGGAGGGGTCCGTGGCATCGATCTTCAGGCAGAGCCCGGCGTAGTAGTGGCGCCCCTGCTCGCGGGTGAGATCGATCTCCAGCGTGGCCTCCGGGAACTCCGCGGCGAGCGACTGAAACACCTCGGCCCGGACGCGGTCGAGCCGTTGCCCGTTGCGCTCCGTGTCGCTGACGGACACCTTCACGTCCCGGATGCGGTAGCCCGCCGAGCCCGTCCGGCGCAGGAGACCCAGATAGATGCCGAGGTGTTCGCGCAGGCTCTCCAGCTCGAATGCGAGGCTGCCGCGGTCCCGGCCCGCGGTCACCATCGAGAAGAGGGTGAAGTGCGGTGAGAAGCCGGGCACATCGAAGGGCTGCAGCCGCACCTGATGCGACCGGGCACAGAGCCTGAGCGTGCCACGCTCCCCCGCCCGCCGCCGGCGTGCGCACTCGAGCGCCTGGGCGGTGGTGGGATCCGCCATCACCTCGGCGCCGCGCACGGTGGACAGACAGTTGTTCTGGTCGATCTGCCCCAGCACGGCGTTGATGCCGAGCGGAGCCACCGGCGCGAGCACGAGCGCCTCGAACGCGCTGGCGCTCTCGAAGGCCAGCCGCTCGAGCTCGACGAGCGCCCGGGCATCCGCGGCCGTCGGGCGGAACAGGAGGCTGCGCTCGTAATGGGCGAGCAGCTCCGCGGGCGTACGCCGGGCGCTGCGCTCCCGGTACACGTGAAGCATGAGGGACTGCAGGTCCGAGGGTGCCAGCCGCCGGCTGAGTCCGTCGACTGCCTCACCCTGCGCCAGCTCGCGAGCCACCCGTGCGACAATCTTGTCATCGCCCATGGGCGTGATGTGCCATTGACCGCAGCCAGTTGTAAATCGCCTGAGGTCCCCTTTCGCGTGAGGCTGAGCAATGGAGCGAGCCTTTGAGGAGCCCGTGCACCCGCTGACCCCAGGGACTCGAGTCGGGGCATGGCGGGTGAAGGCCTGGCAGGGCCAGGGCGCCTACGGTGCCGTCTACCGTGCCGAGCGCAGAGGCTGGAGGAACTCGGAGCCCGGTGCGCTCAAGGTGTCACTGTTGCTGTGGGACGCGCGGATGAAACGCGAGGTGGAGCTGCTGTCGCGGCTGAACCACCCGAGCATTCCGCGCCTGCTGGACCGGGGTGGACCTCTGGTGTCTTCGCGGAAGGAGTACCCGTTTTTCGTCATGGAGTGGGTGCAAGGCCCGGCGCTGTATGCCTGGGCTGAGCAGCACTCGCCCACGGGAAAGCAGCTGTGCCGGGTGCTGGCACAGGTGGCGCGGGCGCTGGAAGCCCTTCATGCCGCCGGAGCGGTGCACCGGGACGTCAAGGGCGACAACGTGTTGGTCCGGTTGTCGGACAGGCGCGCGGTGCTCATCGACTTCGGCTCGTGTCACTTTCAGGGAGCGGAGCGGTTGACCTGGCAGGCGCTGCCGCCGGTGACGCTGGCGTATCTCTCGCCTCAAGCGTGGCTGGTTTACCTCCGCTCGCTGCACCACCCGGACGGCCATTACGCACCGTCGCCAGCGGACGACCTCTATGCGCTGGGAGTGACGGCTTATCGCCTGGTGATGGGCCAGGACCCTGCGCCCTTCGAGACGAAGCAGGATGAGCAAGGCACCTGGCAGGCGGCGGGCCCGGACCTCCGGCCGCAACTGGAGAGCAACCCCCAGGTGGAGCCGCTGCTGCGGGAGGTCATCCTCCGATTGTTGTCGGACGCTCCTGAGGCGAGAGGAACGGCAGCGCAGGTGGCCGAGGCGCTGGAGGCTGGGGCGGGTGGGGTGGAGGGCCCCGAGCGTTCCCTGCCCCCTGGGCGGACACGAGCCTGGAAGCCCTGGCTGACTCTGGCGGCGGCTGGAGTGTGCGCGGTGTTGGTCTGGAACTCGAAGTGGGCGCCCTGGGCTTCCAACGCCCAGGTCCCGGATGCGGGAACCGTGGCGGTAGGAGACACCTCATCCACCGAGCCTCAGGCTGCCACTCCGTCCCCGGAAGAGAGCAGGCCTCTCGCGCAGCAGACCCTTCCCAAGCCGCGTCCATGGCATCAGGCCCGGCCCGATGAGAAAGGCCGGTGCCCAGGCCGCACGCAGGTGCCCATCAACGGAGGCTGTTGGCTCGAACAGCCCCCGATGAGCGCCGAGGAATGCTCGGAGAGTGGCTACGTGCCCCTTAAGGGAAAGTGCTACCTGCCTGTTCCCGCGCCTCCCAAGAAGTCTGTGCCCACCTCCAGCCCAGGGGAAGCACGCTGAGCCAGCAGCCACCCGGCTTCACGCCAGGAAAGGCGCCTGCTCCGTACGCCGCAGTTGGCTGCCCGGGGCCGCCTATGACCAAAGCCTCAGGCCCCAAGACGGCTGGAGAGGCTGGCGGACATGGACGCGAAGGATGTGGTGATTGTCGGAGGTGGCCCCGCAGGCCTGAGTGCCGCGCTCGTGCTCAGCCGCATGCCCGGGACGAGCACCTCGAGTCGCTGGAGCTGGAGGATGGGACGCGGGTCGCGCGCCAGGTGCTCTTCGCCCGGCCGCCTCAGCGGCAGACGCAGCTCGTGCAGAAGCTGGGGCTCGCCCTCGACGAGCAGGGCTTCGTGAAGGTGGATGCCCACCTGCAGACCTCGGTGCCCGGCATCCACGCGGCGGGGGACCTCACCACGATGCTGCAGGGCGCGCTCATCGCCGCCTCGGCGGGAGCCATGGCCGGATACATGATGAATCACATCCTCAATATGGAGACGGCGCTTCAAGGGGGTTGAGGTACCGCCCGGTGTGCAGCTACGACGATGGAGATGCCCTCACAGCACACCCATGACGAGCCCGATTGCCCGACGCCGTCGCGGGTGAAGTTCGAGCACCACCAGTTCCCCATCTGGGTGGAGCGCTATGGGGCGATCCGGTACACCCCCAGCAAGGCGGTCGCCACCCACTCCTACGCCGTCATCGTGCTCATCACCCGCGGCCAGTCGAAGATCCGGCACGCGGGACCGCAGGTGCTCAGCGCGGGAGATGTGCACATCATCCCGCCAGGAGATCCACACGGCTCGGCCCACTTCGAGGACGTGGACGGCTGGGCGCTCGCCTTCCATCCCGAGGCCTTTCCCTCCGACGAGGGCTGGGGCAACGAACGGGGGCTGCGGCTCGCCCCCCTGCTCCGGGTAAGGAGCGGCTGCCACCCGGTGCTCAAGCCTTCGCTCCCCCAGCGCAAGCGCCTGGAGAGTTGGTTGAAGCTGATCCAGGAAGAGCTCCACCAGGGCGAGCGGGGACAGCAGGAGGCCTGCACGGCGCTCTTGCGGCTGATCCTCGTGGAGTTGGAGCGAATCGCCACGCCCCCTGTCGTGCCCGATCCACCCGGCCTGAGCCTGGCCCGCCGGGCGCTTACCTATATCGAGGCCCACAGCCTCGAGCCGCTGTCGCTGGCGAAGGTGGCGCGGGAGCTGGGCCGCTCCAGTCCCCATGTCGCCTCCGTGGTGCGCCAGGAGACGGGCCGCTCGGTGGGCGAATGGATTCTGGAGTACCGCATGGCCGAGGCCCGGCGGCGCCTGCGCGGCACGGATGAGCGGGTGGACATCATCGCCGAGCGCGTGGGCTACGCGGACCCCACCCACTTCATCCGCCAGTTCCGGCGCCTCCACGGCGTCACTCCGGCCGCCTGGAGACGCAGGGCCACCTCGGCGTAGCCGTGGAGCCTGCTTGCTGAGCGAACGGACGGACTGGAGCGCTCCAGGCCCCGGGAAGGGCTGTCACGCCCTGAAGCTCGGGCCACCTTGAAGAGCGGTAACTCACCTCTTCACAGGAGCGACATCATGGCCCTTCTTGGAAGCCTTCTCGGATTCGGACTTTCCCAGCGGCGTGGCTACGGCAGCAGCATGTTGGGCCGGAGCATTCCCCGCTCCCGTGGCTACTCCAGCTATGGCCGCGCTCGCGCCCCGGTCGGCGGCATCTTCGGTGGCTCGCTCGGCCGCATGGCCATGGGCGGCGCCGCGGCCATGCTCACCCGCAGCCTGATGAACCGCCGCTATCGCTCGTACTGAGTGGCCGCGGAACCCTCACCCCTGCCCTCTCCCGAAGGGAGAGGGTGGGTTACACCGGGTCCTGGATCAGCCGCAGGTGCGCGTGCAGCGTCTCGGTGCGCAGGTAGAGGAACTGCGCGTCCCCGAAGGACAGCGCATCCCCATCGTTGAGCTGCACATCCTGCTGCGAGCCCAGCGGCACCGCGTTCACGTACGTGCCGTTCATCGAGCCCATGTCCCGCACCGAGCACGCCCCGTCCGGCTCGCTCCAGCGCAGCCGCGCGTGCAGCTTGGACACCGACGGGTCCTT
>DASVVJ010000284.1:0-1962 GCA_036389955.1 Myxococcaceae bacterium
GAGCAAGGCTGCAACGGCAATGTGTCTCTTGCCGAGGGTCTCCTCCCGAATGGCGAGCGAGCGGTGTAGGAGCGTCTCGGCGCGTGAATGCTCTCCTTGCAAAGTGAGAACACTGCCGAGCAATTCGAGGCAGGCAGCTACTTCTGGATGTGTCCTTCCATAGACGGCCTCTCGGAGTTCCAGAGCACGTTCGGCCAGCGGGAGTGCTTCCCCGGACCGACCCGACTCCTTGAGTCGCTGCCCGTCCTCGAAGGCTTGTTGAGCCTCCGCCAGTCGCGCGTCCGTGGGCACCCTTTCCACGCTTGCGCATGCGGTGCATAACAGGACGAGGAGCGCTGTTTGCCCGAGAGAATGCCGCAAGTTGGCGTCTCCAGTGGTGTTCAGGGCAGCTTGGAGAGCTGCTCCAGCTTGGGCAGCAGCAGGTCGCCAATCGTCTCGGTCGAGTCGAAGTACACGCCCACCACCATGAAGCTGTAGATGTGGCGGCCCTTGCGCGCGGCGAAGAGGTTGCCCACCGGCCTGCCGCTGTGGGTGATGAGCGCGTGGTGGGACTCGTCACCCCATTTGAACAGGTCGTTGCGGTCCTCCATGTTCGTCTCCTTGTCCGCGGACATGGAGAAGCCCAGGCCGTGCCCCACCCGCAGGCTGGCGTAGTTGGTGCTGGCCGTGGACGCCGTGCGCTCCGTCGTCACCGAGCTGTTCAGGTACAGGGTGCCGTCGGCCGGCTTGTACTCGTACTCGAGCGAGATCGAGCTATCCAACCCCTTCTTCTTCGTCAGCTTCTCCACCTGGGGCTGGACCTCGAAGCTCTCGACGCGCATCGCCAGGTCGTCGGTCGTCACCAGCAGCGTGCGGTCCTCGGCCGTCACCGGCTGCGACTTGCCCGCCTTGTCCAGGGCGATGAACCCCGCGACCAGCCCTCCGCCGCTCAGGCACGTCAGCCCCACCACCGCCAGCGCGATGGGCCAGATCTTCATCTTCTTGGGGGCAGGGGCCGCCGGGCGCCGGGGGAACTCAGGGCTGGGAGCCCCCGAACCTGGGGGCTCCGGACTCAAGGGCTCCGTGCTCATCTACTGGGCCTGGGGCTCGGTGCCGCCCTCGGGCGTGGCCCCTTCGGACGCGGGGGCTGCGGCGGCCTCCTCGGCGGGGCTCTCGCCAGCCTCGGGCTCGTCCGGCAGCTCAGGCGCCGTGCCCGCGGCCTCGGCCGCCTGCTGCGTCTTCACGTCGTCATCGCTCATGAAGCCGATGGGGCTTTCCTTCCGGTTGAGGAAGCGCACCGCCTTCTTCGAGAGCGCGTACATCTGCTCCGCCGTCGCCGCCGGCACCAGCGAGTGCTCGATCTGCGCCGGCTCCGGCCGCTCCACCACGCCCAGCGTTCCGTCCTCCAGCTGCTTCGCCTGAGCCTCGCTCAGCTCCAGCCGCCGCAGCTTCCCCTTGCGCGTCATGAAGTAGAACGTCGTGGCCCCGTGATCGATGGGCACCTGCCCGCCCAGCACCAGCTCGCGCAGCGCCCGGTCCAGCTCGATCTGCTTCTTCGACTCGATGCGCTGGTACTCCTTGGAGCCCGGCAGCGGAGGCAGCTTGGGAATCGGCCGCTCCGCCGCGGGAGCACCCGGGCGCGCGTGCTGGCCGTGCTGGCCGTGCTGCCCGTGCTGAGGACGGCCTCCGCCCTCGCGGCGCGGAGGACGATCATCCCGGCGCGGCGGCCGGTCGTCCCGGCTGCGGAAGCCCGACGCACCCTCCTTGCGCGGGCCGCGGGGCTCGTTGCGGTCGCCCGAGAACGCGGGCTTGCGGCGCGGACGATCGTCGGCGCCGGGCGCCCCGCGGCCCTCGCCGCGCGGCCGCCGGGCCGGGCGTTCCTCCTCGCGCGGCTGGCTCACCAGTCGCTCGACGACGACCTTGCGGCCCTCGGGGCTCGCGATCGCGCCGACCCGCTGGCGGGGACGCTCGGCGGAGGCCGCC
>DASVVJ010000285.1:0-7540 GCA_036389955.1 Myxococcaceae bacterium
GTAGGCTCTCGTGGAACGGGCCAGGTCAGCGCCAGGGAACAGGGGAGCGCGGATGAAGCAGCCGGCTCGCGGTGCCACGGGCGACCTGCCGATCGTGGAGTTTCCGCATCAGAAGGGCTGGGCCGCGTGGTTGGGCAAGAACCACGGCAAGTCGGCGGGCGTGTGGCTGCGGATGTTCAAGAAGGACTCGGGCCTTCCGTCGGTGAACTACGCCGAGGCGCTCGAGGTGGCGCTCTGTTACGGGTGGATCGACGGCCTGAAGCGGAGCGACAGCGCCACGGCCTGGCTGCAGAAGTTCACCCCACGAGGGAAGCGGAGCACCTGGTCGAAGATCAACCGCGAGAAGGCACTGGCGCTGATCGAGAGTGGCAAGATGAAGCCGGCAGGGCTCGCGGAGATCGAGCGAGCCAAGGCGGATGGGCGCTGGGACCAGGCCTATGACTCGCCCAAGGCGGCCACCGTGCCCGAGGACCTTCAGGCCGCGCTGAATGCCAACACACGGGCAAAGGCCTTCTTCGCGACCCTGAATAGCGCGAACCGGTACGCCATCCTCTACAGGGTCCAGACCGCCAAGAAGGCCGAGACCCGCGCGAAGCGTATTCAGCAGTTCATCCAGATGCTGGAGAAGCACGAGAAGCTGCACCCCTGAGCCACGCGGGGCAGGGACGCTCAGTCCGTGGAGGAGGCTCGTTCTGCCGAGCTTTTTCTCGAGTTCACCGTGGAGCCGGAGTGACGGTTCGAGGTGGGCTGTCGGGGCGCTGTATAGACCGGATCAAAACAGCCTCCTTGCCACTCGTAGGCTTCATCATCGCAGGGGGGACGCATTGATTTGTTCTCAGTCCAGCAGCCCCCATTAATGACGCGTGCTGGGCTTCGGCATCTGCCGGTGTTGTCAGGACGGCGCTGCCCGGGTAGCGGCTTGGTGGGAATGTCCGCGAGGATGCCGCTCCCGCGTGTGTGGCCATCCCCCGGGCTACCGAGCACGAACAATGCGCCCAGGATGATCCATCTTCGCTGCCATCCGGCTCCAAGGCTCAAGGACATGGTGGCTATCCCGTTCAACCCTTTATGGGAGGCTGCGGCGCGGTTACTCAGGCGCCGAGGTGGGCTGACGAGGCGCTAGGTAAACGGGCTCATAGCATCGCCCTCGCCATTCGTAGATTCCCTCCTTGCAAGGGGGGAGCATGTCTCCGAACTCAAGCCAGCATCCACCGTTCACGGCGACCTGCACTGGGTTTTCGCATTTACCGCTGCTCTCAACCCTGCGCTGCCCAGGCAACGGCTTGGTCGGTATGCTCTTGTGTAGGCCAGGCCATCCTCTTGGAGCCTTGGGAGCTATGAAATGGGCACTGAGAGCGCCGGTACCCAGCTCCACAGTGCCGCCATCAGCGGTGCCAGCGTCCTCTTGCTCAACCTGTGCGAACTCGGGTTCCTCTGACGTGGATCCACGCGTCGCCAGCCATCCTGCGAACACCATCAGCAGCGCGATGGCGGCGACGGCAAGCCCGGATGGCCACTCGTCCGTGCGTGCCGAGGGCTGTGCCTGATTCTGTCGGGGCGTCGCCGTCGGAGGTGTTGCCTGCTTCTGTGGAGCCAGGGTGGGCAGGGGCACAACGTTCTTTCCTGGCGTCGTGCCCTTGGAGCGTGCTCTCTGGGCGAGCTCCCGCTGCTCGGTGGCGCGCACCACCTCCTGGGCTCTGTAGCGCAGGCGGTGGTGAGGGCTGTTGGCCTCGGCGGCATCCACTCCTCTCCACTCCGAGCGCGGCAGCGTCTCCCAGGGGAACAGCGGTAGATCCGCATCCGGGCCTGCTTGCTGCGCTCGCCGCTCCAACACCTTCGCTAGCTCCCGGGCAGTGGTGCGCGCCTCGGGGCGAAGCGAGAGCATGCGCAGAATCAGCGTGCTCAATTGCCGATCCACCCGCGGATTGAGCACCCGCGGAGGAGTCGGGTGCATGTCCGGGTTGTCCACGTACCAGATCAGGGACTCTATCTGCCCCGGGTCCGTCGGCGGCGGGTACTCATCCGTCACGAGCCGGTAAGCGGTGACCCCGAGCGCGAAGAGATCATCCGCCGGCTTCGAGTCGTAGTGGGCGCCGCGCTCGTGGGCGGAGATCCCAAACCGCCAGGCCTCGGGACTGCGGTAGGTGGGCGTGCCCGGCGGCAGGGGCTCCCAGGTCAGGGGCGCCGCTCCCGCGTGGATGCTGGAGCCGAAGTCCGTCAGGAAGGCCTGGCCGTCCGCGCGCACCAGCAGGTTGTCTCCCTTCACGTCCCGGTGAACTCCCCGGGCCTCGTGGGTGGCGGCGAGCGCCCGTGCCGCCTGAGCCAGCAGCCGCAGCACCTGCCGCGAGGTGGGGTTGCGCTCCTCGGACCACTCATAGAGTGGCACACCCTCTACCCACTGCATGGCCAGGTACGGAAAGGAGCGGTCCGCGCAGGCCCACTGGCCGTGGTCTCTGAGCGCGGGAACGTGGGCGTCCTGGATGCGCGAGAGCAGGGTGGCCTCCCGATCGAAGCGCCGGTCTCCCGGGTTCACCGCGACCTTCAAGGCCACGGGTCCCGCCGCTTCTTCCCCCAGCCGGACAGCTCGATAGACAGCGCCGTAAGTGCCGCGGCCGCGCCAGCTCTCCACGAGCCACGGGCCCACTTGGGCTCCTTGGGGAAGAGAAGAGGGGTGCAACTCCGGTGAACGCGTACGGTCCATTCGTTACCTCGCAGGTTGAGTGGGCGGACTCTCCGCCCGCGTGTAACCTACTTCAGAAGTAGGCAGGCTCCAGCCCTCTCCTGTAGGTAGTCCCGTTGAACCGTTCATTCCCAACCGGTGGGCCCCCACCGCCGGTGCCAGCGCACTTATCGGGATGGGCGCAGGGCTTCCAGCACGGTGGGGAGCACCGTGTCCGCCTCGCCCGGCACGAGCAGCGTGTCCAGGGTTCGGGACAGGCGCGAAGCCGTGCGCTTGAACTCGAGGACCGTTGCTCCGTGCTCCCGCGCGAGCCGGGGCAGCTCCGAGGCGGGGGCCACATCCATCGCCGTGCCGATCACCAGCAGCGCGTCGCACCGGCGCACCAGCTCCAGGGCCTGGCTCATCCGCGGTGGCGCCACCCGCTCCCCGAAGAGCACGACATCCGGCCTCAGTGCGCCTTCGCAGTGCTCGCAGCGCGGGGGCCGGGGCTGGCTGGTGCCCACATAGGAGGCAGCGGTCCGGCCAGGCCGGAAGTCACAGGCATGGCACCGGGTCTCCAGCAGCGTTCCGTGCAGCTCGATGACCGGAGGCATCGGCGCGGAGGCTCCGTGGACCTGAAGGTGCGCCTGCTGATGCAGCCCATCGACGTTCTGCGTGACGATGCCCATGAGCCCCGGGCAGGCCGCGAGCGCCAGGTGCGCGGAGCCCGGCGGGTGAGGCTGCTCGCCCAGAAAGTCGGCGATCACCTCCCAGAGCACGCGCGGGTCCTCGCGGAACTTGAACACCGAGACCGCCGCGTCCCGGTCCCAGCGCTGCCACAGCTCCTTGCGCGTGGCCAGGCCGCTGCCCACCGAGATGCCCGAGCCGGTCAACGCCAGGATGGAACGGGCGCCCGCGAGCCTGTGTGCAGCCTCCTGAGGCGTGATGATGCGCGGGGCCGGGTTCCCCATGGGCTCGGCGGGCGGCGAGGGAACGCCAGGCGGCGTCTCCGTGTCGAGCAGCTCCGTGACCAGAGGCGCGGCGCACTGAGGCAGCGGCCGGGGGCCAGGAGCTGGATCGCCCAGAGCATCCGCGAGCTGTCCCTGTGCCCGGTGGGCCAGCAGAGGCTGCAGGGCGTCCGGTCCGGGTTCGAGGCTCGCCCGGAGTAGCGCAAGGGCCTCCTCCCGATGGCCAGCGAAGCGCAGGGCGATGCCGAGCTGGTAGCGGGAGATGCGATGGCGGTGGTCCAGCCGGAGCGCACGGGAGAACCAGGTGATGGCCTCCTCGAGCTCTCCCGCGACGAGCGCGAGTCCACCCAGCTGCGCGCACGCTGGCACCAGGCGGGGATCGAGCTCCAGCGCCGTTCGCAGCAGGGCTCGCGCTGTGTCGAGCTCGCCACGAAGCCGGTGGGCAATGCCGAGGTGGTAATGCGCCCGCGCATCCCCCGGAGAGGCGGAGATCGCCTCCCGCAGACAGGCCGCCGCCTCGTGCTCCCGGCCGGCCCGGAGCAGTGCGAGGCCCTGTGCATGCAGTTCGTTCATGGCGGGCCTCGCGCGCTGCTCCCGGGCGTTACGTCAGCGCCGCTTCCGGGCCGGGGAGCCCTTCGCCTTGCCTCGCGATGGCCTGGCGCTCTGACAGGTCGTGCGTGCCGCTGGGCGGCTTGCCGGACTCGTCCAGCGGGTGCACGCCGAGGTCCGTCTCGGGCAGGTCGAAGATGAGCCAGCCCTCGCCCACGTCGGTGTGCGGCAGCTTCAGCCGGTCGCGCAGGAAGGCGCGCAGCGCTTCCGGCTCGGACGAATAGAACAGCCCGTGCAGGCCTCGAATCATGGGGCCCTCCGCTGTGGATGCAGGCGCGCCCGGGTAGCACGCGCCTGTTGAGGGGACAAGGCCCTGCGGGGCACTACGAACAGCGGGACAGCAGGGCCGCAGAAGGAGCCAGGGACCGAGGCTCCTCCCGCGGGTGAGGCTTACGGGTTAGGCAGACCCCAGGAGTGAGCGCCCACCAACCAGTCACTGGCCAGGTTGTTGTCGGTCGCAGACACGCGCCGCACTGAGGGGCCGGTTCGGCTCGTGCCAGTGCCAGTCCAGACCGCAGAGACCTGGGCAGCGGTCGGCGTCGACGTAGTGGTACAGGGCACGCCACCACAGTTGGCGGGCAGCCACTGGCCCTCGGCCTGCAGTGCCTGGAGCTCCCCAGGGAAGCTGCCAGGCGGTGACTGGTTGTTCACGAAGTGAGCGCCGTCCTGCGTGGCGCCCTGCGCATCCCTCACCCGAAGCGCGCGGCTCGAGTAGCCGATTTGCGTCGTGCCGCCAAGGAAGTCCCAGGCGGTGTCGTAGTTGGCGGCGTACGTCCCAGCCGCATATTGGGTCTTGCTGGTCAACTCCGACGCGGGGGCATCACCGTTGGAGGCGATGGGAACCAGGTGCACGACAATGATGTCGCCGGTGGCCACCTGAACAGCGGGCAGGGTGGCCAGCACGGTGCTGGAGTCCTGCACCAGGGTGAAGCCGGCGACACTACCGCCCTGCACCACGAGCAGTTCGACCAGGTCCCGGTTGTTGGTGATGCTGCCATTGACCTCGGAGATGCGCAGCACAGCGGGGGCCGCATAGCCGGTGAAGGTAGCGGAGTTGGCCGCGGCATCCACCGGCGAGCCCCGCGTATCAACGATGCTCGGGGCCACCGTCACAGTGTAGGACTGTCCGCCCGTCTGGGCGACGGTGGTCAGCTGCACCTCGCGATTCTGAGGGACAGCGGCCGTGGCGGACAGGCCGTTGGTGAAGGTGAACTGGCTGCCGTCGGCCTGGACACTGGCCGGATCGATGCGCCGGTCGAACTTCACCACCACGGTGGTGGGGTTGTTGGACACGGCGCTGAGCACCTTGGGCGCGGGGCAGCTCAGCACCGTGATGTCGTCGTTCGTGTAAGTCGTGGTCTGGGCCGCCGTTCTGAAGCGCCAGAGCGGGCCCTCGGCAGTCACGTTGCACGTAGGCGCGAGGTCGAGCTGATCCTGCAGCGTGGTGGGCAGGCGCAGCACGAGGTTGTTGCCGATGGGCGTACCGAGGGTGCTCAAGCTAGAGGACACATGCCCGGTCCCCGAGCCCGCGAAGGCGGTGAGCAGGGTACCGGAGATCGAGATGAGTTCGCTCTCGTAGTTGGCGATGTTGACTGGGATGTCGATCGCGGTCACGTCGGCCCGGAGTGGCTCCACCGACTCACCGCGCGCGTCCACGGTGAAGTCGGAGATGGCCGTGACATGCACCATGCTTTCCACGGTCGCCTTATTGGTCGCTGTCAGAGAAACGCGGTCGCCAACCATGGGGACCGGAGTGAGCGTTCCCGGGTTCACCGCGATGAAGACAGCGGGGCCGGCCTGCTCGGCCTGAAGGAAGAAGCCCGCTGCGTCCCCGCCGGTCGCCGGCTTGACGTAGGTGACGAGCGCCAACCGGATGGCCAGGCTGATCGGGCCGTTGGCGGCGGTGCGCACGGCGGTGATCTGAGCCGAGGTATCCGAGGGCAGGGTGCCGATGAAGTACTGCTGGGTCTTTACGGCCTCTGCATTGCCCAGCGTGTCCACCGAGAAGAACTTCAGGGTGGTGTTGGCGGAGATGGTCAGCGGCGCCGTGTACTGCGAAGAACCGGTGGTCGGCGTGCTGCCGTCCACCGTGTAGTACGTGGCCATGCAGCCAACGCCCGTGCCGTCGTCGCACGTCAGGGTCACCGTCTGCGCGGGGCCGTACACACCGCCCGGGGGAGCCGCCGTGGTGGTAGGCGCCACGGTGTCGATGACGTAGAGCTCGTCAACCACGAGGCTCACGTTGCCGGCATTGTCCACGGCGAGGAACTGCAGGGAGGTGTTCTCCGAGATGGTGAGGGGATCGCTGTACTGAGGTGAAGCCGTCGTGGGCACGCTGCCATCGGTGGTGTAGTGGATGGAGGCGCAGCCGGTGCCCGTGCCGTCATTACAGGTGAGCACGACGCTCTGAGCGGAGTTGTACGTGCTGCCCGCGGGGTTGGCGGCCACGGTGGGCGCCACGGTGTCGATGACGTAGGTCTCGGTCGCCACGGCGGAGGTGTTGCCCGCGTTGTCGATACCGATGAACTTCAGCGTCGTGTTGGTCGAGAAGGAGAGGGGGTCGCTGTACTGAGGAGAGGTGGCCGTGGGCGTGCTGCCATCGGTGGTGTAGTGGATGGCGACGCAGCCGGTACCCGTGCCGTCATCGCAGGTGAGGGCGACGCTCTGAGCGGAGTTGTACGTACCGCCCGCGGGGTTGGCGGCCACGGTGGGCGCCATGGTGTCGATGACGTAGGTCTCGGTCGCCACGGCGGACGGGTTGCCCGCGTTGTCGATACCGATGAACTTCAGCGTCGTGTTGGCCGAGATGGTCAGGGCGGCTGAGTACTCAGCCGAGGTGGCCGTGGGCACGCTGCCATCGGTGGTGTAGCGGATGGAGGCGCAGCCCGATCCCGTGCCGTCATTACAGGTGAGGACGACGCTCTGGGCGCTGACGTAGGTGCCGCCCGTGGGGTTGGCAGCCACGGTGGGGGCCACGGTGTCGATGACATAGGTCTCGGTCACCACCGCAGAGGTGTTGCCCGCGTTGTCGATGCCGATGAATTTCAGCGTCGTGTTGGCGGAGACGGTGATGGCGGCCGAGTACTGAGCCGAAGTGGCCGTCGGGGTGCTGCCGTCCGTGGTGTAGCGGATGGAGGCGCAGCCCGAGCCCGTGCCGTCACTGCAGGCCAGCGTGACGCTCTGAGCGGAGTTGTACGTGCCACCGGTGGGGTTCGCCGTCTCCGTGGGCGGGGTGGTGTCGATGACGATGACATAGGTATCGGTCACCACGGCGGAGGTGTTGCCGGCGTTGTCGATGCCGATG
>DASVVJ010000286.1:0-18237 GCA_036389955.1 Myxococcaceae bacterium
ACCGGAAGCACGTCCAGGTGAACCCCCTCATCAAAGCGGAGTTCGACGGCTTTCTCGTGAATGTGCGAGTCGCGCAGCCCTTCGACGTTTTGTACCGTCTGTCGAAGCTGCTCCAGGGTCTGGTCGGTGGGCGCATCCGCCAGAACGATGACCAGGTCTGCTTCCTTCCGCCCCGCGAGCATCGTGCCCTTGGCGAAGGAGCCGCAGGGGTGCCGCTCAGCGAGCCGGAAGGTGCCAGAACTCTCGAGCCGCTGCTCGACTCTCCGAAGCGCGGCTTTCACCGCCTCGAGTTCCTCCGGGCGCGGAATCAACTCATCCTCGAGCTTCTGCTGAAGCCAGTCGTTGATATTCATGGTCTCCCCCCTGACGGCGAACCCGTCTTCCGATTCAATGATGCGCGACGCCATGCCCTCCAGTACAGGCCTCGAGAACCGCTTCCTTCTCCTCGCGGGCAGCGTGGCTCGCTCCTGCCCACCTGCCACCCTGGAGCGTGCACACGCTTTCGTGAGGGCCGCTGTACGACAAATCCTCACTGCCGGAGGAAACGTGGTGGCCTTTGCCAGCGTGGAGCCCACCCTGGAGGAGGCCGAGCACCTGCCGCTGATCTTCGACTGGCGCGTGCTGGAGGAGCTTGAGCGGTACCTGCTGGAGCCGGATCCGCCTCAGGTCTCCAGGCAACGGGCCTGGGTGGTCACCTCCAACAAGGCGCTGAGCCGGAAGATATCCGGCCGACATCGCGAGTTACTGGAGCGCCTGAGCGATTGCGGTGCCATCAAGCTTCACTTCATCAAGGACAGCCTCTACACCGGCGGAAACATCGGAGATGCGCTGACTCAATACGCGGATGCGATGCTCGTACTGGGCGGCGGTAAGGGCGCCGCCGTCATGGCTGACAAGATGTTGCGCAAGAGCGCTCCCGTGTTGCCACTGGATCTGCCCCTGGGCTCGTTGAGCGAGGATGGAGAGGGCGCTCTGGAGCTTCTTCGCGATGCTCAGCTGAATCCCTCGCACTTCTTCCCGCATACCGGCGCCGGATTTCTTCAGCAGCTCCTCGGGCTCTCCTTCAGTTCCCCAACCGCTGATCCAGAGCGCATCGCGCGGAAAGCCGTGCAGCTCCTGGGCAAGGAACTCGAGGAGGCGCGGGCCCACGCTCCGGTGGATGTCCTGCTGCTGACCGCCCTGCCCGTGGAGCTGGCGAAGACCCGGCTTGCGCTAGGGCTATCCCCTGAAGCGGCTCCCTCGAAGCTCGGCGCCACGGGTACGAACTACTGGTCCACTTCGGTCGAGGCGCGTGGAGCGAGCCGCTCTTACGGTGTGGCCTTGAGCTGTATCGGCGCCGCTGGCAACGCCGATGCCGCTGCTGCGGCGGCGGAACTCATCGCGCGATTCCGGCCTCGTCTCGTCGTCATGATCGGGATCGCCGCGGGGATTCGCGGCAAGTGCCGGCTCGGCGAGGTCATCCTGTCCGAGCGCGTCATTGCCTATGAGCCCGCCTCGGAAGAGCGAGAAAATGAAGCACAGCGGGTTCACCCTCGGCCCGAGACATACCGGCTCGCGCATTCCATCCATCAAGACCTGGTCGCCTACCTCAGCTCGGGGCCAGCATTGGCGAAGCGGCTCTCCGCCACCCTTCAGTCCATCGAGCCGAACCTCCCTCGGGAGGCTGGAGCAGACCTCTCAGAGGGCCTCTCGGCCCGGCTCGCCACCATCGCCAGTGGCGAGAAACTGCTGAGAGACCCCAGCAAACTCTCCGGGCTGAGGGCCTCGCTCCATGGAAAGATCGAGGTGGGTGAGATGGAGGCAGCAGGCATCGCATCCGCTTGTCACCGGGCCGGTGTGGACTTCCTCATCATCCGCGGCATCAGCGATTTCGGTGATGGGCAGAAGGATGACCGCTTCCATCAGCTGGCCTCGACAGGTGCAGCCATCGTCGCGGTCGACTTCATCCAAGAATCGCTACGGCTGCGGGCGAAGTAAGCATTCTCCCACTTGGGCTCACGTCGCACGGGCCTGCCTGGAAACGGCACACCATCGCTCGCCACCACGCCGCGCTGTTGCGGCCTCCCACCACCAGCAGTCGCTCCGGCGATCCACCCTCTCACCACCAACTCCCTTCCATCCGCCGGCTTACTCATTACCGGGGGATGGAGATGTCCAGCCCCTTTCCCTGACGGCGGATCTTCAGACGGAGCAGGGTCCCTGCGTTCCCGGCGACGCGTTCGCTCCACTCCACGGGGGCGCACCCCTTCGTCGGGATGCCGTCGATCGCGAGGATCTCGTCGCCCTCGCGCAGTGCGGCGGCCCAGGCAGGGGCGCCCTCTTCGAACGCGACGACCGGGAGGCCCGCATCGTTAGGCCAGGAGGAGATGAAGTCATCCGCCAGCACTTCACTGGTGGGGTCCGGGACGGGCTTGAGGAGGAGGGTGCCGAGCTCCACGTCTCCCTGGACCTCGATGTTGAAGAAGTCTCCTTGGAAGCCGGACGCGGTGAGCGCCACGCGCACGGTGCCTTCCAGCACTCCGCAGAGGGCCGCCTCGCCCTGCGCGTCCGCTGAGGCGTATTCCCACTCGAGATGCTCTCCGTTCCGCAGCACGGGGGCAGTCAGCTGGGCACCGGCCAGGGGCTGCCGGGTGCCGGCGTGGAGAAGCTTCGCGCGCACGCAGTTCCGGCGCGTGATGGGAAAGGTGAGCTTCTGCTTCGAGCCGGGGGTGACCTCCACCTCGGCCTCACCGCCCCCCTCTGCGACGTGGAACGTGAGGCGGTAGCGCCCAGCAGGTAGCCGGGAGAAGAAGCTGGGGATTCCCCGGTTGAGCACGCCCGTCCCAGGGGAAGCGAGCGACTCCAGGAGCCAGACGGACGCATGGGAGGCACGGGAGGGGATGCCCTCCACGCGCACCTCGAGTTCCGCGGAGGGAAACACCCAGTGCGCGGGGCCGGGGGGAGTGACCCGGAAGGTGCCAGCCAGGGGCCAGTCGGAGAGGGAGAGCGTGCAGGGCCTGGGAGGTACCTGCTTGAACACCGCCACGCCCTTCGTGTCCGTCCTGGTCTCCCGCTCCTCTCCGCCCTCCCCTTCACAGGTCGCCAGGACAACTCTCTGCACGAGGGGCTGTCCCGCATCGTCCACGATGGTGACGGTCAGGGTGGTGGACTCGAGGGAGAAGTCCACGCGCCCGGTCTTGCCTTCCTCCAGGCGGACGGTGCGAGACCTCACGAGCCCCTTGCCCTGCTGAAGCTCCACCGTCACCTCTCCAGCCGTGAGCCCCTGGACCAGGGCCGTGCCACGCTCATCCAGGGACAGGGGCTGTTCCGATCCGTTCTGGGAGACGCGGAGGGAGGCGTCGCCCAGCTGCTCCTGCGAGCCACGGACCTTGACGAGCAGCGCCGCAGCGGGCAGGAGCACCAGCCCCGTGTTGTCCACATTCGCGGTCGACAGTGCGATGTGACGCGCTACCGGGCCATACCCAGGGGCCGTCGCAAACAGTTCGTAGTCGTCACACTGGAGGCGCTCCAGGGTGAAGTTCCCCTCGGGGGTGAGCGGGAGTTCGACTCCTGGAGCTTCCGGCTCGTCCTCCATTTCCAGTGCCTCCTCAGGGGGCGCTGGCAGGCCGAAGGTGCGTTCGAGGGCCTCGAGTTCCGGACCTGAGATCCAGAGCCTGGCGCCCCGAGGAAACCTGCCCTGGGGGTCGAGGAGTCTCCCGCGAATCTCGCAGGCCGGGGAGATGTACAGCGATTCCTCCTTCAGGGAGGCATGCACGTGCACGGAGCGCTTCATGCGGTCCCAGTCGGGATGATCGAGGGAGACCACATAGGTAGCGAGCCGCAGCTTCTCGAAGAGGGCAATGCCCTGGCTATTGGTGAAGGCTTCCTTCCGGAAGCCCTCACGCTCGAGGATGACCCGGACTCCACTGAGCAGAGGAGGCTCTTGCCAGGCCGCCCGGGAGGGGGGCATCAGCTTCACCCGCAGAGTGGCTCCCGCGTAAGGGTGCAGGGGTGCCCCTTCCTCCTCCGGACCAGGAGCGGCCGGGATGGGCGCCGGGGCGGGAGTGTCCGCGCCGAGGGGAGAAACTTCGGTGCTGGGCGCGGAGTGGGAGGAGGACGCACTCGGGGGAAAAGGGCGTGGCTCCGCGGGGGCGGGAGGAGGTTTCGTCAGGTCTACTCCCCAGGCCCAGACACCCATCGCGGCCAGGAGAAACCCCAGGACTGGGAGGAGCTTCCGTCGCATCGGAACTCATCAACGCAGAAAGGCCCGATTCGATCTATTCAGCCTCCCTTGCAGCCCCGGCTCCTCGCCTTCTTGAGGGAACGCTCTCAAGGTTGCGCCACGCAGCCAGTTCCCCCCGGCAGCGACAACTGCTGACGAACGGTGTTGAGGTAGGCGCAGCCATCGCGCATGTTCGGCTCGATGTAGCCACCCTCGTGCCACTCGTTCCAGGCGTAGATCTGCACGAAGTTGTCCACAGGGGACACCCGGGTCGACGCATCGATGTCGGCGCGGACGTTGGCCATCAACTGCGCGAACTTCGGCAGATCCGCGTCGGGGTACCAGCGGAACGCGCTCTGCTGCGCCTGCAGATCCGGACCCGGGTCGTCGATCATGACCTTGATGCGGGGACGCTCGTCGAAGCCCGACGTCGCGCAGCGGATCAGCGTGCCGGGGAGCTTGCTGAACTCATTGCGCTGGTTGTTGACGTACTGTTGATACGTCGGGACATTGCGGTCGAACTGCCCAAGGCACATGCTTCCGTCCATGCCGGTGCTCGACGGGGCCACACCGTTGAAGACGATCAGGATCTCTTCATTGAGGAGCGCCCTGGCCCTGGCACGGATGGCATCGGTGAGCTGCTTCGTGGCCACCGTATCGATGGGCTTATCCGCGACGCCTGTGGACGGGTCTTGACCGATCCCGCGTGCGTCACACACCCCGACGATGGGCCTGCCGTCATTGGCTCGCAGGTAGTTGGGCTGAGTCAGGTAGTTGTTGACGATCGTGTTAGCGGCCGTGGCGATCTGCTCATAGGGAATGGCCAGCGAGGCGTTGCCGTCCATCCAGGGATGGACGCACAGCGTCACGTTGAAGTCCATGTTCGCGCGATTGCTGGCCTGGAGGAACGCCTTCAAGCCCTGGACGTATTTCTCAGTCTGGGTGGACGGGTTCCAGTACCAATAGAAGCTGAAGTAGCGCAGACCCGCGCTCGAGGCTTGCACGATGTGCTTGCGCAGGGTCTCCGGCTGAGAGTCATCGTAGTAGCCGATGGCGGGTTTGAGGTCGCTGAAGTCCTCGTTCGTCCAGTAGGTGGCTGGAGAACGTGGCACATCGATCCCCGCCAGGTCCGCCACCCCCGCCCACCACCAGTTCCCATCGGCGCGGGCTTGACCGTAATGGAGTCTGACCCGCTCCTTCGCCGCCAGGTTGCCCTGGCCGTCGAAGGTGGCGAAATACACAGCACCGGTGCGGTAGTAGACGGGCCAGACGTAACCCAGCGGGCCGTCGGTGCGGTAACCGCGCGCCGCGAAGGAGGGCTGCATGGAGGCCGGTACCACACGCCACTCGAAGTTGTTCGACATCCGGTACAGCAGCTGGGTGCCAGGCTGCTGGGTGGACGCCACATAGCCGAGAACACCGCCCTCGACGAAGCTGCCGGAGGCGAGCAGTTGACTCCGCTCGGTCTCGGAAGCCGTCAGCAGATACGCCGACTTCGTCGCCACACGGAGCCGGTAGAGCGGCTGGCTGCCGGCGAAGGGCTGGCGCCGCAAGAAGCCGAGCTTGGTGGGCAGGCGCGTGAAACTGTACTGGTTGGCTGCGGAGTCGGCCTCCGCTTGCGAGAGCGTCCAGAACCAGCCCACCTGCCCGGGAGTGCGGAACTCCAGGAGCGGTACCGGGTCGGTCACCTTGTCTTCGGCGGGTGTGGCTTCCACACGTGGAGCTCCGGCCAGCATTGCCAGCAAACACACCTTGAGCAACGGATACAACAATCTGCGCATCGACATGCTTCAGGCTCCCGGGTGATCGGACGGTGCTTCTTTACAGGGAGCCGTCGGATGACTCCCCCACAAGCGCGATGAACCACCGCATTGGAAAACGATGCAGAACAATGCGCGGGCGCGAACGGATTCCGAGCTGCGGGGACAGCCTGAGGCGAGTTTGAAAGCTGGGAGATACCGCGACGGAGCCAGTGCAGTCCCAGATCTGCACGTGGGTGCCCAAAGCCGTTCCGCCACCGTCGTCCGTTCCGAGCCCACCTGGCAGGAGAGCGGCCAGGCGAACTCCTGAGTTCCTTTGGCTGGGTCTCAAGCGGATCGACTCGACTCCATCAGGGAGAGTCATTCCTCCCAATCCCTGGAGCAATCCGCATGGAACTCGTCATCTTCAGCGCCATCGGGTGGGCCACCGCACTGGCCTCCCGGCTCATCGTGTGGAACTCCCGCCTGGGGCTCATCACCCGGCTCCTGATAGGCATGGTCGGGGGCGTCTTCGGCGGCACCCTGGGAGGGACCTTCAACCAGGAGCAGCCGCTCTTCGAGATTGCGCCCCCCAGCCTCACTGGCGCCTTGCTCGGGGCCCTGGTGACGCTGTTCGTGGTGCCGCTCCTCGACCGGCAACGCGTCTACGGCTAGCGCTCATTTTATTGACTTGTTCACTCCCTGTGGAATGGGGTTCACCCATTCCAGACAAAGGGAACCATGAACCGACGGGTGCAGGCGTGTGCTTTGAGCATCATCATGATGTTCGCAATCACGGGATGTGCTGCCAGCGTGGAGGAGAGCGAGGAGGCTCTCGTGACGCAGCGAGCGGCGGTGGCTGGCATGTGGCAGACCACAGGCACACTGCCTCAGGCCCGGAAATACCATACAGCCACGGTGCTGGGCTCGGGGCGGGTCCTGGTAGCAGGTGGCTCGGCAGGCACAACCTACCTGAGCTCAGCGGTGGTGTACGATCCGGTGGCGGGAACCTGGGCAAGCACGGGCTCCCTGACAACGGCACGGCAGGCCCACGTCACAGCCCTGCTGCCTTCAGGCAAGGTGCTGGTGGCGGGAGGAGAAGGAACCAACCGGCTGGCCTCGGCGGAGCTGTATGACCCTGCGCTGGGGACCTGGTCCTCCGCTGGCAGTTTCGTGGGGATTGCCCGCGCCTACAGCGCTGCGGTCGTGTTGGGCTCGGGCCGGGTCCTGGTCATCGGTGGCGAAGCGAACGGGCCACAGGTTGCCGTTGACCTCTACGACCCGAGCACCGCGGCCTGGAGCGCGGGTGCCGCGCTCCTGACTCGCCGGCGAAGCCATACGGCCACCGTGTTGCCCTCAGGCAAGGTGCTGGTAGCGGGAGGAAAGAGCAATGCCACCACCGCGGCCGCGGAGGTGTACGACCCTGCGACCAACAGCTGGACCGCAACGGGCTCGATGAGCACCGCGAGGTATGATCATACCGCGACGTTGCTGCCGGATGGGCGCGTGCTGGTGGCGGGGGGCGTCAACGCCAACGGCGCGGCGATAGACACCGCGGAGGTGTACGACCCGGCGACGGGGACCTGGATCACCACGGGAGCGATGACGAAAGCGCGGACGTTCCATACGGCGACACTCGTGGGTAACAAGGTGCTGGTGGCGGGAGGAGAGGCGGCCGGCGCGGCGCTGGCCCTGGCCGAGCTCTACGATGTGGCAACGGGAACCTGGACGGCGACAGGGACCCTGGCGGCGGCCCGGAGCCTGCACGTGGCCGTATTCCTCAGCGCGAGCAACAAGGTACTGGTGGCGGCAGGACGCGGAGTCACCACGGCGGAGTTGTATGACGCCAGCGGGTCGTCCAACCCGTGCACCACGGACGCCGACTGCGCGGCAGGCTCCTATTGCGCGGCGGGGAACTGCACCGCGAAGCAGCCGAATGGGGTGGCGTGTGGATCCGCCAACCAGTGCACGAGCGGCAACTGTGTGGATGGGGTGTGCTGCGACAGCACGTGCGGCGAGGCGTGTGACGCGTGCAACCTGGCGGGGAGCGTGGGCACGTGCGCCCTGTCCCCATCGACGGTGCAGTGCAGGGCCGCGGCCGGTGAGTGTGACGCCGCCGAGTACTGCACGGGCACGAACGCCACGTGTCCGGCAAACGCGATGGCTCCCACCAGCACGGTGTGCACGGATGATGGCAACGGCTGTACCGCGGACCGCTGCGATGGCGCGGGCAACTGCACCCACCCCCCACTCCCGGGCGGCTCGGCGTGTGGCGTGGGAGGAACCTGCAACGGCAGCGGGCAGTGCAGCCAGGGATGTGTGATTGGCGGAACGGCGTATGCTGGGGGCACTGTCAACCCTGGCAACCCCTGCCAGGTGTGTGACCCGCTCCAGAGCACGGCGGCCTGGAGCAACCGGCCCGCCACCACCGTGTGCAGCGCGCCCAGCTATGGGAACTGGGGAGCCTGTGGCGGCTTCGGTGACACCTGCGACCAGTCGGGAACCCGGTCGAGGACGGTGACGGTGCTCACGTGTGGAGCAGGGACCTGCGGTGTGGCGAGCACCTCGACGGAGGCTCAATCCTGCTCTCGCAATACCACTGGCATCACGTGCGCGCCGCCGGACTACTATGGCTGGGGAGCGTGCACTCGAACGGGCAATGCCTGCTCTACGTTAGGGATTCAGTACCGCACGGTGGCCTACCACTCGTGCTCTTCCGGCACGTGCGGATCGGCGTACTATCAGGAGTCTCAGGATTGCACGCCTCCTCCTGCTAACACCGCGTGTCCGGCTACAGAATATGGACCGTGGTGGGGCCCCAATAGCTGCTGGTTCACCAGCGACTGTGCGCCCACGGGGAACATGTACCGTACGGTGACCACTTACTCCTTTGACTGTGGCAGCGGGCAATGCGTCGCTTCCTCGAGCACCCAGGCTCAGGCCTGCTCGCGCAATCCCTCTGGCCTTCCCTGCAATGATGGCAATGCTTGCACGACGGGCGATTCCTGCAATGCCTCCGGGGCCTGCGTCAGTACTCCTGTGACGTGCGGGTATGGCCAGACGTGTGTCGGTGGCACGTGTCAGTGTGGCCCGGACCTCATCCTGTGCAATGGGCAGTGTGTCAACCCTGAGCAGGACCCGAATAACTGTGGCGGCTGTGGCAACAAGTGCATGACGCCAAAGTTCGGGTGTAACTCGGGATTCTGCGAGCAGAACTGGTAGGCCTCATCGCTTCGGGGAGGCACGTGCGGAACGCGACATCTCCCCCCTGCTACATCCGGTTGTATGCCACGACGGGGGGATTGCCACAAGCCCCCCTCTGTGAGGCAGAGACGCCGGCCGCACGCGAAAACCAGCGGGCAGGGAGGAACCCATGCACAGCGAATCCGGACGCAGTGTGGCCACGAACAACCATGCAGTGCTGATCGCCGGAGGCGGCCCGACGGGCCTGATGCTGGCAGCCGAGTTGGCGTTGGCGGGGATCGACGTCGCCGTCGTCGAGCGTCGCGTGGATCAGGAGCTCCCTGGCTCACGCGCTGGCGGCCTGCACGCCCGCACGATCGAGGTGTTCGATCAGCGGGGCGTCGCCGAGCGCTTCCTCTCGCAGGGGCAGATCATGCAGGTGGCGGGCTTCTCGTTCATCCCGCTCGACATCAGCGACTTCCCGACGCGCCACAACTACGGGCTCGCGCTCAAGCAGGCTCGCATCGAGCGCATCATGGCCGAGTGGGTCGCCGAGCTGCCGGTGACGTTCTATCGAGGGCGTGAGGTGACGGGGTTCGCGCAGGACGACACCGGCGTCGACGTGGAGCTGTCGGACGGCACCTCGCTCCGGGCGACGTACCTCGTCGGGTGCGACGGAGGCCGGAGCCTGATTCGCAAGCAGGCCGGGATCGAGTTCCCCGGCTGGGACGCGTCGACCAGCTTCCTCATCGCCGAGGTCGAGATGACCGAGGAGCCCGCGTGGGGCATCCGCCGTGGAGAGAAGGGCGTCAACGCCATCGGCAAGATCGACGACGGGAAGCGCGCCGGCGTCGTGCTGGTCGAGCCGCAGGTCGGCAACAGAATCGAGCCAAGCCTGGAGGAGCTGCGCGCGGCGCTGATCGCGGTCTACGGGACCGACTTCGGTGTTCGCAATCCGACCTGGATCTCCCGGTTCTCCGACATGGCTCGGCAGGCGGCGTCCTACCGGGAGCGACGGGTGCTCCTGGCCGGCGACGCGGCGCACGTGCATGCCCCCACGGGCGGACAGGGACTCAACATCGGCGTGCAGGACGCCGTGAATCTCGGCTGGAAGCTCGCGCAGGTGGTGAAGGGCCTCTCGCCGGAGACCCTCCTCGACACCTACCACGCCGAGCGGCACCCCATCGGTGCCCGCGTGCTCCGCCTGACGATGGCCCAGATCGCGCTCGGCCGCGGCGACGATCGCACCGAGGCCCTGCGCGAGAACATGACCGAGTTGCTGAAGATGGAGCAGCCTCGCAAGCAGTACGCCGCGATGATGTCGGGCCTCGACGTCCACTACGGCCTCGGTGCGGGGCACCCGCTGCTCGGGCGTCGCATGCCCGACCTCGAGCTGAGCACGGAGAGCGGTCCGAAGCGCGTGTTCTCGCTGCTGCACGAGGCCCGGCCGGTCTTCCTCAACCTCGGCGAGCCAGGCGCCTTCGACATCACTCCGTGGGCGGAGCGGGTTCGGCGGGTCGATGCCCGATACACGGGCGCGTGGGAGCTCCCGGTGTTCGGTGCGGTCGCTGCGCCCTCGGCCGTGCTGGTTCGGCCCGATGGCCATGTCGCGTGGGTAGGAGACGGCACGGAGTCGGGGCTGCGTGACGCGCTCACCCAGTGGTTCGGACCGCCCACGCCGGCGTAGCGCTGCTCGTATCAACGACTGGACCGCATACTCGTTGAGCAGCTTCACCCTCGGGCGCGCCGTACCGCCATGGGCGGCGGCAGCACCACGGCGGAAGTGGCTTCAGAAGCACAACGGCCGACTCTCCTGAGCGGGAGAGCCGGCCGTCGTGTTCAAGCGAGCCAGGAGGAACTCCTGGCGTCTAGGCTCAGCGGATGCCGATGCCCCAGGTGTAGTCCACGCCCACTTGCGTGCAGGTGCTGTTGTTGGCCCAGGCCCAGGGACGGGCTGGATCGTAGTTCGGCACCGGCAGGCAGTTGTAGTCCAGCGCATAGTCGGCGATGTGGCCCTTGGCAGTGCCGCCAGCGCTGCTGTCCGTCACGCACGCCCATTCGGAGAACAGGGTGTTGTCGTAGTTGTAGCTGACACAGCCTTGGTTGATGAGCGAATCCGAGGGGCCGAAGGCACCCTGGTTGAAGGACTTGCCCGGCTCACCCAGCGCGTATGGCGCCGCGGTGACCTTGAACTGAGAGCCGGTGAGCGTCTCGGTGAAGTAGTCGCCCGAGGTCTTGTTGAAGACCATGGCCTCGTTGAAGGGCAGGCACGAGAGGCTGCGCGACCAGTTGGCCGCGGTGGGGCCTGGGGTGCCACGCTTCTCGATGCCCAGGGTCGTCTTGGCCGAGGCCTGCTGCCAACCGGGCACCGTCCATCCGCCCTTGACGCCGTTGGCGCCCACCTTATCCATGTCGCAGTAGTAGGTGTCCTTCTGCACGCCCTGGGTACCGCAGGGGTCCAGGTTGTAGAAGCCGCTGACGGCGGTGGGAGAGCGCGTCTTCACCGCCTGGCAGCTCGCGTCCGGATCGATGTCCGGGTTCTGGATGATGAGGCAGCTGGCCGGCTCCCAGTTGATGACGAAGGTGACGTCATTGAAGTCGTCATCCGAGCCACTGGTGCGGTTGAGGTCCTCGAAGCCCATCACCAGCCGCTGCGCGTCGGCGTGGCGGACGATGAGCGCGTGGCGCCGCTTGGCGGCGGTGGACTCGGGGTTGAGCGCGTCGACGGTGTAGTAAGTGGGCTTGGTGTAGTCGATGTTGCTCGGGGTGCAATTGGTGTCGCTGTTGCAGGCATTGGCCATCAAGAAGAAGCCAATGCGTGTGCCAGCCGAGAAGGTGTTGTTGTTGGTAGTGCCCAACATCTTCCGGTTGCCCTGCACCAGCGTGCCGCCACTGCCCTGAGCAGAGCTGTTGGCGAAGATGATGTTGGCCTGGCGCGTGCTCTGCGGGACGCTCGCGGGAGGGGCATCCTCGGGGTAGACGAAGTAGCCCAGCGAGTTCCGATAGCCAGCACCCTCGCTGTAGAAGCTCACCCACACCTTGCACAGATCCTGCGCCACCTGCAGGTCTGGCACCAGGTGCGGCGGCAGTAGCTCGGGGTGGACCACCGGCACGGACTGGCTCTCCTGGAGCGCGGCGGCGATGTCCGTCTTCAACTGCTGGCTGTAGGTGTCGTTGCTCGCCGCAGTGACACCGGTGGGCGTGAGGGCCGACTGGACCTGGTCCACCTCGACGGTGCCCTCGACGATGAGCTCCGAGCCACCACAGCCGAAGCCCTGCACGCCTGAGAGCGCCAGGGCGCCCGCGATGAGGCGCGTCTTGAAAAGGTTCCGCATGAAGATCTTCCTCGAAAAAGGGGGTAGGAACATCGAAAGGGGGAAAAGAACCCCGGGGCGGAGCACTGCGGGCCCCCGCCTCGGGGAGACTTCGGGCTGCGGCTACCGCTGCGTTGCTAGAAGCTGGACGCGGTGGCCGGGTACAGGCGCGTACCGGGGATCAGGCTCTTGGGCTCGCTCTGGCTCTCCCAGAAGAGCTTCATCAGCGTGTCCGTGGACGAGTTCTTCAGGTACTCGACCTGGACGGGTACCGTCTGGCCCGCCGACAGCCCCACGGGTGCCGAGACCGTCACGCCCGGGTTGGCCTGAGTGTCGATGATCTTCACGTTGTTCACCCACACCCGGGCCGGGTGGTTGGCGTTCACCGAGAAGGTGTAGGCCTGCGAGTAGGCCGGGACCATGCTGCCCGTCCACCGCACCGAGAAACCGTTCGGGTTGAGGATGTCCTCGGGCAGCGGCGAGTTGACGTTGCCGTCCAGGACCACCGTGTTCTCCGAGCGGGTGAACTCGAACTTGTTGAAGTTCGTGCCGTTGAAGTAGTCCGCCGTGAGGCCAGCACCCGTGCCGTTGGGTGATGGGGCCTGGGTGGCGCTGACGGCCGCAGACCGGGAGAACTGCACCAGCTGCACCGGCTGGCCCTGGCTGTTGGTGGCCGTGCCCGTCGCCTTGGCGGTGAACACGTAGACCCCCTGAGCCGACAGCGTCACGGGCCACTGGAAGGGCGGCGCGTTCTTGGGACCCAGGCTGTTCCCGTTCATGAACAGCTCCACGCTGTTGATCGTCGCGAACAGGCCCACCGCATCCACATCCACGTTGACGCTCGCGGGCGCCCGGTACGCGGTGCGATCCAGCGGGCTCCGGATGCGCACCGTCACCGGGCTGTTGAGCGCCGGGGTGAGGTTCGCGCTGGGAATGACCGACGACAGGCTGTTCGGGGGATTCCACTGGAGGGTGATGTTG
Source organism: Myxococcaceae bacterium (assembly GCA_036389955.1). Lineage (GTDB taxonomy): Bacteria > Myxococcota > Myxococcia > Myxococcales > Myxococcaceae > DATHBR01. Next base: position 13,419 of record DASVVJ010000286.1, read on the forward strand.
GCGTCACCGGTGCCCTCGAAGTACTCGAGCATCACCCCGTAGCGCTTGCCGGCCTCCAGATAGATGGAGCCACTGTCCACCGTGGTGGTGTGGCTGGTCCAGTTGTCGATGATGAGCTTGCCGTTGACCCACAACCGCACGCCCTGGTCGCTCTGGGTGTAGAACCAGTAGCGGCCCGTCATGTTCGCGCCGGCCGGGGTGATGACGTCACCCGTCCACCGCGTGGAGAAGTTGTCCGCGTTGACGGAGGCGGCCGGCGAGCCGGTGCCCCAGGCGAAGTTGACCGTCGTGTCCACCCGGTTGAGCGCGAACGGATTCGCCAGGGTGGTGTTGTTGAAGTAACGGCCGTTGAGCCCCTTGGGGATCGTCTTGCAGTCGCCGTTGGAGCAGGCCGAGGAGTTCAGGCCGCACGAGGTGCCATTGGCCTGCACCACGTCCGTGGAGGGGCACGCCTGGTTGGCGCCGTCGCACACCTCGGCCACGTCGCAGAAGCCGCGCGACGGACGGCAGATGAAGCCCGCCTGCACGGTGCCGCAGGTGCCATCGGTCAGTGCGCCCGCGAAGCGGCTGCAGGCCTGGCAATCCCCCGAAGCGCCCCCGCCGCAGGCCGAGTTACAGCACACCCCGTCCACGCAGAAGCCGGACTGACACTCGGCGCTGGAGGAGCAGACCGAGCCGTTGGGGTAGCCGATGGTGAAGACGCCGTTGGCGCTCGAGCCCTTGTAGTTGATGGAGAAGTTCGCGTTGGCGAAGCCGTTATAAGTGGCGGTGAAGGTCTGCGGCCCGAGCGGCGCCGAGGCCGGCACCGGCCAGCTGTAGGAGAACACTCCGTTGACAGCCTGCACGGTGGCGATGACGGCGCTGCCCGAGTAGAAGGTGAGCGTGCCGATCGACACCGGGTTGCCACTGGCCGCCAGCTTCACCGAGGCCGCCAGGTTCACCGAGGTTCCCGGCGCGATGACGGCATTGTTGGACGGCGAGAGGATGGTGGTGATCGTGTCCAGGCCCGCCGCGGTAGGCTGCGGAGGAATGAAGACGTTGAAGGTGACGACCTTCTCCACCATGCCGCTCTTGGTCAGGTAAGAGACCTTCACCGACACGGGGATAATCACGCTCTCGGGCATGTTCGCCGGCAGCGTCACCGTCACCACATCATTGGCCTCCACGCCCGGATCCAGCGTCATGGACGGGTTGTTGTGGCTGATCGTCATGTTGGGCCAGTTGCCACTGGGCACCAGGTTATAGGTATTGCGCACGTAGCCGGTGTTCTTCACCTTGACGGTGAACTGGGTGGTCTGCGGGCCCCCCAGGCCGGCGGCAAGCTGCACCGAGGGAGGGGTGAGGGTGACACGCACGTTGAGCGAGCCGTAGCAGCCCATGGCCAGCGTGGCGAAGGTGGTGGGCACGTCACCCGCGTGGCCGGACAGCACCCAGCTGCCGTTGTTGGCGGGGAGCCCGGTGCCGCAGTAGTTGTTGCCGGCGACGCACTGCTGACTGGCCAGCCAGTTCAAGGCGCTGGCGACCGTGGGGTTCTGATCCTGCCGCACGTCCAACAGGCACAGCGCGTAGAGCACCGCGCCGGTGGTGTAGACGTTGGGCGTGCCGATGCTCGCGTCACCCCAACCGCCCGCGGGGTTGTAGCGATTGAGCAGCTCGCTGCGCATGGCGGCCACGGTGGTGTTGACGGCGGGGCTGCGGTCTACCACGTCCTGGATCGTGCCAATGGCGGCGAAGGCCACGTCCTGAGGCAGCCAGGCGCCGTTGGAGCGCGCGTACTGGCCCTCGAGCGAGTCAGCCATGTTGCGCAGGAACACCTTGTAGTTGTCGCGCTGAAGCGGCGGGATGCCGGCGCCCACGTCCAGCAGAGAGCGGGTGGCCACGGCGAAGTACGCGGTGGGCATCTGCCAGCCCAGCGTCACCGGGTTGGAGCCGTGGTCCTGCGGCACGTAGACGCTGGTGACGCCCTGGAGCGCCTTGCCGTCCAGCGGGTTGGTGAACTTATGAGGAACGGTGGCGCCAATGGCCCATTCCACGGCCTTCTGCAGCTTGGGCAGGTGCACATCGTTGTCGAACTGGGTGTAGCCCGCCAGACCAAATGCGTTGTAGGCGGACTTGATGAAGGTGTGAGAGCCGGCCCCATGCGTCCAGTAGCCCGCGGCGTACTGCTCATTGGCCAGGAAGTTGGCCAGGTAGCCCGTGCCGTTGGCCGTGGTGGTGTTGACCGTATAGCCGGTGTACGCCGCCTGAGAGGCGCCGTAGAGCGGAGCACCCACACGGTGGCAGGCGCCACAGTTGTTGGCGGGATTCTGCACCCACGTCACGGTGTCCTGCACCACGAAGTCCATGCCACGCTGGGCATACGCGTCCAACTCCTGCGCGGTCAGCGCCGAGGCGACCTGTCCCAACTCCTCTGGCTCTTCTTCACCCAGATACCCCTGATCCTCGGCGAGACACCCACCGATCACCAGCGCGGTCGCCATCGACGCCGCTTGGATGAAGCCCCTCCAAAACGCTCTCATATATAGACACTTCCTCATGTGGGATGGATTGACTGCGAAGTAAAAAAGACACACCTCGGACGGTCCCTGCCTACCGGGGCTCACTCGTGTCACCGTGCTGGGAGATGCGGCGCTCTGAGATTGGCCTTCTGAGCACGACGGACTGCGGTGACGTTGCTCAATAAGAGACGCCAAGCAGCTTTTCCCGAAAAACGGGATTAAGCGGCCATGGCCGAAAGCTTATATAATTTTTTCAGCCTGGAGACAACAGTCATTTTGCTCTGCGTGAGGACAGAGCTGGGGCGCCGCAAAAAACGCATTTGCCATGCAACCGCGCGCCTGCCGGATCGTCCCGGCCTATTTACCAGGGATTTTCAGAGCAGATTCTTGACGAAGCCGTGACGCAACCTGATGGCCGATGGTGCGTCCCCGTGCGAAGTGCTGGGGGATTTTCTGGCGAATTTGCGCAGAAGAGGATTCACTCCGGGTAAACTCGCAGAAGTACGCCTACCACTCCCACACAGCCCTGAGATCCAGAGCCTGGCGCCCCGAGGAACCCTGCCCTGGGGGTCGAGGAGTCTCCCGCGAATCTCGCAGGCCGGGGTGATGTACAGCAATGCCTCCTTCAGGGAGGCATGCACGCCGGCGCCGGGGGCACCTTCGGGGTAAGCCCCGCCTCGGCCGACTTCGGGATGGTGGACGTGTCGCCCCGCTTCCTGGCCACTCCCGAGTTGGCCCTGTCCCCGGCGCCGCGACGGACTCCTCGGTGCTCTCCAGCGTGGTGCTCGCTCCAGGAGTGGGCTTCGCGCTGAATCCGGAGCAGACGCACCTCTTGGAGCTGGCGGCGCTCCTCTCCGTGCCCACTGCCTCGGGCGCCTCCTTCGACTACGCCACCTCCGTCACCTACGTCGTCTGGTACGCCACCTCCTTCGAGCTGTGGGGGAAGTAGCGTCCCACCTCCCTGCCAGTGGGTTCGATCGCCTTGCAAGAAGGCATGTCATGAAGGGAACCACTCTCTACTGTGGTTCGGAGATGGGAGAGGAGCGGCTCATCTCGATGAGCTGCCATCTGGCGCGGCAGAAGCTCGCCCTTGAGGTCGGCGCGACCGGCATCGTGGCCCTGCGAATAGCGTCATCGTCTCGCCAACCGGGCGATGGATGAAATCTCCGGCATCGCCGATGATATGCGCGCCATGAGCCGCACCCAACTGATCCGCTTGAATTCATAGTGCCGCTCCAAGGGCGGCCCGCCTCGATGCTGAACATCCCCGGCTACACCCTCCTCGGCGCCCTCAAGACCACCGGTACGAGCCTGCTGTTTCGCGCGGTGCGCGATGCAGATGGCCTCCAGGTCATCCTCAAGACGCCGGTGCTCGCCTCGCCCGGCCCACGGGAGCGTGAGCGCTACCGCCGCGAGTTCGGCATCCTGCAGCGGCTGGCGGACGTGCGCGGCGTCACCCGGGCCTACGCCTGCGAGCAGGTCCACGACCGGCCCGTGCTGCTCCTGGAATCGCTGGACGGCAAGCCCCTGTCCGAACTCACCGGCGAGCCGTTCGAGGTGCTCCGGGCGGTGGAGCTGGCCATCTCCGTTGCCTCGACCCTGGCGGAACTCCATCGCCGCGGCATCGTCCACAAAGACATCAAACCCTCCAACATCATCATCACCCCCTCGGGAGAAACGCGCCTCATCGACTTCGGCACCGCCAGCCTCCAGCTCATCGAGCACGTAGAAGCGACGCACGCCCTCCTGGCCGAGGGCACGCTGGCCTACATGTCCCCGGAGCAGACCGGGCGAATGAACCGCTCGGTGGACTACCGCACGGACCTCTACTCCCTGGGGGTGTGCCTCTACGAGCTGCTCACCGGGCAGGTGCCGTTCAGCGGCGCGGACGCGATGGCGCTGGTCCACGGCCACATCGCCTCGCAGCCGCGGCCTCCGCACCAGCTTCAGCCGGGGGTGCCCCCCGCGGTCTCCAGGATCGTGCTCAAGCTGCTCGCCAAGGATGCCGAGGAGCGCTACCAGAGCACCTTCGGCCTGATGGTGGACCTCAAGCACTGTGTGGAGCAGCTGGAGGCCACCGGTACCATCGCGGACTTCGAGCCCGGCAAGCGCGACGTCTCCTACCGCTTCCAGATTCCCCAGCGGCTCTACGGCCGTGAAGCGGAGTGCGCCACGCTGCTGGCCGCCTTCGATCGGATCTGCCAGGGCACGACCGAGCTGCTGCTCGTCTCCGGCTACTCGGGTGTGGGCAAGTCGTCGCTGGTCAACGAGGTCCACCGGCCCCTGGCCCGGCAGCAGGGCTATTTCAGCGCGGGCAAGTT
>DASVVJ010000287.1:0-2222 GCA_036389955.1 Myxococcaceae bacterium
AGGGCTCTTCGCACCACTGCCCCACGCGCTCCACGTCCTGCTTGGGGACGCCCAGCATCTCGCAGGTGACGCGCAAGGGGAATGGAGCGGTCAGCTTCTCCACCACGTCCGCGCGCCCGTTCTGGCGCTCGAGATCCTCGATGCACTCACGGGCGATCTCCTGAATGCGCGGTGTCAGGGCCGCGATGCGCGCGGGCGAGAAGGCCTTGTTGGCGATGCCGCGCGTGCGCGTGTGCGCCGGCGGATCCTGCCCCACGAGGGGGTACTGCTGAGTGAAGCCCGCATCATCCAGCAGCGACTTCACCGGCGGCGGGAACGGTATCGGCGATACGAGGACCTCACCGGAGCTGAAGCGGGCGGGATCCCTCAGGCAGGACATGACGTCCTGGTAGCGGCTCACCAGCCAGAGTTGGAAGGCCGGCGCGAAGGTGACCGGCGCTTCACGGCGCAGCCGCGTGTAGTACGGGAAGGGATCGTTCAGTTGCGGCGGGATGTGCGGCGTGAACTCATTTCCGAGAGGGCTGGTCATGAGTCCATGGTGCTTCGCGAAATGAGCGCTTGTCAAAATTCTCAGGAAAGCCCTGATCTCCCTGTGCGGTAATCGCGCACCTGGTCGGAATTCATCTCATCTGTCTGATCCCTGATCATGAGGCATAATCCGAGTGTCCCCCTCATTGCGAAAAACAGGACCTCATGGTTGCCGCCACCGCACAGACGAGCCCGAATCCGAATGATGTCGTCACCGCTTTTGATGCCTCCAGCCGGTCCTGGGTGACCGCGGGGCAGGGCGGCCCCAGCCACACGAAGCTGCCCGCGTTGGACGGGGCGCTGCTCGTCTCCGCGGAGGCGCTGCAGGGAGCGGCGGAGGACTTCGGACGCGTGGTGAGCCGCCGGCCTTCCGCGGTGCTGCGTCCCGGCTCCGTGGAGGACGTGGCGCGCATGGTCCGCTTCGCCCGGCAGCACCGCATGAAGATTGGCCCCCGTGGTCAGGGGCACACGATGTACGGCCATTGCCAGGTCGAGGCGGGCATCGTCATCGACATGAGCGCGCTGGCCACGATTCACTCCATCGCGGAAGACCGGGCCCTCGTGGACGCCGGCGTGAGCTGGAGCACGCTGGTTGCTCAGACGATCGCCGCGGGCCGTACTCCGCCCGTGCTCACCGATTACTTGGAGCTGTCCGTAGGCGGCACGCTGTCGGTGGGTGGCTTGAGCGGCACCAGCTTCCGCTACGGTACGCAGGGCGACAACGTGCTGGAGCTCCAGATGGTGACGGGAGAGGGTGAGCTCGTCACCTGCTCGCCCACGCAGCACCGGGAGTTGTTCGAGGCGGCGCTGGCGGGGCTTGGCCAGTGCGGCATCATTGTCCGGGCCACGCTGCGGCTGGTGCCCGCTCCGGCGCTCGTGCGCGTCTACGTGCTCAGCTACGCGGACAACGGCACGCTGATCCGGGACGAGCTGCGGACGATCGAGCCGGACCGGTTCGACAACGCGGTGGCGGCCGTGGTGCCTGGCCCGAACGGAAGCTGGATGCGCCAGCTGATCTGCGCCGCTTACTACACGCCCCCTCAGGCGCCGGACAACGCGCGGCTGTTGCAGGGCCTGTCGTATCAGCAGGGCGTCGAACAGATCTTCGACGTGCCGTACATCGCCTTCGTGAATCGGCTCGCTCCGCAGATCGCCGAGAGCCAGACCCTGGGCATCTTCGCGCGGCCGCACCCGTGGGTTGATCTCTTCGTTCCCGGGTCCAAGGTCGAGGCCTTCGTGGACACGCTGCTCCAGGAGGTGGTGCCAGCGGAGATCACCCCTGTCTTCCCCATCCTGCTCTATCCGTTCAAGCGCGAGCGCTTGACGCGGCCGCTGTTCCGCGTGCCCGAAGAGGACACCTTCTTCCTGGTCGACGTGCTGCGAACCGCGATGCCTGGCGCACGGGATGGCGCAGAGCAGGTCAAGCACAACCGCGCGCTCTTCGAGCGAAACCGGGAGTGGGGAGGCACGCACTACGCGATCAGCGCCATTCCGTGCACTCCCGAGGATTGGAAGCGGCACTACGGCTCGGCCTGGGACGGATTGGCAGCCGCCAAGCGGCGCTACGATCCGGACCGGGTGCTGACGCCTGGCCCGCGCGTCTTCGAGTAAGGCCCGCGCGGCGCGCCCCCGTGCCGGAGCTTCTCCGGCATGGGGGCAGGGAAGTTACGAAAAGGGGCTGTCGCCAGCCCCCC
>DASVVJ010000288.1:0-2744 GCA_036389955.1 Myxococcaceae bacterium
CTGTATGACCCGGCGGCCGGCACCTGGAGCGCCACCGGCTCGATGGCCACGGCCCGAGGCTTCCCCTCGGCCACCCTGCTGCCCAACGGCAAGGTGCTCGTGACGGGCGGCCGCGCTCCCAGCGGTCCCGTCTCCAGCTCCGAGGTGTACGATCCGGCCGCGGGCACCTGGCAGGACCCCGGCGGCGCGATGTCCAGCAACCGCTATGCCCCCACCGCCCTGCTGCTGCCTACGGGCAAGGTGCTCGTCACGGGCGGCAACAGCTCGGCGGGCCCTCCCGCCGCCCTGAACAGCGTCGACTTGTGGGACCCGGCCGCGGGCGCCTGGGCCGCCACCGGCTCGCTCCCGCAGGCGATTGGGGCCTTCACGCTCACGCTGCTGCCCAACGGCAAGGTGCTCGCGGCCTCCGGTGTCGGCTCCCAGGGCTTCCGCGTCGAGGCTTACTTGTACGATCCGGCCACGGGCACCTGGAGCGCCACCGGCTCGCTCGCCCAGGCCCGCGCGGGCCACACCGCCACGCTGCTGCGCGATGGCACGGTGCTCGTCTCGGGGGGCTACGGCTTCACGGGCTATGTGGCCAGCGCCGAGGTGTATGACCCCACCACGGGCACCTGGAGCGCCACCGGCTCGATGGCCCAGGCCCGTGATTCCCACACGGCCACGCTGCTGCCCAATGGGAAGGTGCTCGTCGCGGGAGGCAACAGCCCCTCGGGCCCGCTCCTCAGCGCGGAGGTATACGATCCCGCCACCCGCCAGTGGAGCGCCACCGCCCCGATGGCCCAGAAGCGCTACCTCCACACCGCCGTGCTGCTGCCGCAGGGCAAGGTCCTCGTCAGCGGCGGTGATAACGGCGCCAGCGCCCTGACGAGCGCCGAGCTGTACGATCCGGCCACCAGCACCTGGAGCCCCGCCGCCCCGATGGCTCAGGGCCGCCTGCTGCACACGGCCACGCTGCTGCTCAATGGCAAGGTGCTCGTCGCGGCCGGCTTCACCACCGGCGGAGACCGCCGGGTCACCGAGCTGTACGATCCGGCCACCAACACCTGGAGCAACACGGGCGCGCTCGCCCAGGGCCGCGACAGCCATACAGCCACGCTGCTGCCCAGTGGCAAGGTGCTCGTGGCGGGTGGAATCATGAACGGCCCCCTCGCCAGCGCCGAGGTGTATGACCCGGCCACCGGCACCTGGCTCACCACCGGCTCGCTCGCCCAGGCCCGTGCCGCGATCGCCACGCTGCTGGCCGATGGCAGGGTGCTCATCGCCGGTGGTCGGGGCGCCTCGGGTCCCATCGCCAGCGCCGAACTGTATGAGGACACGGGCTCCCAGCCCGCGTGGCGGCCGGCCATCACCGGCCTGAGCCCCAGTAGCGAGCTGCCTCCGCAGGGCACCTTCACGGTGAATGGCCTGCGCTTCCGGGGCCTCTCGGAGGGCAGCAGCGGCAACAGCCAGAACGCCCCCACGGACTTCCCGCTGCTGCGCCTGATGGACCTCGAGCAGCAGCAGGTGGTGCGCCCACTTGCCTTCCAGAGCTTCTCCAGCACGCAGGTGACGGCCACGCTGCCCAACGTGCCCCTGGGCCGCTACGTGCTGTTCGTCACCGTCAACGCCCTCACCACCGGGCAGCTGATCCAGATCGGTGACGTGACGCCGCCGGAGACGGCCCTCGCGTCCACGCCCTCCAACCCCAGTACCCAGACGAGCGCCACCTTCACCTTCACCGGCGAGGCGGGGGCGAGCTTCGAGTGCAGGCTGGATTCAGGAGCCTTCAGCGCCTGCACCTCGCCCGCCACCTACTCCAACCTGACGCAGGGCCAGCACACCGTCCAGGTGCGCGCCCGGGACGCGGCGGGCAACGTGGACGCCAGCCCCGCCAGCGCTACCTGGACCATTGACGTGACGCCGCCGGGCGCCCGCTTCACCACGACTCCGCCCGCGCAGACCTTCCAGACCAGCGCCACCTTCGGCTTCGATGCCGCGGAGCAGGGAGCCACCTTCGAGTGCAGCCTGGATGGAGCGGCCTTCAGCGCCTGCACCTCGCCGGTGAACACCAACACCCTCCTGCTGGGCCAGCACACCTTCCAGGTGCGCGCACGGGATGCGGCCGGAAACCTGGACCCCACCCCTGCCAGCCACTCGTGGACCATCAGCCAGGCCTCGGGCGTGGACACGGCGTTCACCTCGGTGCCGGGCAACCCCAGCGCCGAGACGAACGCCACGTTCACCTTCATCTCCAACGTGGCGGGGGCCACCTTCGAGTGCAGCACGGATGGAAGGGCCTTCAGCCTCTGCTCCTCGCCAGCCACCCTCACCCTCGAGCTGGGCCAGCACACCTTCCAGGTGCGCGCGAAGGACGCGCAAGGCAACGTGGACCCCACCCCCGCCAGCCACACATGGATCATCAGCCAGCCAGCGGCCATCGAGACTTCGATCTCCTCGGCGCCGCCGGCCTCCACCACCGAGACGACTGCCACGTTCACCTTCACCACCAACGTGGCGGGGAGCACCTTCGAGTGCATCCTGGATAGTGGCGTCTGGAGCCCCTGCACCTCGCCGGCGAGCTACGCCAACCTCTCCCCTGGCTCGCATGTCTTCACCGTGCGAGCCCGGGACGCGGCGGGCGCCGTGGACGCCAGTCCGGCGACCCACACGTGGACCATCACTCTGCCTCTCCCCGCGACTCCGGTCATCCTCTCGCCCACCGAGGGCGCGACCGTGACGGACAACACGCCTGATATTTCCGGCAC
>DASVVJ010000289.1:0-2948 GCA_036389955.1 Myxococcaceae bacterium
GATGCCGGCCCGGGCGGTGTGCACACCGGCCTCATCGGTGGAGAGCTCGAACAGGATCTCGAACTCGCCCTGTTCCCCGGTGGCATCGAACTCGAAGATCGTCCGGTCGGCGGCGAGCGTGGTCGCCCCCGGCTCGGGAACGATTCCCTCGAGCTTCATTCTTCGCAGCGTCTCACGGTCGAACCAGATGCGCGCCTTCCCCGAGGGCGCCTGCTCCCGGGTGAGCCTCAGGTGATACGTCTGAGGCGTATCAGAGTAGGCGATCCGCTCATACGCGACGGAGCTTCCGCCTTGTGAAGTGGTGGCATGGCTCAAGGGGCCACCCCCGAAGGCCCCCGCCAGCCCCAGCGCCAGAATCAGCAGTGCGATGGTGCGCACCACCCGCTGGATCTTCCAGAGGCGGCGCTGCATCCGCATGCTGTCTTCCAGCTCGAGCCCTCCGTGGCGCTTGATTACCTCTTCGCGCTCTTGCTCGATGGGGTCTGACACGTGTGGCTCCCAGGTGGGCGGCGTGGGTACTCATCGCCACAGCGCGCGGTACGAGTCCAGGAGCGCGTTTCAGAGATGACCGGCGGGGAACCTCCGGAGGCGCAGCGGCCTCCGGAGAAGTTCAGTTTGCGGCGGTTTCAGCGGGACAGGCTCAGCGGCCGCTCAGCTTGTCGGCCTCGGCCCACGAGTTCAGGCAGATGACCTGGCCCTTCTGCGTGCCGCGCGCCAGGCCCAGGAAGGCAGGGCCCAGGCGCAGCGTGTCGGACTCCGTGGGCATCCCGAACTGGTTCTTGTCGCCGCCCACCGGGGCCACGCCAAAGTGGATGCAGATGGTGTTGACGCGCACCTTGTCGTTGGCGGTCTCCGTCGCCAGCGCGAGCGTCAGCGCGTTGAGCGACGCGTTCTTGATCGTCGCCAGCCACAGGGACACGTTCGGAGGAGGGAAGTGCGCCAGGCCGCCGCTCACCAGCGTGAAGGTGGAGCCCTCGCGGCCCTTGAGGTCCGGCAGGAGCGCATGCGCGGCCAGCAGGTTGTTGAAGAGGCCATCATCCAGCGCGGACTTGAGCTGCTCCGGAGAGGTCTCCGTCGGCGCCTTGGCGTAGGAGACGAAGCCCTGCACGGAGACGACGTGATCAATGGGCTTGCCGCCCAGCGCGGCGGTGATCGCCTTCTTCGCGGCGGCGGCGGCGGCTTCGTCCTTGAAGTCGGCCTCGACGGGCACGAACCGCTCCGAGCCCTGGATTTTGATCTGCTGCTTGAGCTGGTCCAGCTTCGACGAAGAGCGGGAGACGCCCACCACCGTGGCCCCCGCGTCGAGGTACTTGCGCACGATGCCGGAGCCGACCACGCCACTGGCGCCAATGACGACTGCGACACGATTCTCGAAAGACATGCTGCCTCCAAAGTAGAGGAGGCAACCCTCGGTCCATTCGGATGCCACCGTCAAGTCAGGGGCGGCGGCGGGCACGAGCTTAACTCCCGGAGAGCGGACGGACGAAGGCCTCGCGGACCGCGGGCCAGGAGATCCGCGCTCGCAGCACGGGCGCGGCGGCGATGATCGCCTCATCCCGGGCCCGGAAGCCGTCGCCCAGCATGGCGCTGTTGCGCTCCTTGCCCGCCGCTTCGGCCGCCAGCCCCGCCTCGAGCTGCACCACCAGCGAGTACTCCTTCACCGCCTGGGTGAGCGAGTCGTGCAGCAGCGGCGAGTGTCCCGCCTCCACATCCGCCGCGGCTTCGGCGAGCGCCGCGGTGGCGCGGGCGGCCGCCGAGGCCACCAGCCCCAGGGCCCCCGCCGCGGCGAGAGCCGCGTCCCGGGAGCGCACGCACTCGGCTCCAGAGCTGCCTCCCTGAGCCCAGCGCTCGGCGGTGCGCAGCGCCTCCTCGGGCCGCTGCTCACCGGCGGGAATCTTCGGCAGCACCTGCGAGACGAGCCCCGCCACCGCCGGCATCAGCTCCTTCACGGGCACGCCCAGCGCCGTCGCCAGCCCGATGAGCCAGTCACCCCGGGGGCACTCGTTCCACGCCCGCTCCAGGTTGTCGCCGAACTCCGAGGCCCACTCGGCGATCTCCCGGTAGTCGATGGTGAAGGCCTCTCGGGGCCGGCGGGACCACGTGCGCAGCAGCCTCCGCCCCAGCCGGCCCAGCGCCTTGCCGTCCGCGCTGTCGGCCCGCTCGCGGCAGGCGGAGATGAGCCGCTCGAACTCCTTCTCGATGGACCGGCGCTGCGAGCGCTTGAAGGTTTTGTCCGTGCGGAACGCATCCCCCTGCGCATCGAAGGTGGTGAGGAAGATGCGCCGCCACACGTCCACCTCGGCCGCGCTCGGCAGCGGCACGGTGACCTTTTGATCGACGATGTTGAGCAGCGCGATCGCCGCGAATGCTTGATCGAAGCTCTCGTCCTGCGGGTTCTCGATGAAGTCGAGGATCGCCCCCAGGAATCCATCGACCACTCCACCCACGTAGTCGAGCCCCTTGTCATTACCGAATGGCCCTGCCGCCCAGGTCCCCATGGCGGGGGATGATAAACCAGCGTTGCAGGTGGCCCGCAGGGATAAGCGCGGGCCCGCGGTCGGGTTCAGCCCGCGAAAACGGCCAGAGCACGCCTGTAGCGAATGTCGAGGTCTGCGGCCTTCTGGGGGTGGGAGTTGAGCACCCGGGAGATAGCGCTCCGCGTGTTGGTTTCAGTACAGGAGCCACTCTCGCTTCTCGAGCGTCACGACCGTTATGCGGCGCTTCACAGTCCAGATGTGAAAGGCCACACAGTTCGCCGGTACAAGGTCAGTTGGCTCTGGGAAACCAGGTGCCTATCTCGGGAACCGGGCTGCACAAGGAGGTGGGTGTGGGGCGACAGGGATGGGCAGTTCTCTGGGCCGTGGTGTGTCTTGCGCTGGCCTGTCACGAGAAGGGCACCGTGCCCGTCCCGGATGATCGGGAGGGCGATGCGGTGTCCCGTGACAACC
>DASVVJ010000290.1:0-1765 GCA_036389955.1 Myxococcaceae bacterium
GCCCACCTGGCCAAGGAGAAGCTGTCGCTCTCGCTGGACCTGTGCGGCGATCCCCTGAACCGCCGGGGCTACCGCGTGCGCCCGACCCCCGCGCCCCTCAAGGAGACGCTGGCCGCCGCCCTGCTCCGCGCCGCAGGCTACAACGGCGAGGAATCCCTGGTGGATCCGATGTGCGGCTCCGGGACGCTGCTCATCGAGGGCGGACTCATCGCGCGGCGCCGGGCTCCGGGACTCAACCGCTCTTTCGCGGTGGAGCGCTGGCCTCACCTGGGTGCCCGGGCCAAGGAGCTGCTGGAGGACCTGCGCGCGGATGCCCGCCGGAACGAGCGCAAGGTGGAAATCGCGATCCGCGGCTTCGACAAGGATCCGGAGGCCCTGGAGGCCGCCATCCGCAACGTGAAGGCGGCCCGGCTCTCGGAGGAGATCCAACTGGCCGAGGGCGATGCCACCAAGCTGCTGCCGCTGCCCGAGGGCGGTGGCCTGATGATCACCAACCCGCCCTACGGCGAGCGCATCGGCACGGGCGGCCAGAAGGGCATGAAGGCCTTCTACTTCAAGCTGGGCGACAACCTGCGCCAAGCGGAGGGCTGGCGCGTCTTCGTCCTCTCCGGCAACCCGGCCTTCGAGAGCGCCTTCCACGCGCGTCCGCTGAGCCGCCGGGACGTGTGGAACGGCCCCATCCCCTGCTCCTTGCTGAGCTACCACTTCGGGCCCCGGGAGAATCCGCCGTCCCGCCGCTCAGAGCCGGTTCTCGGTGCGCCGCAGCAGCCGCTGGATGTTGCTCCGGTGCGTCCAGAGCATGAAGGCGAAGAGGACTCCTGAGAGCACCGCGTACTCGGGCGCCCGGGCCGTAAAGGCCGCGGTGGCCACCGCCACCACTCCCGCCGTCAGCGAGCCCACGGAACTCACCCGGGTGAGCGCCAGCACGAGCCCATACACCGCGGCCCCCGCCAGCGCTGCCAGCGGCACCAGGACGATGAGCACGCCCAGCGCGGTGGCCACGCCCTTGCCGCCCTTGAACTTCAGCCACACCGGGTAGCAGTGGCCAAGGAAAGCGGCGAGCCCCACCGCCACGTGCACCCGAGGGCTCTCGGGCAGCAGGTGCAGGGCGAGCACCACGGGGAAGGTGCCCTTGAGCGCATCCAGCACCAGCACCAGGATGCCGAGCTTCTTGCCCGCCACGCGCGCCACGTTGGTGGCGCCAATGTTGCCGCTGCCCTGCTCGCGGACATCCACCCCTCGGGCCCACCGCGTCACCAGCACCCCGAAGGGAATGGAGCCCGCGAGGTAGCCGAGCAGGACAAGGGCAACGGTCACGCGCGGCTCACATGAGCAGATAGGGGAACTTCGTCTTCACCACCACCCAGGCGTAGTTGCAGAGGATGACGATGGGCAGGCCATAGCGCACCCACTGCCACTCCCGGACCGAGAGCACCACCTCGGGCACCGGCACCTTGAAAACCATATGCAGCACCATCATCACGGCCATGGCCGCGAACAGCAGCGCGAACACGGTGCCCAGGGGGTTGGCCTCCCAGGCCTTCAGAAAATGAAAGTGCGAGACGTGGTCCGCCACCCGGGTCAGCCCACAGCCGAGGCACGGCCACCCTGTCTGCTCACGCAGCATGCAGCCCCAGAACGGGATGAGCTTCGCCACCGGGATGTACCGGGCGACGAGCAGGCCGATGAGCCCCGCCAGGCCGAGGAAATCCACCAGGCCGGGGCTGCGGTTGCGCGGAGGGATGAAGACTCTCACGGCCCCAGT
>DASVVJ010000291.1:0-5786 GCA_036389955.1 Myxococcaceae bacterium
GAGGTGGTGGGCAGGGTGAGGTCGTTGTCGAACGTCACGGTCACCGACTGCGAGGTGCCCACGTTGCCGGCCGCATCGTAGGCCCTCGCGGTGAGGACCCTGGTGCCATTGGGCAGGCTGCGGGTGCTGTAGCTGTAGGAATAGGGCGCGGAGCTGTCGGTGCCCACCTGTGCGGTGCCCACGAAGAAGGCCACGCGCGAGACGGCCTTGTTGTCGCTGGCGGTGGCCGTGAAGGTGATGGTGCCCGTCAGCGTCGCGCCCTCCGCGGGCGAGGTGAGCGCCACGGCGGGCGCGGTGGTGTCGTTGTCGACGGTCACCGTGCGCGTGGCGCTGCCGACGTTGTTCATCGCGTCGTAGGCCTTCACGGTGAGGGTGCGGCTGCCGTTGGACCCGGTGGTGGTGCCCCAGCTGAAGCTGTAAGGCGCCGCGGTGTCGGTCGACAGCTTGGCGCTGCCCTCGAAGAACTCCACCTTGGTGACGGCCACGTTGTCGGTGGCCGTCACGTTGACGGAGACGGTCCCCGAGACGGTGGCGCCCGCGCCAGGCGAAGTGAAGGTCACCGTGGGCGGCGTCAGGTCGTTGTCCAGCGTCACGCTCACTCCGGGCGAGATGCCCGCCTGGCCCGCCAGGTCATAGGCGCGCACCGTCAGCGCGCGCGTCCCGTTGGGCGCCGTCCGCGTGTTCCACGTGTAGCTGTAGGGCGCCGTGGCGTCGGCCGCCAGCAGCGTGTCCCCATCGTAGAACTCCACGTGGGTGACACCGAAGTTGTCGTCCGCCGTCGCCGTGAGCGTCACGGTGTTCCTCAAGATGGCTCCCGCCGCGGGCGCCGTGAGCCTGGCCACCGGGAGCGCGTTGTCCGGCTCCTGGCCGACGGGGAAGACCACGTCATCATGGTCGTTCATCACACCCGGGACGCAGGAGCCCGCCGTGCCAGCCACGCGGTACACGCCGCGCAGCGCCTGCCGCGGGCCACCGTTCGGCAGGATGAACGAGGTGCTCATCACGCCAAGGCCCACGTCCAGCGGGGCCAGCGTGGCGACGTGGGTCCACACCGGGGCCTCCGCGTCGGCCGCGGAGTACAAGTCCAGCCGCTCCACCGAGGCGTCGAAGCCGGCGAACACCGTGGCGTCCACCCGCACCCGCTTGCCCGAGGCCAGCTGGGTTCCGTCCTCGCGGATGATCAGCAGGCGCTCCAGCGACGGATCGAACTCGTACCAGCCCTCGTCACCGTCGGCGCAGGAGCTGCCCAGGGTGTTGGGTGCGTGCGCCTCGGGGCCGATCGCGCCGCGGCCCTTGAACAGGTCCGAGGTGTCACACCGGTCGGTGAGCACCGCGCAGGCCGGGGCCCCCAGCGTCTCGTCATAGGAGGCCTTGCCCAGGTTGAAGACGGTGACGGACACGGACGAGGCGCGGCTGTTGCAGCCCGCGTCATGAGCCCGGGCGGTCAGGGCATAGGTGCCATTGCCCACATTGTTGCTGTCCCAGACCGCCTCGAAGGGCGCCGTCGAGTCGACGGCGAGCAGCTTCTTGCCGAGGAAGAACTCCACCTTGGTGATGCCCACGTCATCGCTCGCGGTGGCTGACAGCGTGACGAAGCCCGCCAGCGTGGCGCCCTCGGCGGGCGAGGTGAGCACCACCTCGGGCTTCACCGGATCGGTCGAGCCCATGCATGCCGTGTGGAGCAGCACGTTGGGCGAGCCGATGTAAGCGTCCTCGACGACATTGCGCGTGGAGCGGGCGATGATCTCCTCGTGCACCTCGGGCGGGGTGGCATTGGGGTAGGCCTCCAGGTAGAGCGCCACGGCGCCGGCGACATGCGGGGCGGCCATGGAGGTGCCGCTGGTGACGTACGTGTCCGTGTCCGAGTCAGGCCAGGCCGAGTTGATGCCATCGCCCGGCGCGAAGAGGTCCACGCAGGTGCCGTAGTTGGAATAGTAGGCGCGGGCGTCTTCCATGTCCGTAGCGCCCACCGTGAGCACCCCCGGGACGCGGGCCGGCGACTTGGCGCAGGCGTCGATGCCCTCGTTTCCCGCCGAGACGACGAAGTGCACGCCCGCGGCGATGGAGGCCTCCACCGCGTCATCGAAGCTCTGGAGCGCATCCGAGCCGATGCTCAGGTTGGCCACCGCTGGCTTGATGTGGTTGGCGGTGATCCAGTCCAGGCCGTCGAGCAGCATCTCCTCGGTGCCCTCGCCCTCGCAGGCGATGACGCGCACCGGGTGGATCGTCACGTTCCTGGCCACGCCGAAGGTGGCGCCGCCCACGGTGCCTGCCACGTGGGTGCCGTGGCCGTGGCAGTCCTCGGTGCCATAGCCATCACCGACGGCGTCGAAGCCAGGGCCCATGCGCCCGGCGAACTCGACATGGGTGCTGCGCACGCCGGTGTCGAAGATGTAGGCGTGGACGCCCGTGCCCTTGTACTCGTAGCTGTAGCTGTCATCCAAGGGCAGCAGGCGCTGGTCCACGCGGTCCAGGCCCCACGAGGGCGGACTTCTCTGCGTGCCGCCGTGCATGGTGACGACGCGGTCCTGCTCGATGTAGCGCACGCGCGGGTCCTCGCTCATGCGCAGCGCTTGCTCTTCCGTCATGGTGACGGAGAAGCCGCGCAGCGCGCTGGAGTACACCCGCCGGACCGCGCCACCGTGAGCCCGGATCAGCGTCTCGGAGGCCTTGCGCACATCCTGGGCCGAGGCCCGGGGGCTTTGCTTCGCCGTGGTGTCGAAGACGACGATGTAGCGGTTGGGCACGCCGTTGGCGCCCGCCTTGAGCAGCTTGCTGCCTTCCTTCGCCCGCGCTCCGAGCCTCTGGCCCTGAGCGGTGGCCTCCGGCGCGGGCGGTGAGCCCGGTTCGAGGCGTTCTCCGCAGGCGGAGAGAAGTCCGCACATCCCCAACAGGATGACGGTGGTTCGCAGCGACGTGAGCATCGGCTGTCCTCCGGTTCGCTCGGGCGCGACGTATTAGGCTGTGGAATGCCAATGATGGCATTTTCACTCGCGATGCGCATCGCCACACGCCCCGCCAGGCTCCGGTTGTCTCCCAGGTGTCTTCGCCCTGGGTCCGGAGCTACCCCTTGCGTTAGGCTTTGCACGGCGTGGTAGTGCTGGCTCCGCGTTGGAGCCCTGCACCGAGGAGAGGTGCCCCGTGGAGATGCCTGTCATCATTGGCTTGATGGTCGCGGCCATCGCCGTGGCCATCGCCGCCAAGCGGGTGCGCATTCCCTACAACGTGGCGCTGGTGGTGGGCGGGCTGCTCATCTCGGTGAGCAACCTGCTGCCGGGCGTGCCGCCGCTGAGCCCCGAGGTGGTGTTCCTGGTGTGTCTGCCGGCGCTGCTGTTCGAGGGGGGCATCACCGCGGACTTCGGCAGCGTGCGCGCCAACGCGGTGCCCATCACCGTGCTGTCCACGCTGGGCATGGTGCTGGCCATTGGCGGCACCGGCGCGGCGATGCACTGGCTGCTGGAGCTGTCGTGGGGCCCGGCGCTGCTGCTGGGCGCCATCCTGTCCGTCACGGACACGGTGTCCATCCTCTATGCGTTCCGCCGCGCGCCGGTGCCTCAGCGGCTGAGCGGCATCATGCAGGGCGAGAGCCTCTTCAATGACGGCACGGCCCTGGTCGTCTATGCCGCCATCGCCGCGGTGGTGGCCGGCGGGCAGGCGCCCTCGCTGGCGGTGCTGACGAGCAAGGTGGTGATCGCCAGCGTGATGGGGGGCCTGATCGGCCTGGTGCTGGGCCTGGTGGGCAACTTCATCATCCGCCGCACCGAGGATCCGCTGGCGGAGATCATGGCCACCACGGCGCTGGCGTTCTCCTCCTTCGTGCTGGCCGAGCAGTTCCACTTCTCGGGCGCCATCGCCGCCGTCACCGCCGGGCTCACGGTGGGCGTGGCGCTGCGCACGGCGGTGTCTCCGCAGAGCCATGTGGCCATCCACACCTTCTGGGAGTACGCCGCCTTCGGGGTGAACACCTTCCTGTTCCTGTCGGTGGGGCTCGCCACGCGGCCCGAGGTGCTGCTGCGGTACCTGCCGGAGACAGGCATCGCGTTCGCGTGCGTGCTCGCCGGGCGGGCGGCGGGGGTCTACCTGCCCTTCCTGCTGCTGCGCTGGGTGCGCCCGGTGGCGTGGGTGCCGCTGCGCTGGCAGCACGTGTTCCTGGTGGGCAACATCAAGGGTGCGCTCTCCATCGGCCTGGTGCTGGGCTTGCCGGCCAACACGCCGCAGCGCGAGCTGCTGACAGCCCTGGCCTTCGGCGTCACCTTCTTCTCGCTGATGGGCCAGGGGCTGCTGCTGTCCGGGGCGTTGCGGCGCATGGGCCTCATCGAAGAGGATCCGGTGGCGCTGGAGGTAGCGGACCACCAGGCGAAGCTCATCGCCAGCCGGGCGGCGCACCACGAGTTGGAGGCGCTGCACACCCAGGGCCTGGTGCCGCGCGCGGCGTACGAGCACCTGCGCAGCGACTACCAGGTGAACATCGCCCGCGCGGAGCGGGAGCTGCGGCGGCTCAACGAGCAGCACCTGGCGCAGGGGGCGCGAAGCCTCATCGTCGTGCGCCGCCGCCTCATCGACGCGGAGCGAACGGCCATTCAGGGCGCCCGGCGCAGCGGGCTCATCCCCGAGGCCACGGCGGAGCACATGCTGGCGCGGTTGGACAAGCGCATCCTGGACCTGGAGCACGCGCTGCACGGCGGCGAAGGCCCAACCCACGAGGGAGGGAGAAAAGCCTCATGAGAATCGTCATCGCGGGAGGAGGCCGGGTGGGCTCGGTACTGGCGGCGCGGCTGGTATCCGAGCAGCACACCGTGACGGTCATCGAGCGGGACTCGAGCACGTGTACCCGGCTCTTCGACGAAGTGGGCGTGGTGACGGTGTGCGGGGATGCCACCAATGCCCAGGTGCTGGAGGCGGCGGGCGTCGCCGCGGCGGACGTGGCGGCGGGAGTGCTGGCGCGGGACGCGGAGAACCTGGCCTTCGCCATGCTGGTGCGCAGCGTGTCCTCGGCGCGGGTGATGGTGCGCATGTTGGACACCAGCTACCGCGAGGCCTACCGGCTGGCGGGAGTGAAGGACCTGGTGGCGGAGGCGGAGGTGGTGGTGGCGAAGATGTCGACGGCCATCGACTTTCCGCAGGTAGCCGGCTCGCTGCCGCTGGCCAGCGGAGACACCATCCTGTTCGAGGTGGCCATTGCCCAGCGCGCGCTGGTGGCGGGCAAGACGGTGGCCCAGGTGCGCGGCATGGAGGGCTTCCCGCGGGACACCCTCTTCATCGGTGTGGTGGATCCGGACGGGCACACGGTGGTGCCGGACGGGAGCACGGTGCTGAAGGCGGGGCTCACGGTCATCCTCGTGGCCCGGCGCACGCACCTGGGGCAGGCGGTGGAGTTCCTCACCACCGAGCCGGCCTCGAACGCGGGGCTGACGCCGCTGACGCAGGCGCTGCGCAAGGTGGACTTCCTGGCGCCACTGAAGGACGAGGACCTGACGGTAGTGGCGCGCGGCGCGGAGTTCCTCCAGCGGCCGGCGGGCACGGAGATCTTCAAGAAGGGAGACCCGGGCGAGAGCTTCTTCGTGGTGCTGGCGGGCGAGGTGCGGCTGCTGGGCGAGGGCGGGCAATTGCTGAGCACGGTGGGCGCGGGAGGGTTCTTCGGTGAGCTGGCGCTGCTCACCGGTGAGCCTCGCATCGCCACGGCGGTGGCGGCGAACGCGTGCGAGCTGGCGGCGGTGGGGCGCGAGGACTTCCGCAGCGTGGTGATGGCCAACCCCTCGGTGGCGCTGGAGATGAGCCGCATCCTC
>DASVVJ010000292.1:0-4982 GCA_036389955.1 Myxococcaceae bacterium
AGCCCCTCGCAGGCCTTGGCGATGATGTAGCAGGCCAGGCGCATGGGCATGGGCTGGCCCAGCTTCCGGCCTCGCGCGAAGAGCGCGCTCAGGGGCTTGCCCGCGATGAACTCCAGCGAGAAGAAGGCGTGAGGGCCGATCTGCCCCACCTCGTACGTCTGCGCGATGTTCTCGTGGAGGAGCTGGAGGCTGATCCGGCCCTCATCGAGGAACATCGCGACGAACTCCTCGGTGTCCGCCAGGTGCGGCAGGATGCGCTTCACCGCGACGAGCCGGCCCTGTCCCTCACCGCCGAACATCTTCGCGCGCCACACCTCCGCCATGCCGCCCATGCCGACACGATCGATCAGGAGGTAGTGCCCGAAAGGACGTGGCACACGCTTCGGTGGAGGCATCGACATGCTTGGGAGCCATAACTCCGATCGAGCATCCGCGCCAACACGCGCTCGGTCCCTCCCCTGTTCCCCGCCGGTTTTCCATCCCTGGGGGGCCTGCTCGGCCACCCGGGGAGCCTGCTAGACTGCCGCCATGTTCGTTGCCGCCACTGTGCTCGCGGTCGCGCTCGTGATGATGGTCATCGAGGCCACCCGTCCGGGCCGATCCTTCCCCAAAGTCGCCAACTGGTACGTCCGGGCGTTCGCGCTCAACGGGTTCCAGGCCTTGAGCCTGCTGACCGTCGGGCGCGCCGCGGATGGCTTTTTCCAGACGCACCGCCCCTGGTCGCTCGATGGGCTCGGCCCCGTCGGCGGAGCGCTGCTGGGCTACCTCGTCCACTCGTTCGTGTACTACTGGTGGCACCGCTGGCGTCACGAGGTGCCGCTGCTGTGGCGCTGGGTGCACCAACTGCACCACAGCCCGCAGCGCATCGAGATCATCACCAGCTTCTACAAGCACCCGATCGAGGTGGCGCTCAACGGAATCATCTCCAGCGCCGTGCTCTACGGGCTGATGGGTCTGTCGCCCGAGGCCGCCACGGGCGCGTTCCTGATCAGCGGGCTGGCGGAGCTGCTCTACCACTGGAACATCAAGACGCCGCATTGGCTGGGCTACATCATCCAGCGGCCCGAGAGCCACTGTGTCCACCATGAGGAGGGGCTGCACGGCTACAACTACGGCGATCTGCCCGTCTTCGACTGGATGTTCGGCACGCTGAGCAACCCGCCCGTGTGGCAGAAGACGTGCGGCCTGGGCCCGCAGAACGAGCACCGCGTCGTCGAGATGCTCACCGGCGTGGACGTGACGGCCAAGCCGCTGGTGGAGCCGGGGACATGAAGGCGGCGCCAGGGCTCATCCCCGCCGTGGCGCTGAGCGTGCTGGGGCTGGCGCAGATGACGGGAGATCTTCTGGGGATCCTGCCGCTGAAGGGCGTGGCGGCCGCCACATGTGCCTCTCCGGCGCCCAAGGTGTTCTCCGCCGTGCGCGGCTTCGAGACGTACTCGACACGCTTCTACCTCGAGTGGACGGACAAGGGCGGCGCGCCGCGCTCGGTGCCCATCACCTCGGAGCTGACCTCGAACTTCGAGGGCCCCTACAACCGCCGCAACGTGTACGGCGCGGCGCTGGCGTACGGGCCGGTAATGCCCCAGGAATTGCGCGGCCCTGTCATGGCGTATGCGCTGTGTGGCCAGGGCCGGCTGCTGTCCGAGATGGGCGTGTCGGCGCCCGAGCGGGGCACTCCCTTCCGCGTGCGCTTCGAGCCCCGCCCGGGAACCCAGCTCCCGGCGGACCTTCCGCTGACCATCGAGGCCCCATGTTTCTGAGGCACGTCCTGGGCCAGGAGAACAGCTGGACCGGCGGACAGTACAGCCTGGTGCGCGTCCTCTTCGGCACATACCTGGCGGTCCACTTCGCCCAACTGGCCTCGTGGGGCAAAGAGGTCTTCTCTTCCGAGGGTGTGCTGCCCGCCAGCGCCAGTCCCCTCTTCCGCCTCTTCCCGGGCGTGTTCTGGATCAGCGATGCCCCGGCGTTCGTCACCGGGGTGCTCATCGCCGCCTCGCTGCTGGCGGTGCTCTTCGCGCTGGGCGTGAAGGACCGGTACATCGCCATCGCCCTGTGGTGGATCTGGGCGTCGCTCTTCGACCGCAACCCGCTCATCTCCAACCCGAGCCTGCCGTTCGTCGGGTGGATGCTGCTGGCGCATGCGTTCCTTCCGCGCCAGCCCTACGGCAGCGTGGACGGGAGGGATCAGCCGGACGCGGGCGCGGGCTGGCGCTTCCCGCAGCCGCTGTACCTGGCGGCGTGGCTCGTGATGGCCGCGGGCTACTCGTACAGCGGCTATACCAAGCTCGTCTCGCCGAGCTGGCTGGATGGCACGGCCTTCATCTACGTGCTGGAGAGCCCCCTGGCGCGCCCCACGGGCGTGAGGGACCTGCTGCTGGCCCTGCCCCAGCCGTTCCACCTGCTGCTGACCTGGTCCGCGCTGGGGCTCGAGCTGCTCTTCCTGCCGCTCGCGCTGGTGGCCCGGCTGCGCAAGTTCCTCTGGATCGGCCTGCTGCTGATGCACTTCGGGCTGATTACCCTCATCGACTTCGCGGACCTGTCGCTGGGCATGGTGATGATCCACCTGTTCACGTTCGATCCGGCGTGGGTGCCCGGGCTGAAGCGCGGCACGGTGGACCTGCTCTTCTACGACGGCAACTGTGGCCTGTGTCACCGCGCGGTCCGGTTCATCCTCTCCGAGGATGCGCGCGGCGAGGCATTCCGCTTCGCGCCGCTGCAGGGCGAGACGTTCCAGACGCAGGTGTCCGCCGAGCAGCGGGCCTCGCTGCCCGACTCGGTCATCATCCGGATGTCCGAGGGGACGCTGCTCACGAAATCATCCGCGGTGCTGTACCTGGCGAAGCGGCTCGGGGGCTTCTGGCGGGTGCTCGGCGTTCTCGGTGGGATCGTCCCCACCTCACTCGCGGACCGCGTCTACGACGGGATTGCCGGCATCCGGTACAAGCTCTTCGCCAAACCCAGCGACGCCTGCCCCATCGTTCCCAAGGCACTGCGCGTCCGGTTCGACGCCTGAGCCGAGCTCAACGTGGCTCAGTGATAGCTGGAGGCGGCGGCAATCGAACCCGCCGCTCGGAGGCACACCAGAGGACCGTGTTCAGTGACCGTCTCTCCGCATCAGCACGGCCGCCGCCCGCTCCAGGAAAACTTGTGTCTTCGAGCGCCTCGCGGCCTCTAACTGCGGCTCGAGCCCCCAGCGGTCCATGAACGTCAAGGCCGCCGCGCTCACGAGGATCTCCCAGAGCGCGAGCTGCTCTGGATCAACGGCTTGGCCTCGGGCGCGCAGGTAGTGAGCCGTGAACGCCTCCATGGCTGACTCCCCGTACGCACACATCAGCTCGACGCGACTCCCAGCCAGATCCGAGAGCGGATCCCCCACGGCCGCGTCCTCCCAGTCGAGGACTGCCGCGATCTGGTCCTCCTGCCAGAGGATGTTTCCCGGCCAGAAGTCCCCATGCAGCACCGACCCCTTCGACCGCGGCTTCTGGCCCGCACCTGGCTTCTTGAGCAAGTGCCTGAGGGCCTCGAGCCCGGCCGGCAAGTACTCCAGCAACTCGGGCACGGGATCGTCGCGGCGCGGAAGCGTCTCCGGGAGAGCCAGCGCTTCCACCTCCAGCCCATGAAGCCGGGCCAGGAAGTCGGCCATCCGCTCCAGTCCGAGAGAGAGGGAATGGGGCTCCTTCGCTCCGTCGATGAACGGAAGCACCAGATAAGGCGCAGGGAGCACGAGCCCCGAGAGATCACACAGCCTCGGCCTGGGGACCGGGAGCGCTGCGTCGGCGAGGACCTCGAGCAGCGCGTATTCGGTGGATGTGACCCCTGCTTCCAGAGGCTTCCAGCTCGCCGCGCCGTGTTGCCGAACCACCACCCGCTCCGCCGTACCATCAGGCAGGATCAGCTCCAGGGCCTGGACCTTGGCAGAGACTCCGCCGTGAAGCGTCCACCGTCGGGTGAGGCGCCCTCCGAGGCGTTGGGCGAGCGTCGCGTAGGGGTCGGCTGTGCCGGTCGGCATCTCGAGAGGTTATCAGTGGTACCGTTGCCTGGTTCACACCAGAGTCGAGAGCCTCGAAGCACTCGCCTTCCACCTGGGTTACCTGGGGTTCGACTTCGAGCCGCGCGGGCAGCAGGGCGTACGCAAGCGACCGGCGCGAAGCCAACCCTAGGACAGACCCACCCCGGTGCACTCCGCGAGACACGTGACAGCACGTCGGCGCATTCCGATCTCGACCCTGGTGTGTGTGGCCCTCCCGGCCCTGGGCAGTCTTGTGTTGACCCAGTGGCTGGGTGACGTGCGGTGGCTCCATGTCCCCTTTCACTCCGCCCTCGAGACGGCAGGAGGACTCACCGCGCTGGCCATGGCCGCCGTCCTGCTCTGGCGGCGGCGCTATGCGGGGCATGCGCCGCACCTGCTCTGGGTGGCCACGGCCCTGATCTGCATGGGGCTGCTGGACATGGCGCACGCGTGGGTGCACACCAGCCCAGCCTTCTTCTGGTCGCGCCTGCTGCCGAGTCTTCTCGGGGGCTTGCTGTTCACCCTCGTATGGGCCCCGGAGCGCTGGACGCTCCAGCGTGCCGCCGCGCGGCTGCCGCTCGCCGTGGGCCTGCTCACCCTGGTGCTGTGTACGGCCCTGGTTGCTTTTCCCCTGCTCTGGCCTCCAGGTTTTGATTCCACTGGCACCTACCTCCCCTGGGCCCAGTGGACCAACATCGCCAGTGGCCTGATCTTCTTCGTCGCGGCCGCCTTCTTCCTGCGGCGCTACTGGCACACGGGGGAGTCCGAGGACCTCGTTCTCGCCAACCACTGTCTGCTGTTCGCGATGGCGGGCGTGCTCTTCGGGCTCAGCCACACGTGGGACCCCATCTGGTGGCTGTTCCATCTCCTGCGGCTTTCCGCCTACGTGGCGGTGCTGAGCCAGGTGATACGCGTCTACCGCGGCCTGCAGGCGGCCGAGGAGGCGGACCTCGTCGCGCGCCTGGAGCAGAGC
>DASVVJ010000293.1:0-2196 GCA_036389955.1 Myxococcaceae bacterium
ATGAGTTCCCGGTACTCCAGCGTCGCCGTGTGGGTGGCCAGCGGGACGAGCATCAGCTCGGCCCCCGGGATGTGCTCCGCCATCTTCCGCGACAGCCGCGCCGGGGTGAATTTGTCCCGCTCCCCCGCGATGATGAGTGTAGGTACGTCCACGTGGGGTAGGTGATCCCACGCCGTGTGCGCCGCCAGCGAGTCCAGCGTCCGCACGAAGACCACCGGGTCCATCTTCGCCAGGTGCTCGAAGTAGGGCGCCAGGTCCGCCTTGGAGATGAGGTCCCGGTTGAGCTCCATGCTCAGGGCCACCTGCATGGCCAGCTCGGTGCTCAGCAGCGAGTGGATGAGCCGCGAGGCCCGCGCCGGGTAGCGCTCCACCAGGTGGCGCAGCACCGGGAAGATGCGCTTGAGGTAGTTGGAGTCGTGGAACGTGTCCAGCGGGTTGCCGTAGCTGCCGCAGATGAGGATCAGCCCCTTCACCCGGTGCGCGTAGCGGCGGTGGAACTCCAGCGCCACCTGCACCCCCATGGAGTGACCCAGCAGCACGCCCTGCTTCACCTCGGCCGCTTCCAGCACCCGGTCCAGGTCCTCGCAGGTGTAGAGCATGCCGTAGCGGGTGGGATCCCTCGGCAGCCCCGAGCGCCCGTGGCCCCGGTAGTGCCAGCGCAAAACCCGGTGCTGCCGTGCCAGGTAGGGCGTGAGGTACTTCCAGGCGAAGCCATCGCAGCCCAGCCCGTCACACATCACCATCGCCGGCTCGCCCTGGCCGAGCACCTGGAAGTACAGCGAGGCCCCATCGGGCACGTTCAGGTAGTCCTGGCGGAAGTATTGATTCATGGCGTCAGGCTTCCGCCTCGTCATCGCGGGTGTCCGGGCCCCGGTCCAGCCCGTACTTGGTGATCTTCAGAATCAGGTTGGAGCGGCTGATACCCAGCTCCCGTGCCAGCCGGCTCTTGTTGTGCTGGGTGCGCACCAGGCCTCGCTGGATCATCTCCCGCTCCAGCGCTTCCACCGCCTCGTGCATCTTGCCGGTGGCGCGCACCGGCGACATCAGCGGTGTGCCCCCGGGCATCACCGTGTCACGGATGCGGCTGGAGATCAGATCCGCGGGCAGCAGCTCCAGGTCTCCGCCGAGCACCAGCAGCCGTTCGATCTCGTTCTCCAGCTCGCGGATGTTGCCCGGCCACGGGTACGCCTGGAGGATGGCCAGCGCTTCGGACGACAGCCCCCGGGTGCGCTGCCCCTCGCGGTGGTGCTTGCGCAGGAAGTGATCGATCAAGATGGCCAGGTCTTCCTTGCGGTCTCGCAGCGCGGGCAGGTGCAGGCGGATGACGTTGATGCGGTAGAAGAGGTCCTCGCGGAACTCGCCCTTCTTCACCAGCTCGCCCAGATCCTTGTGGGTGGCGGCGATGACGCGCACGTCCACCTCCTTGGAGTGGTTGCCGCCCACCGGAATGAACGTGCCCTCCTGCAGCACGCGCAGCAGCTTCACCTGGAGCGACGGGGACATGTCGCCCACCTCGTCCAGGAAGAAGGTGCCCCCGTCGGCCACCTCGAACAGGCCCTTCTTGTCGCGGATGGCGCCGGTGAACGAGCCCCGGGTGTGGCCGAACAGCGCGCTCTCCAGCAGGTTGTCGTTGAAGGCCGAGCAGTTCTGCACCACGAAGGGCTTGTCCTTGCGCGGGCCGTTGAAGTGGATGGCGCGGGCCACCAGCTCCTTGCCGGTGCCGGACTCGCCATTGATGAGCACGGTGGAGTCCGAGTTGGCCACCTTCTCCATCAGCTTGAACACCTCGGTCATCGCCACCGAGCGCCCGATGATCTTCTCGAAGCGGTAGCGGTCCGACAGCTCGTTGGACAGCGTGTTGATCGTCTCGTCCTTGCGCGACAGCTCCGCCTCGTAGCTGGCGATCTCGTTCACCGCGAACTCGAGCAGATCCGACAGCTTGCCCGTCTCCGAGGCGTCCATCACCGGCACCCGCGCCACGGCCTTGTCCAGGTCCATGTCCACCGCGGTCAGCTCGCGGATCTGCGCCTTGAGTACCTCGGCCTCGCGCGGGCCCAGCGGCTGGCGCGCGAAGCCCTGCACGAACAACAGCCCCTCGTACTCGTTGCCCACGTAGAGCGGCGCTCCAATGACGCTGAAATTCAGGTGGCACTCGTGCGTCAGCGCCCGCCGCAGCCGCTTGCCGGCCTTGAACTT
>DASVVJ010000294.1:0-3379 GCA_036389955.1 Myxococcaceae bacterium
ACCAACCTGGTCCCCGACGCCTTCGAGCTGGACGACTACCAGGTGCGTACGCCCACCGACATCATCAGCCAGCACATCCACCTGCCCAAGTGGGACTTGCCCGCGACCGATGGCGCAGCCAACGGCTGGAACTATGAGGATGGCACCCTGGCCCCCGGCGCGGTGCGCGAGCGCATCGCGGCCATCAACGCCTACAACGCCGCCTTCCCCCCTGTCCCCACGCCGGACGGCCGCACCTCGCTCACGCCGCTGCCACACCCCTTCTTCGGCACCGGGCCGGCCGGCGCCTGGCTGGGGGCGCGCACCACCCTGCAGCGCTGGTTCTTCGATCCGATCGTCAATGCCTCGGGGGTGCACCGCGGCCTGGGCACCACCTTCACCCATGATCACATGGGGCCCGCCACCCACCAGCAGCTGGGCCTCTATGGCTCGGTGATCACCGAGCCGCCCGGCTCCAGCTGGGTGCACAACGAGACGGGCGTGGCGCTGGGCACGCGCGCCGATGGAGGCCCGACGAGCTGGCAGGCCGCCATCATCACCGGGGACATCGACGGCGACGGGGCCAACGACAGCTACCGCGAGTTCTTCTTCCAGGCCGCTGACTTCCAGCATGCCTACGAGGCCGGCGTGTACGTGGGGGCCGGCCCGGATGGCAGGCCCTCGCCAGGGCTCATGCCCACCGCGGCCACCTTCCGCAACGCCATCTCGCCGCCGTACCGTCAGCAGGCAAGCCCCGTGTTTCCGGACCTCATCGTCAACGCCGCCGCGTGCCCCGGCGGGGTGCCCCGGCCATGCCCGCAGGCCATCTCGGCGGATGATCCGGGCATGCTCGTCGTCAACTACCGCAACGAGCCGGTGGCCCTGCGCGTGTACGATCCGGCGCGCACGGGACCGGATGGCAAGCCGGGGGCCCAGGCCCTCGGGCCCGCGGGAGACCTGGCCTTCGCGCTGCAGACGCGCACCGACCGCGCCATCCCCGCGCTCAACACGCGGCTGGGACAGACGCCCTACCCGGCGCTGACGGCCGATATCGCCAACGGGGACCCGTTCACCCCCCTGATGCGGGCCTATATCGGCGACGTGGTCCGGATGAAGGTTCAGATCGGCGCCCACGAAGAGGAGTTCAACGCCACCATGCACGGGGTGAAGTGGCTGCAGGGTGGCTCCAGCTTCGGAGTTGCCCCCAACTCCGGCTGGAGGAACGCCCAGGCACTGGGCATCTCGGAGCAGTTCACCGCGGCCGTGCCGTTGATGCCGATGCTCGGCCAGGTCGGCCCCCAGGTGGACTATGCGTACTCCATGAACACCAGCCAGGACGGCTGGTGGACCGGCGTATGGGGCATGATGCGCGCGTACAACGCCTACCGGGCCGACCTGGTCGGGCTGCCCAACTCCCGGATGCCTGTGCGGATCGTCAACCCGCTGGACTTCCGCTCCGATGCCAGCGGCGTGTGCCCCAAAGCCGCCCCCATCCGCAGCTATGACATCACCGCGGTGCTGGCCAACACCGCGCTGGGCAACCCGCTGGGCGTCAGGCTCGTCCCGGCGGATGCCTCGGCCACCCAGCACGTGGGAGCCCCGCTGAGCCCAGGGGGCGGCACCCTGGTGTACAACCCGCGGCGCACCCTGCTGTCCAATGGCAAGTCGGGCCCGCTGCATGATCCGACGGCCATCCTCTACGTGCGCACCGTGGATCTCGACTCCACCGGCAGGCTGCGCGCGGGGGTGCCCGTGGAGCCCATCGTGCTGCGCGCCGCGGCGGGCGAGTGCATCGAGATCACCCTGCGCAACCGGCTGCCGGGCGACCTCAACGGCAACGGCTTCTTCGACGACAACCCCGATCTGGCCAACCTCACCCACCTCATTGGCGTGGTCAACCGGGACCGGACGGGCGTGCAGGGCGTGACGACCTTCAACAACAACCTCATCCGCCCCTCGAGCTATGTGGGGCTGCATCCCCAGCTGGTGAGCTACGACGTCTCCCGGGCCGATGGGACCAACGTGGGAAAGAACCCGGAGCAGCTCGCCCCCCCGGGCGGCTTGATTCGCTACCGCTGGTATGCGGGCGAAGTCAACGGTACCCCGGACACCCTCAACACGCGGGACACCCGGATGGTGGCCACCCCGATAGAGTTCGGCGGCACCAACCTCATCCCCGCCGACAAGGTCAAACAGGGCCAGAAGTCACTGGGGGGCTCGCTCATCATCGAGCCGCCCGGGACCGCCTGGACCCTGGACGCGAGCCGGCGCTCGGCGGCGAGCGTGGGCCCGGATGCCGACCGGGATGGCCGGCCCGACAGCGTCGCCTTCCGCGACTTCGCGGTGATGTTCCAGAAGCAGCTGAGCCACCGCTTCGCGGACGGCACCGCGGTGGAGAACATCGCCGCCGAGGGGCTGGTCGCCGAGGACAACCAGGACGCCGGGCAGATGGCCATCAACAATGGCACCGAGCCGCTGTGGTTCCGCTTCGGCCTGCGCCCCAACGCCGCGTTTGGCAACACGGCCGGGGGACTGGGCGCGGTGCCCAACGCCCACGAGGCCTACAGCAATGGCCTGGTAGGCACGGATCCGGTGACGCCGGTGTTCCGCGTGGCGCGGGGCCAGCAGGCCCGGCTGCGGCTGCTGCAGCCTCACGGCTCTTATCGCGGCTCCACCTTCAAGCTGGTGGGACACCTGTGGCAGCGCGATCCGTACGTGTGCCCGGGCTCGGCCGAGTTCGGCCTGTCCGGCAAGTGCACCCTCACGGAGACAGCCTCACGGGCCATCGGCACCAACCCGATTGGGATGTACCTGGGGGGCCAGGAGAACGTGCACCCCTACTCGCACTACGAGGTGTACCTGCCCAGCGCGGGTGGGGCGGGCGCGGTGCGAGGGGACTACCTGTTCCGGGACCAGGGCAGCATGGGCAACCTGAGCGGCGAGTGGGGCCTGCTGCGCGTCGAGTAAGGGACTTCCACCATGAAAATGCCGACCTACCTCCCGACGCTCGCGAAGAGCGCCGCGCTGCTCACCGTTTTGGCCGTGGCCGGGTCCGTGGCCCTCTCCATGGCGCGGCGCCCTGCCCTCACCCCCTCCGAAGCACCGCTGTCCGCGTTGCCCCCGCCGGCCGACGGCTCCTGGCGGCTGGAGAAGGAGGGCGCCGTGGTGGAGCTCTCCGTGCTGCGGCCCGGAGTGCCCGGCCCCCACCCACCGCAGCTGAGCGGGGGCGACTCCGCCGAGGTTCGCTTCCGGCTGACGGACGCTGTCAGCGGTCTGCCGATGCGGGGCCTGTCTCCCGCGGCGTGGATGGATCTCGGCCGCACGCTGTCGGCCAAGCCGCAGGAGCAGCAGGAGTGCAAGGAGCGCGTGGCGCTTTACCTGCAGAGGCTTGTCGGCGTGC
>DASVVJ010000295.1:0-4962 GCA_036389955.1 Myxococcaceae bacterium
CGTGAGGAAGTCCCGGGTGTCGCTCTCATCGTCGAGCACGAGAATGGAGAGCCCCGCGAGTTCCCGTGGGCACTGCAGGTCCGCTGGAAGCGATGCGTCCGCCTGGAGCTTCGGGTGAAGGGTGACCTCCCGGCGCACCGCCACGGACAGGGGCAGGCGTACCACGAAGGTGGTCCCTTTGCCTTCCCCTTCACTTGCCGCGGAGATGGTTCCCCCGTGAGCTTCGACGAGGTGCTTGACGATGGAGAGGCCCAGTCCCAGGCCTCCGTGCTTGCGCCGGGGGCCGCCCTCCTCCTGGCGGAATTGCTCGAAGACGTGCGGCAGGAAATCCGCGGAGATGCCCTGGCCCGTGTCCGCCACGGTGATCTCCACGGAGGAGTCTCGCCGCTCCACGAACACCTGGACCCGGCCTCCCTTGGGGGTGAACTTCACCGCGTTGGAGAGCAGGTTCCACACCACCTGCTGCAGCCGGTGCGTATCCCCCATCACGGTGCCCATGGAGTCGAGCGCCGCCTGCAGCCGCAGGCCCTTGGCTTCCGCCGCTGGGCGTACGGACTCGAGTGCCTCCTCCACCACCGGGCTTACCTCCACCGGCGCCACCTCCAGCCGCATCTTTCCCGCGAGGATGCGGCTCACGTCGAGCAGGTCCTCGATGAGCTGGGCCTGAGCCCGGGCGTTGCGCTCCACGGTCTCCAGGGCCCGCTCGCGCTTGCCGGGCGGCAGGCTTCCGGTGCGCAGCATCTGGATCCAGCCGAGCATCGCCGTCAGGGGGGTGCGCAGCTCGTGGGACACGGTGGCCAGAAACTCGTCCTTGAGACGGTTGGCCTCCTGGGCCTCGGCACGCGCCGCGCTTTCGAGTTCCAGCAGGCGCTCGCGCTCGGCCTCGGCCTGCTTGCGCGCGGTGATGTCCTTGAAGACGAGCGCGACCTGGCGCAGCTCGGGCTGGCCTACCCGGCTGGCGTACACGTCGAACCAACGCCCCATCGCCGGAGCGTGGTTCTCGAAGCGCGCAGGCTCGCCCGTGGCCGCGACCCGGCCGTAGAGCCGGAACCAGGACGCGTCGAGATCCGGCACGAGCTCGCGCACCCGCTTGCCCACCGCGTTCTGGAGCCCCGTCTGGCTCGCGAAGGCGGAGTTGGCCTCCAGGAAGCGGTAGTCGACGGTCTCTCCCCGCTCATCGAGGATCATCTGCATGAGGCAATAGCCGTCGTCGATGGACTCGAAGAGCGTGCGGTAGCGCGTTTCCGAGGCTCGCAGTGCCTGCTCGGTGAGCAGGCGTTGAGTCTCCTGCTTCTTCGCCTCGGTGACGTCGTGGCCCTGGACGAGGATGCCGGTGACGCGGCCCGCCACATCCCGGATGGGCTGGTAGATGAAGTCCACGAAGGCTTCGCTCCGAGGCCCACCGGGCTCGTGTTGTAGCTCCAGCTTCATGGCCCGGCCGGAGACAGGCTCCCCGGTGGTGAAGACGCGCTCGAGCAGCTCGAAGTAACCCTGGCCTTGCACTTCGGGAAACGCCTCGCGCGCGCGTTTACCAATGACGTCACGGTGGCCCACGAGCTGGAAGTAAGCAGCGTTGGCCAGCTCGAAGACGAACTCCGGCCCGCGCAAGAAGCACAGGAAGCCAGGGGCCTGGTGGAACAGGTCCAGCAGGTGGCGCTGCTCCGCTTCGAGCAGGCGATGGTCCGCAGGGGCGTCGGATGCAGACGTCACTCCGGCAAGCTTTTGCCCATCGTCCATAAGGGCAATCTCGGTCCTGGAAAGAGCGGCGCAATGCTGGAAGAGAGCCTCTTCGCAGGCGAAGCGTTCCTTGCGTGCTTGCCTGGCGGCTGGGCGTGCGCCTACGGCGGTACGGCAAGGGGGCTGCGGCTCAGGTAGTGCTTCTCCTCCACCGGGACTTGGCTATCTTCGGGCGCTGCCATGGCGCGCCCCCCTGAGCCGTCCTCGCCGCGTATGCCCCCGGGGGCCCAGGTGGGAGCCTGGCGCGTGGAGGCGTTGCAGGGGTATGGGGCATACGGCGCCGTGTACCGGGCGGTGCGCGTGGGTCAGGAGCACTCGGGCCCCGTGGCGCTCAAGGTGGCGCTGCACTCGTGGGACAAGCGCTTCGGCCGTGAGGTGGAGTTGCTCTCGCGCCTGAGGCACCCGGGCGTTCCCCGGCTGCTGGACCGTGGAGTGCTGCGTTACGGCTCAGGAGCCGAATACGCCTTCTTCGTCATGGAGTGGGTGGAGGGCACGCGGCTGTATGCCTGGGCCGAACGGTACGCTCTCTCGGGCCGGGAGGTGTACCGGGTGCTGGCGCGGCTGGCGCGGGCGCTGGAGGCAGTGCATGCCGTAGGCGGCGTGCACCGGGACGTGAAGGGGGACAACGTGTTGGTCCGGTTGTCCGACAGGTCTCCGGTGCTCATCGACTTTGGCTCATGCCACTGCCCGGGGGCGGAGCGGCTGACGTGGCGGTCACTGGCTCCCTTCACCCCCGAGTACGTGTCGCCCCAGGCCTGCCTGTTCGACCTTCGGCTGGCGCGCGAGCAGGACGGTTACTACCCGCCCACGCCCGCGGATGATCTGTTCGCGCTGGGAGTGACGGCCTACCGGTTGGTGATGGGCGAGTACCCGCCACCGATGAAGGTACAGCAGGACGGGGAGGGCAGATGGCACGTGTCGAGCCGCGACCTCCGCCCCCTGTTGGAGCGCAATGCCCGGGTGGAGCCGGTGCTGCGGGAGTGGATCCTCCGGCTGTTGTCGGATGCGCCGGAGGATCGGGGCACGGCGGCGGAGCTGGCCCAGGCGCTGGAGGCTGTCGCAGGGGATGAAGTGGCGCCGCAAGGGGCGCCCGCTTCGAGGCCAGCTTCCGAGGTGTCTGTCCCAGCGCTCCCGGTGTCTGTTGTCACAGTGGAGAAGCCGGAGCGCCCTCGGGCGTTCATGCGGGCGCGGGCGTGGAAGCCATGGCTGGCGCTGGCCGCCGTGGGAGTCAGCGCGGCGATGCTGTGGAGCGTGCGGCTCGAGCCCCTTCCACCCGAACATGTGTGGGTGAGTTCTCCGAGGTGGGCGGAGGCCCAAGTGCCCGATGCGGGTACGGCTGGCGTAGGGGACACCGCGCCCGGCGAGCCTGAGGACTCCACCCCACCCGCCTCAGACGGGAAGTCCATGGATCAGCACCCTGAGGCGGTACCTCGCCGAGTCCCTCGGCAGCAGCTCCAGCCTGACAAGAAGGGTCGGTGCCCAGGAAGTATGCAGGTGGCCTTCGATGAAGGCTGCTGGGTGGAGAATCCTAAGATGACCGCCGAAGCCTGTGTGGAGAGCGGCTACGTTCTCCGTAAGGGTAAGTGCTATAGTCCTGTCCTAGAGACCCCCCTGAAGTCTGTGCCTACATCGAGCCCACCGGAGGGTAGGTGAACTGTTCCCACAGGCTTTGGCGCAAGTGCCCGAAATTCCAGAAGTTCGAGTGGGAACAAGTCCCATCCATACCGAAAGCGGCATACGGTCACTCCTTACTGGTTAGGAGTGCCGATCGGTTACTTCCAACTGGTTGGAAGTGGCAGGCGGGCACTCCCAACTGGTTGGGAGTGGCGATTGCGCCTAGTTCCGACTGGTCGGAAGTGGCGCTCAGGCACTCCTAACTGGTTAGGAGTGGCGATCAGGTGCTCCCAACTGGTTGGAAGCGGCAATGGGCGCCGCTGACTGTTACCGTCAGCAGCCTCTGCGGGAGGGACTCATGCGCTGGCGCCATGTGGTGGGAACAGGCTTGTTCACGCTCGTGATGAGCACAGGTTGCCCCTCTGAATTCGGGAGGGATGGAAGGGTCAACAAGGCTGTCGGAAAGGACGTGAAAGAGTTCATTCCGGAGGATTGCCCTGTTCCCATCTTTCAGAAGTACTGCAGCGATGGGAGGGACAACACCCCTGAATGCATCAGGGAGTGCGGGTGAACTGGCGCGCGGTCCTGCCCATCTTGGCAGGCGTGTTGTTGCCACTGCCGCTCGTTTTGGTGCTGAGCGGTGTGCTGATGCCTGAACAGTCGAAGGGAGAGCCCAGTGGCAGGCCCATCAGCCCGGTGCTGACCTCCGAGGCGCGCGAGCGGCTGATGACATACCGGCGTGACTGCGGGGCAGGCCAGCCGTGTGATCCTCCTCTTGGCTGCGTGACAGAGGCGCGAGCCCGGCGGCAGTACTGCACCGACAGCCAGTGCTCCGAGTCTGTGCCATGCCCCGAGGGCCAAGTCTGCAGCAAGCTTGCCACGGCAGGGAACGGCCCCTTGGTGCGGTTATGTGTTCCATTGGGTCTTCGCCAAGAAGGTGAGTCCTGCATTGTGTTGCCTTCGAACCAGGAGGGAGCCTGTGCTCCCGGTTTGATCTGCGGCGGCATTCGTAAAAGTTGGTGCGCCAGAACCTGCCACAAGGAAGACGCGGCCGCCTGTCCCGAGGGCTTCTTCTGCGCGGACACGGCGCCGGAACCGGTGTGCCTCCCTACATGCCAAGCGCGAGGGTGCCCCGAGGGGCAGCAGTGCGTTCAGCATGAAGAAGGAGCCTCTGCATGCGCAGAGGTCTACGGTCCATCTTGCCAGCAAACACCTTGCCCCCGAGGCGGCGAGTGCGAGGTGACCTATAGGCTCGAGCGCCCAGGCAAGGTGTGGCTGGAGTGCGTTGAGCAATGTGGCGAAGGTTACCCACCGTGCGCCGTTGGGTTGGTCTGCGACGCTCGGTTGTGCCGGGTTCCTTGCGATCCGCAGGAACCCAACACGTGCATCACGGGGTATGTTTGCAGGCAAGCCAAACCGCACAGGCCCTATACGTGCCAGCCAGAGTCGTTTGTGCCATGAGAGTGGTGCAAAACCCAGCCGCTGAGGTGACATGTGCCTGAAGATGATTGGCGCCCGAAGTTGACCGCGATCGAAACTCCCATTGCGGATGACTACTGGAGATACACCACGCCCGAAGGTAAACGGCGTACTTCAAGACTCACGGTAGGG
>DASVVJ010000296.1:0-3662 GCA_036389955.1 Myxococcaceae bacterium
CTCCCCCCGGGGTTGCGCACCGCTGCCCCCCGGCCTGCTCACTCAGCAGGAGACGTACCGCTGGAGCGCCCCCAGTCACCGGCGGACCAGCTCGAGGTAGAGGATGTTGCCGGGCCCGTCCAGGAAGAGCTGGCGTTGCGCCAGCTGCGACAGGGGAATGTCCCGGAGCCACTCTTCCACCTCCCTCTCCTCGCGGTAGAGCAGCCACCAGTCCATGAAGGCCTCCATGTACGCTCGGCAACCCGGGTCCTGCACGTTGTCGGCGTAGTTGGCCAGGAGAAGCCGGCCGCCGGGGCGCAGCATGGAGAACAGAAGGTGGGTCAGTGAGATGGCCACGGGCTGGGGAAGGTAGTCGTAGAGCCCGGCAGCGTAGATGAAGTCCTGATCCGTGAAGCGCAGCTCCTGCTTGAGCAGTGCCCTCACGGAGCCATGGACCGGCTGGATCCCCAGAGGCATGAGTTCCTGCTCGATGACCGTCAGGCTCTCCGGATCCTGGTCCACCGCGAGGAACTGGCCGAACCGCCGCTCCGCCACCGCCCGGGAGCTCTGCGCCTCGCGCAGATGGCCAGCGGCCACGGAGACGATCCGCGCCTCTGGCACCGCGTCCGCGACCTCGTCGATCCGCCGCGCCAGCAGGTCCCGGCGGTACCGAAGGCTGATCGTGTTCGATTGCCCGTAGAGGAAGTCGAAGATCTCACGCCCGGTCTTCGAGACAGGGCCCTGCTCGTTCAGCTCGGGCTGGTACATCAAGTCCAGGAGCACTGCGTCTCCCGGGTACCCACGGGGCCGGGCGAAGCTCCTGTGTGTGAGAGGATCCTCCAGCAGCAGTTGCAGGATCGGGTGCGCGCGGCAGAGCTGGCAGAAGCGCTTCCACTCCTCCAGGGGAAGGAAGGCACGTGGGCCTTGCAGCGCCGCGAACAGGGTGTGCATACCCTGTCGGGCTTGGCCCTCCGCGAGCAGCCCGTGGGCCCGCTCCAGGCTGGCCAGGGCGGATTCACGCCAGCCCGCGTACTGATCAACCGGCAGCTCAAGCGTGCCTTGCTGCCCTAGCCCCTCTCCAACATGCTCCGCCATGTCATCACCTCCACATGCTGGAGATGAAACTGTGCATGGTGGCCAGAAGGCTTGGACGGATGCCTCCAGGCTAACTGAGGGTGTATCCGAGGGAATGCCTCCTGCTCGGCTTCAGTACCCCGCTCACGGCTCGACGCGAAAATCCTCTTCCGGCGGCAGCTCGATGGGCTCGATGTACCGCCCGGCGATGATGCCGTTGCGGCGCAACACCCGCTCGATGTCCTCGGGCAGCGCGAGCACGGGCACCGCGGTGAGGTTGGTGGCGAACGTCACCTCATCGAGCAGCTTCAGGTCATCCGGCTTGCTCGTCGCCACGTAGATCTGACCGCGCGTCCCGCCCGGGACGAGCTTCAGCGGGCAGACCCGCAGGCGGTTGAGCATCTCGGCCGGCACCGAGCGGAGAGTGGCGGCCGGCACCTTGTCGAGCTGATCTCCGCGGATGAACGGCACATTCAGGTGGCCCGCCAACAGCCGCATGAACTCCTCGCGAGGAATCAGCCTCAGCTCGAGAATCGCGTCGCCCAGCTTGCACCTCCACTGGCGTGCATACGCCAGTGCCGTCTGCACCTGCTCAGGCGACAGCGAACGGTTGTGAATCAGCCACTCCCCCAGACGCATCTTGGCCACGACACCCTCCCCCTTCCAACCCGCTCCCACGGGGGGACAATGCGTAAGCCGTGCCACACGGCGAGCCCTGGCAATTCACAGGGTTGCGCCCTCTCTTCCTCTCAATGCTGAAGGATTTTCCCGCGAGAGACTCCCGGAATTCTCGTGGGGTGCTGTGGGCTGACAGGCGCCATTCTCCTCGCGCTCCCGCGGCCCGGCGGATAGAACCCTGGCTCCATGGCGCAGCCTGGCCCACCCTCGGCACCTTCGCTGGCTCCCACCTCCGGGCATGGGGGCGTGCGCGTGCGAGCCGAGGGCCTGCGCCGCACCTACCCGGGTGGGGTGTCCGTGCTGGAGGGGCTGGATCTGGACGTGGCCGCCGGCTCCTTCGTGGCGCTGGTGGGCCCCTCCGGCTGCGGCAAGTCCACGCTGCTGCGGCTGGTGGCCGGGCTGGATCGGCCCGAGGCGGGCCGCATCTCCTTCACTCCGCCCCTGGAGCACACCGTCGAAGAGCGCGCCCCCATTGCCTATGTCTTCCAGGACGCGCACCTGCTGCCCTGGCGTTCCGTGCTGGACAACGCGGCGCTGCCGCTGGAGCTGACCGGTGTGGCCAGGCCCGAGCGCCAGGCCGCCGCCCGCGAGGTGCTCGAGCAGGTGGGGCTGGGCGATGCCACCGGGCGCTATCCGGCGGAGCTGTCCGGCGGCATGCGCATGCGCGTGTCACTGGCGCGGGCGCTCGTCACCCGTCCCCGGTTGCTGCTGCTGGACGAGCCCTTCGCCGCCCTGGACGAACTGACGCGGGGCCGGCTGGATGATCAGCTCCGGGCGCTGTGGCGCAGACTGGGCATGACGGTGCTGTTCGTCACCCACTCGCTCTCCGAGGCGGCCTATCTGGCCGAGCGGGCCGTGGTGCTGTCGCGACGGCCCGCGCGCATCATGCTGGACCGGACGCTGGAGCTTCCTGCCGAGCGGAGCCTCGCCCTGCGCACCGAGGCCTCCTTCGCCCGCGAGGCGCGGCTGCTGCACGAGGCTCTGGAGCGGGGAGAGGCCCAATGAGAGGCTTGGGCATCCGCTCCCAGCTGAGCGTGGCGGTGGCGCCGCTGGTGGCGCTGGGGCTGCTGCTGCTCCTCTGGGAAGGCCTGGCCCGGGTGATGGAGATTCCGGCCTGGTTGCTGCCGCCTCCCACGGCCGTTGGCCTCGCGGCGGGCAAGGAGGCTTCCACGCTGCTGGGGGCGGCGCTCACCACGGGCAGCTCCGCGCTGGTGGGCTTCGGGCTGAGCGCGACGGTGGGCGTGCTCGCCGCCGTCATCCTGAGCTCCTCGCGGCTGCTGGAGCGGGCGCTCTACCCGTACACCGTCTTTCTGCAGACGGTGCCCATCGTGGCCATCGCCCCGCTGCTGGTGCTGTGGTTCGGCCCGGGCCCGCGCGCGGTGGCGGTGTCGTCCTTCATCGTCTCGCTGTTCCCGGTCATCGCCAACACGCTCACCGGCCTGCGCTCAGTGGAGCCCGCGCTCAAGGACCTGTTCCGCCTCTACGGCGCGCGGCGGCTGGCCACGCTGTGGAAGCTGGAGCTGCCCGCGGCGCTGCCGCACATGGTGACGGGGCTGCGCGTGGCCTCGGGCCTGTGCGTCATCGGCGCCATCGTGGGCGAGTTCGTCGCCGGCTTCTCCGAGGGCGACCCGGGGCTGGGCATCCTCGTGTTATCCACCTACCGTCAGTTCCGCACGGACCTGCTGTTCGCCTCCGTGCTGGCCGCTTCCATATTGGGCCTGGTGTTGTTCGGAGCGGTGAGCCTGGTGGGCGCCCGGCTGCTGCGGCGCTGGCACCCGGCGGCCTCGGAGACGTGAAGCACCCTTTCGGGAGGATGGGCACTTGAGAAGACACTCCAGAAACCACCTGGCCGGACTGCTGAGCTGGTCGCTGCTCCTCGCGGTGGCGGGGGCGTGCTCCCGTCAGAAGGAGGAGGCGCCTCCGGCCCCCAA
>DASVVJ010000297.1:0-2107 GCA_036389955.1 Myxococcaceae bacterium
GGAGCCTGGGCACGGGGTGGAAGCGGTTGGCGAGCGGGCTCGTCTACCTGGGCTCGATCAGCATGCCGCTCTACCTCTTCCACATCTATTTCGTGTCCGGGGCGCGGCAGGTGCTGGAGGCCGTGCTGCCGGGAGCGCCGCCCGCGCTGCACGTGGCGCTGGGCTGGCCGGTGGGACTGCTGGGGCCCCTGGGCCTCTACCTGCTGCTCAGGAGCCATCGCGCCTTCCTCTGGAGCATCGGCTCGCCACCGGGTGCCCGTGCGTCCGCCCAGAAGGTGCGCGTGCTGTTCGTCGCGTGGTTTCTCCGCCCGGATCGCCGGTGGCTGGGCGAGTTCCTCCCTCCGGATCGCTTCGAGTGCTCCTACGTGGGGCTGGAAGACCTGGTGGACTCGACCCAGAAGCGCACGCCCGGGAAGAAGTGGTGGCAGCTGCTCCGGCTGGCCCTGAAAGCCAGGTGGTATCTGGCTCGCCATCCTCAGGACTTGATCGTCACGGCCTTCCCGCAGGGAGGCTTCACGCTGGGGTTGGTGAACCTGCTGACCTTCGAGCGCACCCCGCACGTCGTCTGGTACTTCAACTGCGGCCACGAGTACCAGGGGCTCCGCAAGTGGTTGTCACGGCTTGCCTACCGGCGCGTGGATCGGTTCATCGTCTATACGAAGCACGAGCGCTCGGTTTACGCGCGCACCTTCGCCCTGCCGCCATCGCGCTTCCAGTTCACCTACCTGACCGGGGCGGAGCTGAAGGCCGAGGAGTTCCACGGGGCACGCGAGCGCTTCGGGCTTGCGCCGCGCTACATCGCCGCGCTCGGCTCCTCGGGCCGTGACTACGGCACCCTGTTCCGCGCGGTGCAGGGACTGCCTGTCCAGCTGGTGGTGGTGGCGCATCCGCACGGCTGGCCGGCTGGGCCCGTTCCGCCCAACGTCAAGGTGCTGACCAGCATCCCGCAGGAAGACTACCTGCGCATCATCGCCGAGGCGGAACTCGTCGCCATTCCCGTCAACAACCGGGAGACGGCGAGCGGGCAGATGACGTTGATCCAGGCCATGTCGCTGGGCGTGCCAGTGGTCGCGACCCGGTGCATTGGCACCGAGGACTACATCCGCCACGGAGAGAACGGGTGGTTCGTCTCCATGGGAGACGTGGAGGAATGGCGGCGGACGCTGCTGTCGGTCCTCGAAGCGCCTCACGCACGGCGCCAGTTGGCCACCGAGGCGCTGCGCTTCGCCCAGGAGCGTTTCACGGACCGGGCCGGTGCCCAGGTGTTGGAGGCGCTGGCCGAAGAGCTGTGCGCTTCCCCCAGCCCTGGAGTTCGTCCACTCTCTCCGGCTGAGGGCATTGCCAGCTCTTGAGCTACGCTCCCGCGCGTAGAGGCGGTTCAAGGATCGCTTCTCCAGCCTGAGGAGTAGGAGCGAAATGGACGTCCTGAGCGTGATCAAGATCCTGGCGAAGGCGCTTCAGCTTGGCCTGAGCAGCTCCGAAGCCTGGAACACAGAGGGGATTGGCCTCAAGGAATTGGGAGCAGTCCGCGCGCTGACGGACTTGGCCGGAGAGTTCAGCACCAGGAAAGCGGACCGCCGTCCGGACCTGGATGCTCAGCTCCTCGCGGTCATTACCCGCTGCTTTGGGCACGCCATCGGGCGCCACTGGGCGTTCAACCAGTCCCTGGCGCCCTCCCCCTCCAAGCTTCGCCTCTTCATGAACAAGGAAGAGAAGAAGCGCTACAAAGAGATCGAACAGCGCCTGAAACTGGCCATCGACTCGCTCAAGGGGCTTGGCCAGCCTGGCGACCTGCCCGCGGGAAAGCAGGAGTGGGAGCATGTCGAGTCCCTGACGCGCGGCCCGCTCTCCACCCCGTACTATCAAGCGCTCTGGAAGGCCTTCACCGACTCGAAGCTCGATGATCCGGAAGATGCAGGCCCCCCGCTCATCGATCTGAGCAGTGGCGGCGGCCGGCTGGAGTTCGAGCACCACTTCCTGCTCGCGTACCATCAGGTGCTCAGCTCCACCGAGGGGCAGCCGCTCCACGAGTACCAATCGCGCCTGTCCAGCGACTACCTCGGCCGCTTGTTGAGGACGCTGCTCCTCCGGGACATCGCCACCTGGG